>CAYZMA010000008.1:0-22250 GCA_964479405.1 uncultured Candidatus Saccharibacteria bacterium
TTTAGCCTTTTTTGGTTTAATTTTGTATTATTTTTTATCGGTCTTAACCGTGGTGCCAACATTTTGGTTTATTAGGCTTTGGTCATTGCAAGGTTTAATGAGTAGAATAAATCAAGTGATGCGTTATCCTGTCGGAGTTTTTCCGCCGTTTATTAGAACAATTTTAATGACAGTTTTTCCCATTGTAGCAATTTCCTATTTACCGGTTTATACGCTTTTTAATCCACCAAAAATAGAGTATATTATTTATATCCCCTTAATTACTTTAATTTTTGGTTTAATTACAAGTTCCCTTTGGCGAATTGGCAATAAAAGATATTCAAGCGCATCGAGTTAAAATGAGTATAATTACTACCAGTAAAATTACAAAACAATTTACCAAAGTCCAATCCGGCTGGCCGAATTTTTGGTCGCTGAAAAAAGAAACAAAAACTGCGATTGAAGATTTAAATATTGAAATTGAAGAAGGTGAATTGGTGGGGTTTTTGGGTCCTAATGGTGCTGGCAAAACCACTTTTTTAAAAATTCTCGCTGGTATTATGCATCCGACATTTGGTCAAGCCAATATCTTGGGTTTTGTTCCATGGGAAAGAAATTACGAATATCTTCGTCAAATTGCTATTGTAATGGGTCAAAAAAATCAACTTTGGTGGGATTTGCCGGCGATTGATTCGTTCAATATGCTTAAGGAAGTCTATGAAATTTCTGATCAAAAATATCGTCATAATCTTGATAAAATGGTAGAAGTCTTAAATATGAAAGAGTTATTGACGAAAAGACTGCGCAACATGTCGCTAGGCGAAAGAATGAAGTGTGAACTGACAGCTTCGTTTTTACATGATCCAAAAGTCATTTTTTTAGACGAACCGACAATCGGTTTAGATATAGTTTCGGCTAAATCAATTAGGAATTTTCTAAAAGATATTAATAAAACAAAAAAGTGCACTATGATTTTAACGAGTCATTATATGGGAGATATTGAAGAACTGTGCAAAAGAGTCATTATTATTAACCATGGCAAAAAGATTTTTGATGGCGCTTTGGAAGAATTAAAAAATCAATATGCGCCGGAAAAAGAAATTGTGGTTTTTCTTGATAGTTTGGAAGACAAGAAAAAATTTGCTCATTTAAAATTTCCTAAAAAGTTGGTTGAAAATAAAGGGATTTTAAAAGTGGATAAAAAAGATTTAGGCGCGGTTGTGAGTGAGGTTTTTGATAATTTTAAAATAGAAAATGTTTCAATCGCCGATATTGAAACCGAAGAAGTGATTACAAAAATTTTCTTGAAAACAAAAGCTAATCCTGATAAAATACAATCATGATCAAAGGTCATTTACATCCTCTAACTCAAGTTGAAAGAGAATTAGTCAGAATTTTTTCTAAACTCGGTTTTGAAGTGGTTGAAGGACCGCTAATTGAAAGTGAATGGTATAATTTTGATGCTTTAAATATTGCCAAAGATCACCCCGCTCGCGATATGCAAGACACATTTTCTTTAAAAAATCTGCCTGACAAGGTTTTACGGACTCACACTTCGGCAGTTCAGGTAGCTTATATGGAAAAACACCAGCCACCTTTTAGAATTGTAGTTCCAGGCGAAGTTTTTCGCCGTGATGCCCTTGATGCTTCGCACTCGCCGGATTTTTATCAAATTGAAGCTTTAATGGTGGATAAAAATGTAACACTAGCGGACTTAAAAGGGACTCTGTCTTTATTTATTAAGGAATTTTTCGGAGAAAATACCAAAATTCGTTGGCGACCGGGATATTTCTCTTTTGTAGAGCCAGGGATGGAAGTTGATATCAGTTGCACTATTTGTAGTGGCAAAGGTTGTCCAACTTGCAAGAAAACTGGTTGGGTTGAGCTTTTGGGCGCTGGTATGGTCCACCCTAATGTTTTTAAATCAGCTGGTTACGATCTGGATCCGCCAGCTGGCGGAGTTTCTGGTTTTGCTTTTGGTGTCGGTCTAGACAGATTAGTGATGATGAAATATAATATCTCTGACATTCGGCTTCTTTATTCGGGCGATTTGCGATTTTTAAAGCAGTTTTAAATTTGCTTGACATAAAAAAACATTATATAATATAAGTGAAAGGTAGGGGAATATGGCAAATATTACCAAGGTTTTAATGGTTGACGATGACAAGATGCTTCTTGATATGTATAAGGAGCGGATCCAGCTAGCTGGTTTTCAGGTGGAAACCTCAAGCAATGGCGAAGAGTGTCTAGCTAAAATTCATCATGTCAAACCCGATATTGTTCTCTTGGATATTATGATGCCGAAAGTCAATGGCTATGAAACTCTAGCTTCAATTAAAAGCGATCCGCAAACCAAAGATATACCGGTAATTATTTTATCAGCCTTGGTTAGAGATATTAACAAAGGTCGAGCAATTGAAGCTGGTGCCGATGATTATATTATTAAATCGGAAGTCATGCCGGCCGATGTGATTAAAAAAATTGAGAATGTTTTAAGTAAATATCATAAAAAAGTTGTCGCTACACCAGTTACTGAAGCAGTTGATGTTGAACCCGAAGACAAAAATCCCATTCCGCCAGTTGTGCCACCGGTAGCAACATCATCAACCCCGACCCCGCCATCAACCCCTCCACCACCTGCTCCGCCCCAGATTCAATTTGAACCATCGGTGCAAACTGCGACATCTGTGCCATCACTTCGGAAAAAACCTTCGTCTTTGGTTCTCTTTTTTTTAATTTTAATTGTCTTTTTAATTATTTTAAGTGATATCTTCTTTTATCTGCGTTTTCTCAAAATTTGACCGAAAATATTTATGTGATACAATATGGTTGTAACTAGAAAGAATTTTATGGAGCAAACAGGAAAAACAATTTTATTGGTTGATGACGACCTGACACTATTGGAGATGTATGAAGATCGTCTTAAAGCCGAAGGTTATACAATTATTCAGGCTAAAAATGGTGAAGAAGCTCTTAACAAAGCTCGCGAGGTAAAACCAGCCTTGGTTATTTTAGATGTCATGATGCCAAAAGTGAACGGTTTTGACGTACTAAAAAATCTTCGTGGCGATGAAGAATTTAAAAATGTTCCGATTATTATGCTGACCGCCTTAATTCAAGATGTTGACCGAGCCCAAGGCAAAAAATTAGGCGCCACTGACTACATTGTTAAATCAGAAACAATGCCTGGTGAAGTCATTGCCAAGATTAAAAAAGCCCTCGGGGAATAAAAACTAGTAGGTCTCAAATGGATTAGTCCTGCCAAAGCCCGATTCACCGGGCAGGTTAATTGGTTGACCGTAGCTTTTGAGGTCTAGGAATTTATTTAAAGTTTCTTCGGTAATTTTAATGTTGGCCAAATTTTGTTCTAGGTCAACTTTACTTTTGTAATAAGCCGAACCGGCCAATTGAAAATTAAAAGAAGGTGCTTTGCCGGCTTCGGTTTTTGCTTGAATGGAAATATTGTTTATTAAAATTAAGCGCGAACTTGTTTCCAGGGCTTTAAGAAAATTTATAAAATCAACATAGCTACCATTTAAATTTTCAGTAAAATCAACCGTTTTAATTTGCGAAACAGCAGGAGTGCTAGAAGTCGCTGGCGTCGGAGAGGTTGTTGTATCGGTGGTGGTATCTTTGGGGGTATCTTTTGATTTTTCAATTGATGTTTGTTCAACTTTTAAATTATTTCCTTGCGCCATGGCAGTTAATTCAATAATTAATTGACCTGATGCTTCTTCTTTAGGAATATATTGTTCGGCAATATCAGCAACTTTGGTTAAGTCTTGATTGCTTTTTAAAGCTTCAAGGACTTGTTTTTTTTCTTCAACTTTCTTAAGGTTTTCTTTTGTTTGGTTTAAATCTCTCCACGAAACCAAAATTGAAGAAACAACAGGTCTAATTAAAAATATAACAATGCCTAAAATTACGAAAAAAGTAATAGCTATAATTAATATTGGTTTGTTTTTCATTGGACTGCCTCGGCTTTATTTTGTTCTAAATCAAATTCTAAAGTGAATTTTAATTTTTGATTAGTGGTTGTTTGGTCAGTGGAAAGACTGGAACTTTTAAAAGCCACATTTTTGAAAAACGGGGAAGCTTCTAACTTATCTTTAAATTTAATAATTTCTCTTTCGGTGGTGGTGTTGCCGGCAATAATAAAATTAGGCGATTTACTGCTGTTAGCAATCAAACTTTCAAATTGGACATTGGTGGGGGCGCAGTTACTTAACTCTTGAAGAACTTGAGACCAATAAACATGTTTTTTTTCAATATCTTGGGTTGTTTGCCAACGGTCGTTGATAAATAAAGCCATATCTTGAAGATCTTGGTATTGATTAATTTGGTTAGAGTCTTTTTCAATATTATTTTTAGAACTTAAAAGTGTTGTTTCAACAGTGGACTCTAATGAGCGACTAATGATTCCTAAAATCGCTACAACCAAAACTAGCACCACACAAATACTAACAAGAGAAGCATTTCTTTTGGCCGTGATTCTTTGCATTTTTAATTCCGGGGGTAATAAATTAATGTTTATCATATCATATTCTTTTTAAGGCTAAACCAATCACAGTCGCATATTTTGGGTTATAAGTTTTTGTTTTAATAATCGGCCAAGTAATTTCTGTTTTAATTCTTGTGGCATCTTCTAAGGTTTTTCGCAGGCCGTTAGTATTGGCGCCACCGCCAGCCAAGATTATTTTATGAAAAATAGTTGCTTGACCAATGCGATTTTGATAATACTTTACAAAATGAGTTACTTCAGTAGCAACATTTTTTAAATTTGGTTGAAAATCGTTAGTTAAATCATCTCCACCAACAGAAATAGTGGAAGTTAGTTTAACTGTGCCTTGGTCGTAACAGCTAAGACTGGATGTTTTAGCGCCAACATCTAAAATCAAATAAGGTCCCCCGTCATTAGATGAAATTAAAGCTCTGACATCAGCCACTGGTTTGGTTTCTAAGCTCATTAGCTCTAATCCGGTCATTTTAATGGCTTCAGCAAATGAATCAATAATTATTTTAGGGGCGGCGACAACTAAAACATCGGTCGTGTTAGTGCCGGGAAGCGCTCCAACGACTTGCCAGTCCATATAAGTTTCACTCGGGGGAATGGGAAAAAACTCGCCTGCTTGATAAGGAATATTTTTATTTATTTCTTGGGTGGTCATAGTGGGCAAATCAACCGATTTGGTAAAAACTAAAGATTCCGGCAGAGCCGAAGAAACAATCCGAGCGGTAATTGGGTGAGGTTGAGCGCTTCGTATGGCGGCGATAATTGCTTCCGAAAGGGCTTTTTTTTCTTTAATCCCTTCTTTACTTAAAATTTTAGGCGGAATTTGAATTTCAGCCACACCAACAACCTTGGCACCCGGACCGTCGCCACGAAGTTGCATTACTTTTAAAGTTTTATAGCCAATATCTAAACCCATAATGGGCTTTTTTAATCCTAAAACCGATTCGTACATCCCACTCCTTTATATGTATTCATTGTATCATACTAGTATTCTTCTTCCCAATGTTTCAGCTCAATCACCGAGGCATTCGGTGAATTAGTCAAAGTTTCATTCATTACTAAAGGGTCATAATGAATGACAATGGCATCATTATTTAAATAAATATAATGGGCAATAATACCTCCTACCAAATCAAGGGTACCGTTGTTAATATGGGTTTCTTGTCCAGTCCAAATTAAACCTGTGCCAGAAAGAATGGCATTGTTAAGATATAATGTTTTAAGAGTAATGACTCCAGAAGGATTGCTGGCAACTTTATTGATTGTAAGATTGGCATTATTAATACTAATATTACCTGAAGCAGCCAAAACACCATTCATAGTCAAATTGCCACCAATTGATAAATCTCCTTCCATGTAAGCGACGCCAGTCAAAGCTCCACTGGAAGGGAAAGTTTTATTGCAAGGCGCAACAGTGCCGTAACATTGATTAGCGCTAATCGCTTGTTGTTTATAACTTGAAAAATCAATCATCGGCGTCGGATTACTGGCAAGTTGATTCGGTTGAACAACGCAACCGGGGTTAGTGCTACATTGGGGTGTCAACGGATCGCCGTCGTCCACAATTAAACACTGGCAATTTTTAGTGCCTTGAATATCAATGTCGTTTCTGGCTTTTATGTCTTTTTCGGCGGTAATTGTTGTGCCATGTTTAGTTGTAATGTCCCAACCGGAAAAAATTCCGCCACCATAAACAATAAAATCTCCTAACTTGAGTTCAATTGAGGTATCGTCAAGTTCGCTTCCTGCATTTGTAAAAAGAGCCGCGCCAATATCCCAACTGGGCGGTAGAGTTGATTGAGTGATATTTTCGGTAATTCGTCGTTGGGCTTGTCTTGTACCCATTTGGTAAAAACCGGTGGCTGTGATCGTGGCTGAATCTTGAACCGGATTTTGAAAGGTGACGGTGTAAGAACCGTTACCAATAAGGGCTGAACTACGATTTATTGGTGGTATGGCAGTGCCACTCAAAAAAGCATTTCGGGTAGCGGTATCGTACTGAATCTTATAAATCGCCTCTTGAACACCGGCTTCGGCTAAAGAAAAAGCGGCTTGAGAGCTTTTATTATTGCGGGCAATGGACAGATCGGCATAAATAACATCGGCGAAAAGATAAGTAATCGCCATTAAAACCATCATTAGGATCAAGACGGTAATCATAATGTAAGCTGGTTGTTTTTTCATATATTCCTCGCAGTTGTTTTAGTTTCAAATTGATATGTTTTGGCGCCATTGGTTACTTCAATATAGATTGTCACAATTGATTGATTTAAAGGATCTCTGGTAAATTCTACTTTTTGTATTTCTTGAGCAACTATTTGGGGGGTGCCTTCGTATTTTTGCAAAGGTCCATTTGGACTGGTGGCAGTTTCCTCCTCCCAAACATCAGGAGTCAGATCAAAATAATAGTGGTTTAAACGACGGTTAAGATCGGTGCCGGATTGATAATAGTCAATATATTGTATTGGCGTGGTGTTGTGGCCATCTTGAAAGATTATTTCAGCTGAAGACGGACTGGCAATAATTTCTTTTGTCTGACGAATTTCTCTGGATGTTCGTTCAAGAGCAATTCGGGCATTTTGAGTCAGTTCAGCAATTTCAGTATTATTTTTATAAGATTTATAACTTGCTAAATAAACGGCGTAAGAAGCCATAATAATAACGCTTCCCAAAAAAACCACTGTTATAACTTCTACTAATGTAAATCCTTTATTTTTTATAATTTTAGAATTTTGATATTTAGTCATTAATGCTCCGCTTTAATACTAGCTATTTGAAAACTTCGCTCTGTTGTATTGTCCATCCAATAAACAGTTACAACAACTTTTTTCATATGAGCATTGGCGCAAGCCGTGTCAATAAGATTAGCGTCAATACAACTGATAGCAATTTGTTTTTGATAATTTGTAAATGGATTGCCTACCACTGTTGAATAAGGCACTTTTGATCCCGAACTAACAGCTAAATTATCGTAGCTATTTGACAACTGCTCGTCTAAAATGCCAGAAGCTAAATTTGAGGCTGTCGTTTCACTCTGGGCCATTTTGGCAATTTTAAAACTATAAGCATAAAAAGTTGCAATTCCTAGAAGCCCTACTCCTAAAATAAAAACCGCCATAATAAGTTCCACCATGGTAAAACTTTTTTTCTTTTTTTGGAAAATTTTCATTGTAATTTTATTACTCCAGCAGGGGAAATATTAATTATTTTTGAAGTAAAACCAGTGAAACCAATACTAACATTACCGTTCACATCTGGGCTACCATTAGCAGAAAATATAACGCTATTGGCGTGATTGGTATTGCCACTAATCGTTGGGTCTAAGGTTAAAGTTATATTATTTGGTAGTTGAACATTTTCTATAACTGTAATTGTTGGTGGTACTCCGGCTACAAATTTAATAAAATCAATTGATGTTGGATTGGTGGTGTTAAATTGAATACCGTGTCTGATTTGGGTTGTAATAGCTTCTTCTTGGGCTTGGCGCAGTTTTGCCGAAATGACTTTGGCTGAAGAAGAAAATCTTAAGGAAGGAAGGTAATGATTAATTGTTGGAATAGTAATAGCTGTTACTATGGTTATAATACTCATTACAACTAACAATTCCATCAAGGAAATCCCTTTGTATGTTTTTGAAAATATTTTCATAATAATATTTAATTTTTATGTCATTGCGAGTTTTTTGTTGTCATTGCGAGCGTAAGCGAAGCAATCTTTTTGTTAGCGATAGATTGCTTCGTCGCTTTGCTCCTCGCAATGACAGTAAAGAAAATTGCAATGACAGTTTAGATTACATTTACTAATGAATATATTGGCAAAATGACGGAAGCAACAACCAAGCCAACAGCGGCGCCGACGACTAGAATTAAAATTGGTTCAATTAAACTGGCTAAGTTACTGGTTGTGGCTTCCACTTCTCGGTCAAAGAAAGTTGCCATTGTGAGTAGTATTTCGTCTAATTTACCGCTTTTTTCACCAATAGAAACCAAATGATAAATCATCGCCGGAAATATTTTTTGTTTTTTCAAGGCCAATGAAAAAGTAAGGCCATTTTTAACATCTTCACCAGTTTTTTCCAAAGCCACTTGAAAGACGCGGTTTCCTAAAACTTTAGCGGTGATTTTAATAATATCTAAAATCGGCAAGCCCGAAACAACCAACGAACCGGCGGTGCGACAAAATCTAGCCATATAGATTTTGCGAAAAAGATTGCCGATAATTGGCATTTTAATTTTTAAATTGTCAATTACTAATCCGCCTTTAGTAGTTCTATTGTAAGCCCTTATGCCAATAACAAGACCAATCAAGACGAGTAAAAATATATACCAATATTTTACCATCACATCACTAGTACCCAGAATGATTCTGGTGATTAACGGCAACTCTACTCCCATATCGGTAAATATTTTTTTAAGTTGCGGGACAACAAAAATTAACATTAAAATAACAATCCCAATAAGAGCAACAACAATTACAATCGGGTAAGTAATGGCTGCTTTAACTTTGCCAATCAACTCATAATCTTTTTCCAGTTCAATAGAGAGTCTTCCCAAAACTTCGTCTAACTTGCCACTTTTTTCACCGGAAGAAATCATAGCAATGTAAAAATTAGAAAAAATCTTTGGATACTTTAAAAGGCTTTCGGAAAACGTTTTGCCTCCGCGGACATTTTCAGTTAAGTCGCTAATCACCTCGGCAAAATATTTATTTTCGGTTTGTTCCTGCAAAGCGCCAAAAGCATCAATTAAAGGCAAGCCTGACTTGACCATCATGGCTAGTTGTTGAGTGAAAATAATTTTATCTTTTAAGCTGACGCGGTCTGACAAATAGGGAATTTTAATATTTGATTTTTGAATAATGTTATTTTCGCCGGTTTTTTTTAAATTCAAAACAAAAAGTCCTTGACCTTGGAGCATTTTGGTGGCGGCGATTTCGTTTTGGGCTTCAAGATTGCCATTTTGAACTTCCCCTTGAGCATTTTTTGCGTTGTAAGTAAATTTCATTAAAATTCCTTTTTAATCTTTGGTAACGCGCCAAACTTCTTCTAAAGTTGTCAAACCATCCATTATCTTTAAAATACCGTCTTGTTTCATGGAAACCATACCATTTTTAACAGCCTCTTGACCTAGAATTGTACCTGATGCTTTTTTGGCGACTAATTCTTTTAAATTATCTTTCAGATCAAAAACTTCAAAAATACCAAGCCGGCCTTTATAGCCTGAATTACTGCAGTTTTCACAGCCTTTGCCGTGGAAAAACTGAATTTTTTCGGGTCTTTTTTCTTTTTCGGGCATTTTCTTTAATTCTTCCTCAACCAGTTTTTGTTCCGAATCATCTACAGTCATTTCTTCTTTGCAATTATCGCAAATTCTTCGGCAAAGTCGTTGAGCGACAATGCAATTAACCGACGAATTAATTAAAAATGGTTCAATTTTCATATCCATCATTCTGGGAATAGCGCCGGCGGCATCGTTGGTGTGCAGAGTTGATAAAACAACATGACCAGTGAGCGCCGCATGAATAGCCATATCGGCTGTTTCGTAGTCGCGAATTTCCCCAATCATAATGACATCGGGGTCTTGACGGACAATTGAACGAAGACCGTTGGCAAAAGTAAAATTAATTTTAGTATAAACTTGAGATTGATTAATCCGAGGAATGCGGTATTCAACCGGATCTTCCAAGGTAACAATATTAATGCCGACATTTTTAATTTTATCAATCACAGCGTAAAGAGTAGTGGTTTTACCTGAACCGGTTGGACCGGTAACTAGCACCATCCCGTGGGCTTTACGGATATTGTTATCAAGCACTTCAAAAGCGCTTCCCCGCAATCCCAATTGTTCTAGAGTCAAAATGCCACCAGATTTGTCCAAAATTCTCATGACTACTTTTTCGCCGTTGACTGTTGGTAGGGTGGAAACACGAAAATCAACTTCGGCGCCGTCAAGAACGGTTTGAAAACGACCATCTTGAGGCAACCTTGTTTCGTCAATTTTCATATCTGAAAGAATTTTAATTCTGGAGATAATACCGCTTTGAACTTCTTTAGGCAATTTAATAATTTCTTTTAAAATACCGTCTTCGCGAAAGCGAACAACAATTTCCTCTTCTTGAGGCTCAACATGAATATCGGATGCTTTTTCGCGGACGGCTCTTTTAATAAGCGATTGGACAATTTTGGCCGCCGGCGCTGTTTCAGTGATTTCTTCCATTTTTTCTTTATTTGGTGCTTTTTGAATGGGCGTTTCTTCGTCTTCTTCAGCCGATTCAATGATTTTTTTTAGTTCTCCGGAAACAGCCGAATATTGATCTAAAATATGATTTATATCTGATTGAGTACAAAGTCTGATGTCTAAATCCATACCCGTCTTTTTTTTAACAAATTCAATCGCTTCGCGATCTTCGGGGTCAATCATGGCGACAACTAAAGTATTTCCTTTTGCTTCAAGGGGAACAACTTGATAGTGCCGAGCGATATGTTCGGGCAGTAGATTTAAGACTTTTTTAGGAACAGTTGTTTTTACTAGGTCAATATAACGAACATTAATTGTCCTGTCAAAAAGACTGTCATCTTCGCCAGCTGGTGGTGCGGGTTGACTTTGAAGTTCTTTTTTAAAGTCAATACTTGGTCTGAAACGAGCTTTGTTTTTTTCCAGTGAAAGATAAGTTTTAGCGGGATTACGGACATCTTTAATTGTTCGGGGAGGATATTTAATTAAAACAAAATTGCCAAAGCCCGGAAAATTAACGCTTCGACCGGCTGAAAGTTCGGTGCTAATAGTTTTTTGAAAAATATCCAGAGTTTTAGCGACTATTTCTGGCGCTATTGCTGTTTTTTGCGCAATCGCTTTTTTTAAATCTGTTGATGTCAAAACCCCTCCGTCTATTATTATCATAACACAAATTATCCACAATTTGTATTTTCCAGACAATGCAATATAGTAGGAAATGCCAAGAATTTTAAATTTTCAATTCTCAATTACTATTTGATAATTGATACATTGAATCATTGATTGGAAATTAGAAATTGTTAAATTGTAAATTAAGCGACCGAAGGGAGCGTGTATGGTTTTCTATAGAAAATTTAGACCGCAAAAATTTGCCGACATCTTGGGACAAGAGCATATTGTTCAAACCTTAACGAACGCCCTTTCTTCGGGTGATTTTTCTCATGGTTATTTATTTGCTGGTCCTCGCGGAACAGGTAAAACCACTTTAGCCAGGGTGATGGCCAAGGCTTTAAATTGCACGGGGCGCTCTTTGGCAAAGGATTCTTTTGAGCCTTGTAACAAATGCTCTTCTTGCAAAGAAATTACTCTTGGCAGATCGCTGGATTTAATTGAAATTGATGCCGCTTCCAACCGTGGAATTGATGAAATTAGAGACCTTCGGGAAAAAATCCGTTTTGCGCCAACAAAATCAAAATATAAAATTTATATTATTGATGAAGTTCATATGCTAACCAAGGAGGCTTTTAATGCTCTTCTGAAAACCTTAGAAGAACCGCCCAAGCATGCCATTTTCATGATGGCGACAACGGAACCGCAGAAAATTTTGCCGACGATTCTTTCTCGCGTTCAAAGATTTGATTTTCGTCGGGCTGAACTGGAAGAGCTTAAAAAATTACTTAAAAAGATTGCTCAAGCAGAAGCAATTAAAATAGATGACGAAGCAATTGGGCTTTTGGCTCAACTTTCAACCGGCTCTTACCGCGATGCTTTGTCTTTGTTTGGTCAGATTTCATCGGTTAGAAAAACAATTGCTTCCAATATTACCCTTGAGCAAATTCAACAAATTCTGGGTTTGGCGCAAGATAAAAGTGTTTTTGATTTTGCTGAAGCGCTAGCCATGGGAAATCGGAAATTAGCTTTTGAACTTATTTCCAAGCTTAATTTACAAGGTATTGATTTTGAAAATTTTACAGTAAAACTAATTGAAACTTTACGAAAAATTGCCTTATGGGAGTTGGGCGAGGACCAACTTTTTGATTTAACCCATGAATATCAAGATAAGGTAAAAAAAATGGCAGAAATTTTTGAAATAAATTTATTAATGAAAATGATTGAAAAATTTGCTTTAGCTTTGCCGCAAATTAAATCAGCCTCAATACCCCAATTACCGTTGGAAATGATAGTTTTTGAGTTCACAAAGTCTTGTCATTCCGAACAAAGTAATGTCACTCTGAGCGAAGCGAAGAGTCTCTCGCGAATGCGAGATGTAACTGAAACAAGTTCAGAGATTCTTCCCCCGCCAAGGCGGGGTCAGAATGACAAAAATAAATCTACAAAAAATCTAAATCAAGATCTTTGGACGGAAATTATTAAAGGCGCCAAAGCTCATAATCATTCACTGGCAGCTTTGCTTAAAGATGCGGTTTTAGCTGAAACTTGCGACAATACTATCACTTTAGCTTTTAAATTCAAATTTCACGCCGATATTATTTCCGGTAAGCGCAATACTCAAGCAATTGAAGGCATAATTTTAAAAAATACCGGAACTGCTTACAAATTAAATTGCATTGTTAATCCGGAACTAGTAGTAAAAAAACCTACCGATAGCGAAGACGAACTCTTGAGTGGCGCCAAAGAGGTTTTTGAGGTAGAGGAATAACTTGTAAAATATGAATAATAATCAATTAATTGGCACAAATGCAAATAAGGAATTAGCAATTGCTTGTCAGAAAAATAATTCCAATTGTTGCAGAAAAGGCAAAATATTTTTACCAAAACAAGAATGGGAGAATATTAAAAATTGGGTCAATAACAACTTGCCTGAAGTTGTGAATGAGTTTAAGGAGCGAACAATACCTTATCCAACTTTTTATTTGTATGATCAACGAAATGGTTGTCAATTTTTATCTAATAATGGATCATGTCAGCTCCATAATGAAGGAGTAAAGCCTACTGAATGTTTTTGGTGGCCTATTCATGTTTATTCTGGTAAAGATGGACAAATGGAAATTCGCATTGCAACTACTTGCTGCGATGGTTGCCAATCCATAAGAAATGATCAAGAATTTCTAGAAATAGTTGAGAAAGATGCCAAAAGAATTGGTTTAGATGTTATTCGTCAATTTAGAACTATTTTTCCAGGCGGTTATCATAAATATGAAACCATAAAAGTAATCAAAGAATAGCTAGATTATTAACTCTAATGATATATTATTATGATGAGATTTTTAAGGTTAGAAACATCGATTTTAAACCATGTTTTAAATTTTACCGCGATCGCGCTTAAATTTATGGATTTTAACTTATCCATATAATCTATAATTTCTATTTCTGTCATTGCGAGTTTAAGCGAAGCAATCTTTTTAATTTATGATAGATTACCACAGCCGCCACGGCGGCTTCGCAATGACAATTATAGAAAAATTATTGATAAAGTTTTTAAAGTTGAGGAATAGTTTACAAACCACCAGAAGCCGATGGCGTCGGAGCCGGCGTCGGCGTAGCTGTTGGCGTTGAAGTCGGTGTCGGAGTAGGTGTTGGGGTTGGAGTCGGAGTTGCTGTTGGTGTAGATGTTGGTGTCGGAGTTGTGGTTTGAGTGACACGAGGTGTTGGGGTTGGCGAGGTTCTTGAAGATGGACTTGGCGTTGGTGTGGCTGTTGGCGACGGCGAAGCTGAAGGAGAAATTGTGGTTGTAGGACTAGAAGTTGTTTTAGCGGAGGCATTAGCTTTGTGGCGATCATTTAGCCATAAAGCGCCAATAGTTAAAATAAACGAGCTGACTAAAACAATTGTAAAGAGCAACCAGTCGGGAAATGGTTTCTTAGCTTTCGCAAGCGGTGATATTGATTGCGTCTTTTTGAAATTATAAATATCCATATTTCTATTATACATACAAAAAGTTATCCCCACAATCCACAGTTTCCACATATTGCATTTGAAAAATCAAAATGCAAAAATCAGAATGCACAAGATAAGGAGGTTTTTTGCCCGACAACATTAAAGTTCCCCCACAAAATATTGAAGCAGAACAATCAGTCTTGGGCTCAATTCTTTTAGATCAAAATGCTATTATTAAAGTGGCCGATTCTTTGCGGAGTGATGATTTTTATCGCGAAGACCACGCTACTATATATAGTTGTATTCTAAAACTTTTTGAAAAACGAAAACCAATTGATGTTATTACTTTAACTAACGAATTGGAAAAAGACAAAAAACTCAAAAGCATTGGCGGGGCATCGTATATTGCTACTTTAGTTAATTCGGTGCCGACGGCGGCCCATATTACCACTTATGCCAATATTGTTCATCAGAAAGCAACTTTAAGACGATTGGTCACGGCAGCGGCGACTATTACCGAGCTTGGTTTTGACGAAAATTCTGAGCTGGAAACAATTTTAGATCGTGCTGAAAGCACTTTATTTAGTGTTTCGCAAAAATATGTTAAACAGTATTTTACGCCGATTAAAGACATTTTGGCTGATTCATTTGACCGGATTGATAAATTGCACAAAGACAAAGGGGCGATTCGGGGTGTGCCGACTGGTTTTAGGGATTTAGATAATCTTTTAGCTGGTCTTCAAAAATCAGATTTAGTGATTTTAGCCGCTCGTCCTTCGGTGGGAAAATCGGCTTTTGCCTTAAACATTGCCGATCATGTTGCCTGCGAGCATAAAAAAGCGGTGGGGATTTTCTCCTTGGAAATGTCAAAAGAGCAAATTA
Organism: uncultured Candidatus Saccharibacteria bacterium; assembly: GCA_964479405.1. Taxonomy (GTDB): domain Bacteria; phylum Patescibacteriota; class UBA1384; order UBA12157; family JAENIV01; genus JAMCZU01. Next base: position 15,166 of record CAYZMA010000008.1, read on the forward strand.
TTGACCGGTTATTGTGTCTACGTGGTTCAGTTGACTCTTGGAAATTACGTACTGGTAATTTGGAAGACGAAGATTTTGGCAAATTAAATTACGCCATGGGGATGCTTTCAGAAACGCCCATTTTTATTGATGATTCGCCCTTTTTAAACGTGATGGAAATTAGGACCAAAGGTCGCCGGCTACTTATGGAACAAGATGTTGGTTTGATTGTGATTGATTATTTACAGTTAATGTCGGGAATGAGCAAGCATGGATCTGACAATAGAGTTCAAGAAGTTTCGGAAATTTCCCGTTCGCTTAAAGCTTTAGCTAGAGAATTGAATGTGCCAATCTTAGCCCTGTCCCAGCTCTCGCGGGCGGTGGAACACCGGCCAGACAAAAAACCAATTTTGGCCGATTTAAGGGAGAGTGGCTGTTTGACTGGTGATACCTTAATTTTTAATGCTAAAACAGGTCTTCGTGAACCAATTGAAAGTTTGGTTGGAAAAAAAGAATTTACTGTTTCGGCAGTTGATGACCAAGGTAAATTACTTAAAGAAATGGCTAGTAAAATCTTCTCAACAGGGAGAAAAAAAGTTTTTGAAATTATTTTTAAAAGTGGCAGAAAAATTAAGGCAACGGCCAATCATCAATTTTTGACTATTAATGGTTGGGATAGATTAGATAAATTGGCAAGCGGTAACAGGTTAGCAACTCCTCGGCGTCTTGATTTTGAGAATGTTGTGGCTATGTCAGATGATAAAATTATTGTGCTTGCTCATTTAATTGGTGATGGATGTTATCTTAAACATCAACCACTTCATTATACAAATGCTGATATGGAAAGTATTGATGTTGTAAATCACTCATCTTTGAAAGCATTTGGAACGAAAAACCGTTTAGTCAAACAAAAAACTTGGTATCATCTTTATCTTTCTGCGCCGGCGCCATTGGCTCGTGGCAGGAGGAATCCAATTGTAAAGTGGTTTGATGAAGAATTAGGGATTTTTAATCAACGTTCTGGAGAAAAAGAAATTCCTGAATTTATCTTTACACTGTCTCAAGAAAAACTAGCTCTTTTTATAAAACACCTTTTCTCAACTGATGGGGGTTTGACTTTTTCTTCAGGATTATGGCGTCTTCATTACGCCTCAAAAAGTGAACAATTAATTAGAAGTCTACAACATTTGCTTCTGCGCTTTGAGATACAGTCGAGAATCAAAATCAATAAAAAAAAGAATTATTCTCCAGTTTTTAACCTTGTAATTTCAGGTTCAGAAAATCAATTAAAGTTTATGGAAGCGATCGGAATTTTTGGCCGTAAAGATAAAAATGTCAAAAAAGCAATAAAAGATTTAAGACAAATTAAACCAAACACCAATGTTGATATTATTCCTAAAGATATTTGGCAGAAAATTGTGCAAAAATTTATGGAATTGGGTTGGACGACGAGGCAATTTCATCAAGAAATGCAATGGGCATATTCTGGTACACAACGATATAGTAATGGTATTTCAAGAAATCGCCTTTCTAATATTGCCCAAGTTTTAGGAGACGGAACGCTTGGTAATCTTGCTAATTCAGATATATTTTGGGATGAAATAGCTGAAATTAAGGAAGCTGGTATTGAAGCGGTCTACGATATAACTGTGCCCAAAAATCATAATTTTATAGCCAATGATATAATTGTCCATAATTCCATAGAGCAAGACGCTGACGTGGTGATGTTTATTTATCGTGATGATATGTATGAACAAGATTCGGAAAAGAAAAACATTGCTGAAATTTTAATTAGAAAACATAGACATGGTCCAACCGGCGATGTTCAGCTCTATTGGAAACCCGAATTTATGAAATTCGTCACGGTTGAGAAAAAATTAACCGATCCGAATGACTAACTGTTTTTTAACCTTCATGTCCACCTCCGGGGTGGACAACAGGTTTAGGAGTGTAAAGAGTCCTTGACATTTGGTCAAAAATGAGGTATAATAATGTAATCAATAGAAATATTGATAAGAATAAGGGTGGGGTTATGCAGTTCTTACTATAGGCAATTGCTTATGGTAGGGACAAAGTCCGACGTTTCAGTCGGACTCCGACCAATGCGTCGGAGCCAATTACTTTGCCCATACCATAACCCTATACTACAGCGCAAGCTTGAGTACAGGGCAAGAGGCGCGACGACGGCCAATAATTTAAAATATATTTGGGCCGCTTTCGATTCGCGCCTTTTAATTATCTAAAAAAGCTTAATATTTGCTATCTTGTTGTATAATAAATCGTGCAATGCTAATAGATATTTTAGAAAATTTAAATCCCCAGCAAAAAGAGGCGGTTGTTACCACTGAAGGACCGGTTCTAATTTTGGCTGGAGCGGGGTCCGGCAAAACCAAAGCCTTGACTCATCGTATTGCTTATTTAATATTAGAAAAAAAAATTCATCCGGAAAATATTCTTTCTGTTACTTTTACAAATAAAGCGGCTGAAGAAATGGGATCACGAGTAGTTGCACTACTCGCTCAAAATCAAAATGATGGAAAAACTATTTCAAAACTGCCTTGGCTAGGGACTTTTCATTCAATTTGTGCCAAGATTTTGCGTTTTAACATTCAAAATTTGGGTTATACTCGTTCATTTAATATCTACGACAGCGATGATTCTTTATCGGCCACTAAACATGCCATGGATGTGGTTGGCATTGATAAAAAACAATATAATCCCCGAGCAATTAGAAATTATATTTCGGGAGCAAAAAATGAACTTTTGACTCCTGCAAATTACGCTAAATTTTCCAAAGGTCATTTTGGCGAAATTGTCCTCAAAATTTACGAGCAGTATCAAAAAGATTTAAAACTCGCTAATGCTTTAGATTTTGATGATTTACTTATGAAAACGGTTGAACTTTTTGAGAAGTTTCCGGCAATTTTGGCGCGCTTTCAAGATCAGTTTCGTTATATTTTAATTGACGAATATCAAGATACGAACTTTGCTCAATATCGTTTAACTACCCTTTTAGCGAAAAAATACAAAAATATTTGTGTGGTGGGCGATGATTTCCAGTGCTTAACCGGGAAGACTAAAGTGTTAACTACTAAAGGTCAAAAAGAAATAAGATTGATTAAGCCTAAAGACAGTGTTGTCTGCGCGAATGGGTTTGGCACAACTTCAAAATCAGAAGTATTAAAAGTTGTTAAACGAAATTTTAAAGGCAAAGTTTGGCGAATTGAGACAAAAAGTGGACACACAGTAAAGGCAAGTTCCGAACACATTTTTTTCTCTAAATGGAAACTAATCAAGGATAAATTTTTTGTTTATTTGATGTTTAGAAAAGATAAAGGATTTAGAATTGGTTTTACTAAGAGTATTAGATATGGGAAAAAAGGTCATGAAACAGCTCATGGGTTAGAGGTGCGAGCAAATCAAGAAAGAGCTGATAAAATGTGGATATTAAAAATTTGTCAGAATCTTTCGGAAGCTAAATATTATGAAGCTTTTTTTGCCAGTCAATATGGTATTCCGACCTCTGTTTTTTTTGTAAAAGGTAGAACTATGCAGATTAGGCAAGAGCATATTGATAAGTTGTTTGAAAATATTAATACCGAAAAAAGAGCCAAGAAACTATTTGAGGATTTAGATTTAAAATGGGATTTTCCGCATCATCGTCCGCAAGCAGTTACTTTGGAATTTACAGAAAAATATCAAGGAAGGCAATTTATTACTTTGAATATGTTTGGTGAAGATCGTATTGGTCAGCAAAGACCATGGCATGCCCATCGGGTTAGAATTACTACCACAGATCCTAAACTTAGAAAAAAGTATGAAAACAATGGTTTTGCAACAAGGATGGATAAAAGAAGTTGGCGAATTGAAACCTCCAGAAAAAATTATGGTGAAGCTTTAATTCTGGCCGAGAAATTAGCCAAAGTTAGTAACATAGATATTATAAAATCGGCTAGACTAACAGACAGTAAAGCGAGTTTTGATTTTATGCCGGTTAGTAATTTAAGACCAGGAATGGTTATTCCTGTTTTTTGTGAGGGCAAAATAATTGATGACGAAATTACCAATATCGATTGTCAAATAATTAGCGAAGTTCTTTATGATTTGGATGTTGATAATTTGCATAATTATATTGCCGAAGGAATTGTTGTTCATAACTCAATCTACGGTTTTCGCGGGGCTAATTTTAAAAACATTTTAGATTTTGAAAAAGACTATCCTACGGCTAAAATAATTAAAATGGAGCAAAATTACAGGTCAACTAAAAAAATCATTGCCTCGGCTCAAAATATAATTGAAAAAAATACTACTAGAAGCAAAAAAACACTTTGGACCGACAACGAAGAGGGGATTGCCCCAACTGTTTTTGAGGCTAGAAACGAAAAAGAAGAAGCCGAATTTATTCTTGACGAAGTTGAAGCCCTTAAAATGTCAGGTAGCTACAATCAGTTTGTTATTTTATATCGGACCAATGCCCAATCGCGAATTTTTGAAGAAGCCTTGATGCAAAAAGGTGTTCCTTATAGATTAATTGGCGCTTTGCGGTTTTATGAAAGACGGGAAATTAAAGATATTTTGGCTTATTTGAAACTCATTTCAAATCCAACCGATCGGGTGGCGCAAAAAAGAATTATTAATGTCCCGCCGCGGAGCATTGGTGAAAAATCTCAAGCCGATAAAAACAGCCCCAAAGTATTAAAGTTTTTGGAAATGATGGCAGAATTACATCAAGCTTCAAAAAAAATGAAAGTCTCTGATTTAATTGACTTAGTGGCTAATGTTTCAACTTACAAAAATTGGATTTTAGACGGCACTGAAGAAGGGGAGGGGCGATGGGAAAATATTGAAGAATTAAAATCGGTGGCGGAGGCTCAAGAAAATCTGGAAAGTTTTTTAGAACAAGTTACTCTTGTTTCGGACATTGATAATCTTGACCGCTCAACTGATGCGATTACTTTAATGACTTTGCACAACGCCAAGGGTTTGGAATTTCCAATTGTTTTTATGGTCGGCATGGAAGAAGGCCTATTCCCCCACTCTAATTCTCTAATGGAGCCGGCTGAACTTGAAGAAGAGCGGCGACTCTGTTATGTTGGTATTACCCGTGCTCGAAAAAGGTTGTATTTTAGTTATGCTTGTTCGCGTATGCTTTTCGGCTCTATTCAGGCAAATATGCCTTCCCGTTTTCTTTCGGAAATCCCCGAAGAGCTATTGGAAAGAATTTAAAATAAAGGAGTCACAATTCTTGCAATTTTTTTAGCAATTTGGTTGAGCCTTAAAAGTCATACCCCGCCAGTTCAACCTATGGTTTCTGGTGTGGTTGATGTTTCCGACCCCAATCATCCAAAGGAAGTTTATTTTGGCGGACCGAATTTCTTTACTTTGCAAGAAATGACAAAAGATCTAAATGTTGATATTTATCCGGAAGATAAATCTAGCACTTTTCCTGATCCGTCTTTAGGTATTGGGAGCCGAATTGATATTCAACGGGCTTTGCCAGTGGAAATAACCGATGCTAAAATAACCAAAATTTATCGGACTTGGCAAAAAACAATTGATGAACTTTTTAAGGAAAATAATATTGAGCTTTTAGGACAAGACAGTGTTGACCCATTAGTTTCAACCTCGCTTCGGCCTGACATTAAAATTAAAATCACTCGGGTAGCCGAGGTGGAAGTAACAGAAAAAGAATCAATTAATTATAGCGTGGTAAAAAGAACTAGCGTTGATGTGGAAAAAGGTCAAACTGAAATTGACACCAAAGGCGTTAAAGGTGAAAAAGATGTTATCTATGTTATTAGGCGAGTTGACGGAGTGGAAGTGGCAAAAACTAAAAAATCGGAAACGGTGGTGAAAAAGCCGATCAGTGAAGTGGTGATTATCGGCATTGGACCAAAATATGCTAAAAGCGGACCGTATAAAGATACTATTAATTCAGCGGCCAGAAATTATTTAATTAATGGCACGGCTTTAATGTGTTTAATGCTTCGCGAATCTGGGGGGACGGCTGATACTGGTTATCCTGACGCAATGTATAAAGGACTTTTTCAATACGAAGAAGGTTTTTGGGCTGATATTTCAGCTAAGGCAGGTTATGGCGGTTCCAGTATTTACAACGCTCAAGCTCAAATTTTTACCACCGCTTATGCTTTAACCCATGGCTACGGTGGTCGCTGGCCGCCTTGGGGCGGTTGCGCCAATAAATAAAAAAAGAATAAATGTTTAAACAAAAAAAATCTCTCGGACAAAATTTTTTGATCAATGATAAGATTATTCCTGATATTATTGATGTGTCTAAAATTAAAAAAAGCGATACTGTTATTGAGGTTGGTCCCGGTTTAGGAATTTTAACCAAAGCCCTCATTGATACCGGAGCGAAAATTTATGTGATTGAAAAAGATTTTGAATTGGTGGAAATGCTTCGCAAGGCTTTCGGCAAAAATAAAAACTTAACTATTATTCATCAAGATGCCTTGCTATTTAATATTGATGTAATGATTGCGTCATTGCGAGCGGGGGCGAAGCAATCTAAGAAGATTACTTACAAAGTGGTTGCTAATCTACCCTTCAATATTGCCTCGCCTTTAATTAGAAAATTTTTGGAAAACGAAAATCAACCGGAATTAATGGTGGTTATGGTGCAAAAAGAAGTAGCTGAAAAAATTGTTGCTCAACCGGGCAATTCCGAGCGGGGGATTCTCACTTTGGCGGTCGAGTTTTATGCCAAGGCTGAAATCATTCAAAATGTCTCAAAATCTTCTTTTCGCCCTCAGCCAAAAGTTGACGCCGCTATTTTGAAAATTACACCTTACCCTCATACCGGGTATGCGGATATGGTTGAACAGGTTGACTCGCAGCTATTTTTCAAAATTGTAAAAGCTGGGTTTGCTTCAAAAAGGCGGCAAATTCACAATTCCTTATCGGCAACATTAAGATTGGAAAAAGACAAAGTCGCTGATATTTTAAAACAAGCTAAAATCGAGCCGCAACTTCGAGCGGAAGATTTAACTTTAAAGCAGTGGCTCGCACTATATAATGTTTTAAAAAACATTTTCTAATCAACATTTTGAGATTTGAGATTTGAGATTTGAGATTTTTAAATTTAT
>CAYZMA010000008.1:22260-28766 GCA_964479405.1 uncultured Candidatus Saccharibacteria bacterium
AACTTCGCGCTGAAGATTTAACTTTAAAGCAGTGGATTGCATTATGTAATGTTCTAAAAAAAATATTTTGAGCTTTTAGTTTTTTAATTTATACTATAATAGATGAACAAAAATGACATTCAAAACGAAGAAAATACTTTTCAAAAAGCCGAAGATATTTTAGTTGAAGTAGAAAAAGAAGGTAAGGAGGGAATTAAGGCTGTTGAAAATGCTGCTCACAAAGTTTCCGAAGTAACTCCGGTTAAACAAGTTAAACAGTTCTGGCATAATCTTGGACCGGGTTTGACAACGGGCGCGGCCGATGATGATCCATCCGGTGTGGGAACTTATTCTCAAACCGGGGCTAAATACGGTTTTCAACTACTTTGGCTAGCCGTTTTTACTTTTCCTTTGATGGCTATTATTCAGGAAATGTGTGCCCGAATTGGGTTAGTTACAGGTCGGGGACTGGCAGCGAATATTAAAAAATATTTTCCTCAATGGGTTCTTTATACGGTGGCAATTTTAGTTTTAATGGCCAATTCTTTTAATATCGGTGCCAATTTGGGGGCAATGGCTAAATCAACTCAACTTTTAGCTCCATATTTACCGTTTTGGTTTTTAATTATTGCTTTCGTATTGATCAGTCTTTTTTTGCAAATTTTTATTTCTTATCAAAAATACGCTCGCTATTTAAAATATCTCGCTTTGATTTTATTGGTTTATGTTGCGACCGCCTTTTTTATCAAAGATTTTGCTTGGAAAGAAGTCCTTATAAGTGGTATTGTGCCTAGCTTGAATTTTAGCAAAGATCAGATTATTTTAATTTGCGGTATATTAGGAACAACAATTTCGCCTTATCTTTTTTTCTGGGAGACTTCGCAAGAAGTAGAAGAGAAAATTTCTGAAGGAAAAACTACCATTGCCGAACGTCAAGAAATAGACAAAAAAGAAATTCGTAAAATGCGAACCGATGTTTGGGTGGGGATGTTTCTTTCAAACTTGGTGATGTTTTTTATTATTGCTGTTACCGCCACAACTTTATTCCGCAATGGTATTATTGATATTACTAGCGCCGCTGACGCGGCCGCTGCTCTTGAGCCATTGGCGGGTCGTTATGCGTCTTTGCTTTTTTCAATTGGTATTATTGGCACCGGTCTTTTGGCAATTCCCATTTTAGCTGGTTCTGCTTCTTATGCGGTGAGTGAAACTTTAGGCTGGAAAGAAGGTTTGTATCTTCGTTTTCGCCAAGGTATTTATTTTTACGGTGTCATTATTTTCTCAATGCTAATTGGCTTACTTCTTAATTTTGTCGGAATTAATCCGATTAAAGCCTTAATCTATGCGGCGGTGGCAAATGGACTGGTGGCGCCGGTCATTTTAATTTTAATTGTGATTATTGCCAATAATCGAAAAATTATGAACTCCCATCACAATTCGCCATTTATTAAATTTTTAGGTTGGGTAGTTGTCGCTTTAATGGTTGTTGCCGGGATTGCTACAATCATTTCATTTTTTTAAAGAAAGGATTAAATGGGAACTCTTTATATTGTAGCCACCCCGATTGGTAATTTGGAAGATATTACTTTAAGGGCGCTACGACTTCTAAAAGAAGTTGATTTAATTGCTTGTGAAGATACTCGTCATACGGGTATTCTTTTAAAACATTTCAATATCCATTCGCCAGCTGGCGGATTAGTTTCTTTTCATCAGCATTCCAAACTTCAAAAAATACAATTTTTAGTCTCTGAATTACAAAATGGCAAAGATATTGCCTTAGTCACTGATGCCGGCACGCCCGGGATTAGCGATCCGGCGGGTGCATTGATAGATAGTGCTATTCAAAGTAAAATAGAAGTAGTTCCGGTTTCCGGCGTGTCGGCTTTAACAACTCTAGTTTCAGTCAGTAATAAGCCGATGGATAAGTTTTTATTTTTAGGATTTTTGCCTAAGAAAAAGGGCCGTCAAACATTGCTTAAAAATATTTCAAAATACGACTTTCCAGTTATTATTTTTGAGTCGCCAAACAGAGTTTTAAAAACTTTAGCTGAATTTAAAGAAGTGCTGGGAGACCGCTTTGTTATTGTTGGCAGAGAATTGACTAAAAAATTTGAAGAAATTTATCGAGGTAAAATTTCAGAAGTTTTGCCGAAAATTAGACCCCAAGGTGAATTTGTTATTTTAATTAATCACTATTCACGGGCTAAAGCCCATGATATGTAAGCGAAAAATAAAATATGATAGAAAAAACACAAAAAAATCTAATAAAAAAACCGAAAGTTGAGGTGGTAAAAGATGTATCTTTAGAAGAGACTTTTTTTATTACCACCGCCATTCATTATGTAACTGATATTCCCCATATTGGTCATGCTTACGAAATGATTGCCGCCGATATTTTGGCTCGTTATTGGCGACGGCGTGGACGAGATATTTTTTATTTGGCGGGGACTGATGAACATGGTCAAAAAATCATGCAAGCGGCTCAAAAAAAAGGTGTGCCACCAAAAGAGTTTGTTGATGAAATTTCTTTGCATTACAAAGCGGCATGGGCGGCGTTAGAAATACGCTACGATAATTTTATACGAACAACCGATCCAGCTCATGAAAAATATGTTCAGGAATTTGTTCAAAAATTATACGATCTTGGTGAAATTTACAAAGATCGTTACGAAGGTTTATATTGCATTGGTTGTGAGGAATACAAAACAAAAAACGAACTTTCGGTGAGTAATATTTGTAAAATACACAAGACAAAATGTGAAGGCGTCTTTGAAGATATTTATTTTTTCAAACTTTCAAAATATCAAAAGCAATTGATTGAGGTAATTGAAAAGAAAAAAATTGAGATTGAGCCAATTGAAAGAAGAAATGAAATTCTAAGTTTCTTAAAAAAAGAACCTTTGCGTGATTTGGCAATTTCTCGCAGTAAAGTAAGTTGGGGTGTACCACTGCCTTGGGACAAAACGCAAACTATTTACGTTTGGGTTGATGCTCTTCTAAATTATATTACGGGCGCGCGAGGCCATTGGCCGCCGTCATTGCAACTTATTGGTAAAGATATTTTTCGTTTTCATTGTATTATTTGGCCGGCACTACTTTTGGCTACCGGTTTAGAATTGCCTAGAAAAATATTTATTCATGGTTTTTTAACAGTTGACGGCGAAAAAATTTCTAAGTCGCGGGGCAATATTATTGATCCTTTGCAGATTGCTCGAATTTACGGCGTAGATGCTTTACGCTATTTTCTTTTTAGTGAAATGCCTTTTGGCCAAGATGGCGATTTTACTATTGATCGTTTTGAAAAACGTTATTGTTCCGATTTAGCTAATGATTTGGGCAATTTAGTTCAACGGGTGATTATAATGGCTAATCGTTATAAGATTTCATGGCAATATAAAACAGTCACAAAATCTTACTTTCAAATTGATCGCGCCATTGAAAATTTAGAATTTCATAAAGCTTTAAATTTAATTTGGGATATTGTTGTAGAAGCAAATAAAAAGGTTGATACGGAAAAACCTTGGGAACTCTTTGAAAAAGATCCTAAAAAACTGGAAGAAGTTATTAGTCAATTATTGGGGGCAATTTCACAAATTGCTTTTCAAATTGATCCATTTTTGCCAGAAACTTCGTGGTTAATTGTTGAACAACTTAAATCAATGAAACCGGATCATTTATTTCCCAGACAACATAAGTAAGGAGGGCAATTGTTTCCTTTTATTGCGGCTTTAACTCAAGTCGGAGGCATTCTTGTTGACAAAATAACTCTGACTCGTCGGCAAGTTTCGGTCCATGTTTTTGTGCCGATTTTATTTTTATTTATTTTTTTATTGACGGCCGTCTTATTTCCATTTTTGGGTAAAATTTCAATAGAATTTTTTTCGTCTTACTATTTATTAATATTTTTAGCGATGCTAATTGCTGGTGTCGTTTGGAATTTTTTTTATTATCAAGGTGTTCAAGCAGAAAAAGTTTATGAATTTCAATTGATTATGATGCTCCAGCCTTTGCTGACGATTCTTTTGGCCACCATTTTTCTTAAGGGTGAACGAAATTTACAAATTGAAATTATTGCCATTGTGGCGGCAATTTTCTTAATTGTATCTCATATTAATCAAGCTCATTTGGAAATTACACTTGGAGGTTATAAATTACTTTTGGCGGTCATTTTTATGTCGGTGGAATTAATTTTAATTAAAATTTTGTTAGCCGTTTTATCACCAGTTGCTTTGTATTGCATAAGGACGGGTATACTCTTTGTTTTTTTTGTTTTGTTTTACCGGCCACAAATTAAAAAAGTGGCGAAGGAAAATACAGTTTTGATTTTGATCAGCGCCACTTTAGGCACAGTCCAAATGATTAGTAAATTTTATGGTTTTGAGCAATTTGGGGTTGTTTATACTTCTTTAGTTCTTATTTTATCACCAATTCTTGTTTATATTTTGTCAATAATTTTTTTACATGAAAAACTGAAATTAAAAACAGTTTTATCAGGGATTGTTATTTTAGGTTGCATTATCTATGCTACATTAATAGGAAAATAAATGTTTATTGATACTCATGCTCATTTGAATTTTAAAGATTTTGATCTTGACTATATTCAAGTGATTGAGCGAGCCAAAAAAGCTGGCGTTGAAAAAGTTATTATTCCAAGCTCAAATTTAAAAACATCTTTGAAAGCAATTGAGATTGCAGAGGAAATTGATGGTGTTTTTACAGCGGTGGGTTTGCACCCAATTCATGTTAAAGATGAAGATTTTAACGAAACAGAGTTTCTTCGTTTGGCAAAAAATAAAAAAGTTGTTGCCATTGGCGAGATTGGCTTGGATTATTATTACGATAAATCTAATTTACTAAGTCAAAAAGAAGTTTTTGCCAAATCACTTAGATTAGCGCAAGTAGTTTCCAAGCCGGTGATTGTTCACTCGCGAGAAGCGGGGATGGATATTTTGCCATTACTTTTAGCCGAAAGTCCAATGCCTCGTGGGGTAATGCACTGTTTTCAGGAAGATTGGCAGTTTGCCCAGACAATTTTAGAAATGGGTTTTTATCTTTCTTTTACGGGTCTTATAACTTTTAGTAAAAACCAAAAGACAGTGGAAGTGATTAAAAAAACGCCTTTAGAAAGAATTTTAATTGAAACCGATTGTCCATATATGACACCGGAGCCTTATCGGGGCAAGCGCAACGAACCAGCTTATATTGTGGAGGTAGCGCGAAAAATCGCCGAAATTAAAAAAATCCCTTTGGAAAAAGTCGCCACCCAAACTTCTAAAAACGCAATAGAACTCTTTAAATTGGATAAGTAAAGTTTTTCTTTTTTGTTATAATATAAATACCATGGAAAAAGAAAAGCCAAAAAAGAAATACACTGGTTTAATTATTGCTACTATTATAATAGTGCTTTTAGCGAGTGTTGCAGTCCTTGTTTATTGGAAAGTGGAAAGAATCGTTAAAAGTTTTTCCGATTCGGCGCAAAAAGCCAGTTCTCACAATACACCGTTAAGCGACTAATTTTAGCATTTACTAAATATTAATTATATGATACAATTTATTATCCAAACATAAGATTAATGAAAGTTAAATAATGAAAGTCTATTTAGACTACGTCGCTACCAGCCCTGTCAAAGACGAAGTTAAGAAGGCGATGATGCCGTATTTGACGGAGATTTTTGGTAATCCTTCAAGTATTCATCGTTGGGGTCAAGAGGCGAAATCGGCAATTGAAAAGGCGCGAGGTGAAGTCGCTTTATTTTTAGGCGCAAAACCACAAGAAATTATTTTTACTTCCGGCGGGACGGAAGCGGATAATCTTGCTGTGCGAGGAATTTCAAATTCTAAAGTTCATATTATTACAACTCAAATTGAACATCATGCCATTTTAAAAACATGCGAAGATTTAGAGAAAAATAATATAGCTGAAGTTACTTACCTGAAGCCCAATCGCGAGGGCTTAATTAGTGCTTTGCAAGTTAAAAAAGCCCTCAAAAAAAATACAGTTTTGGTTTCAGTAATGTATGTTAATAATGAAATTGGTACGGTCCAGCCCATTCGTGAAATTGGCAAAATGATTGAAAAAGAAAATAAAAATCGCCTAAGTAAAGAACGGATTTATTTTCATACCGATGCGGTTCAGGCGGTTGAATATCTAAATGTTAATGTCGATTTTCTCCATGTTGATCTTTTGACTCTTTCAGGACATAAAATCGGCGCCACCAAAGGAATTGGCGCTTTATATCTTCGTTCCGGCACGCCTTTTGAAAAAATAATTTTTGGCGGTGAACAAGAAATGAACCTTCGCGCTGGGACAGAAAATGTTAGCGGGATTGTTTCTTTAGGGAAAGCTATAGAACTAATTCAAATCAAAAATCAAAAGTCAAATCTCAAAATTAAGGAATTAAGAGACTATTTTATTAAAAAGATTATAACCGAAATACCAGAAGTGGAATTAAATGGTTCAAGGCAGTTTCGTAGTCCCAACAATGCCAATTTTTATTTTAAATATGTTGAAGGCGAATCTATTCTTT
>CAYZMA010000009.1:0-23990 GCA_964479405.1 uncultured Candidatus Saccharibacteria bacterium
AACTTCTTGGTCAATTATTTCCAAACGGGCTTTTGACCAAGGTCGGAGTCGTTATCAGGGACGCCATTTTGGCGGCGCCACAACTTGCCCAGAAGATTCGCGAAATTATCGCGGAAGAAATACAAAAGCTCAGTCTCCGGATTGAGCACATATCAAATGAGCTTCCTAAGCAAGTTCAGACCGAAGTAACGTATCAACTGGCCAACAACAGTAAAACGGCCCAAATTGACGAAGAAGCATTGTACCAGAAGTTCGTTAGTCGGCTTCTTACTGACCAGAGCTTTCAGCGAAATTTTGCTGAAGTCCAACGAACTAGTCGCCAGCGAGCTGAAGAAAGTCGCAGAGAAACCATCACTCAGATTATTGCGGGGATTCGTCATATTCCAATAATGGCTGTCAATCAAGATTTGGTTGACGATCTTGATGGAGGGATGGTCATTAAGAACATGAAGACTGACCAAACAAGGCTTAAGGCTGTTGAGGACGCTTTAGTCAAGAGACAGGACGAAATGGTTGAAGCCATAAAATCTCTTGTCTTAAAAAATAAGCAAGAATCTAGCGCCGAACTGATATCAAAGTATGCCCAGGTTCTGGTGGACCAGGCTATACCCTCTGACAAACCAACCGAGGTACGTAGCGCCCTCCAAAACATTGATGAGGAAAACGAAATTGCTCCGATCCTCAAGAAATAACTTTACCTTGCATCACCTCCGTCCGATTGGGAAGGAGGTGATGCCTATTTTCTGAATACAGGAGGTATGAAATGAAACTCGATGATAAAATCAAAGGAATGTTTAGTACCGAGGTTTTTAACCTTGAGGCCCGACATCTCCCATCCAAAAATGGATCACCTGACTTTCCTGATGCAGTTAAGATGGTTCCTTACGATGCAGACATTGAAGAAATTATGCGCATCCTTGGAATTGAAACTGACCACCTGCCGATCGTGTTTCCGGTCGCAGGTTTCTTCGCCAAAGATATGTCAAACTATGATTGCCGATTGCGATGCAAAGGAAATTACATTCTGGCTTTCCCAGCAAACCGTTTTGCGCTGATCAAGTCTAAAGAGTGGGTACCCGGAAAAGAATTTCACACTCAAGACTTTATCTTTGAACGAAACCAGAATGGTCAATATTTCGGCTTTCATCCAAGGACTGGCAAACGTATCATTCCTGGTAGGTTCCTTAAATTAACCAGCGAAGATAGCTATATTGCCATCCCAATGGAAGGCAAGGCTCTTAGACCATTAATGTGGGGTGGCGTTTGGATTCTTGACGAGCCTAAATATCTTGATGATCTTGACGCTTTAGTAGAGTACGACAATGAGGTTGCCGAAAGAGAAATAAACCGAGCCCTAATCATGGAGAGCTTCAATTTCGCTAGAGAGTTCCATTTTCTTGGAAAGGACCTAACGGTCTTTGAATTCGGCGGTACGCCAATGGGTCCTACAGGTAAGGTAGCAGGCAAGATTGAGGAGCTTGAAGCAAACACCATCCAATGGATTAGTGACATTGAACGTTGGGCTCGACGTGATGTACCGAGTGCCTTTCATGAGGATTTCTGGAAAGAACTTTCTCCAGAACAAAAAGCGAGAGCCAAAGATATAGCTGTCTTAACTCTCAAGGAAGTAGACTCAGCCATTGAGTGGACCAGAAGATGGCTTCAGAAAGCTGTTGCTAGCCTTTGGCAAAGACAGGCTGCCGGGCTTTCTTTGAACTTCAAAGTTCCTCATCCCAAAGGAAGGGATTGGCACGATGATTCGGCAGCAATTGCTCTTACGATTCCAGAGCTTCGCGAGAAGTTTCTTAATATCATTAAGGGTGTAGTTGAAATTAATCCAGAAACGACTGATATACCAAATCCAAAACCCTCTACTGATGCCCCAAAAGACAAGCCGGTTGCTGGCAAGGGGCAAAAGACTGAGCCACATATCAATGCAGAAACTCGCACAGTGGCTGATTGCGGTGAAGACTTCAGCAATTCCATTAGTGAAGCTGTCAACCCAGAGGTTGTCAAGAAACTCAATGGAAAAAAGAGCAAACCTACTCCTTTTCAGGGAGTAATTGACGATCTCACTCCTGTAGAGGAGGCAAGTCTCAATATGTTGAAGGTTTTCACTCCAGATGACCTGCTTAGCCACTTTAACGCTGATTTAGGGAAATACGATAACTTAGTCAATAAAACAAATATCCCTAAATCGCGCCTTAAAAAGGCGATCAAGAAAATCAAACAAATTACAAAATAATATCATGTCTCTAAAGAGACGTTCATTTTTAACCCCGCCCCTCAAAAGGCGGGGTTTTCTTTATCAATTATTTTCGCCTAACGCGAATGAGTCCGCCGCAAGGAATAATTTTGATGTTTTTTTCAGAGAGTTTATCTAAAAACAAATTCATCCCTAAAGAATCCGAGGAAATATGGCCGGCAATGACAACATTAAGATGATTTTTCAAAGCTTCGGTTCGGTTTTCTTCTTTCATGTGCATCCCAATAATTGTCCCCACGCCCGCCTTTGCCAACTCTGGATAAATTTCTTTCGCTCCGGAAGTGCCACCGGTAATGTCCAGAGCAACAATTTTACCAGCCCGATTTTCAGGATTGCCGGCGAAAATCCGCGGTCCGGCATTGTTTAAAGTCGCAATCTTGTATTCCGGAATCTTTTGTAAAACTTCCACTATTTCCCCCACCAATTCCGGTTTCTTCTTGTCCATTAATTTTTGTAAAAACACGAAAACTAAATTATCGGCCGGAGTGTGAATATTCATTATTGGAACACCGGCCAAACGAGCCGCATCAACCGCCCGCGCATGGTTAGCCGGCGAAAGACCACGACTAACTTGTTCAATCCGTTCTCGCATCACGCCTTCAGCGACATTTATCGGCACGCCGTAGGCGGCCATCAAATCGGCTTGCAAATGCATAACTTCATCAAGCGCCGCCAAAGCTTTGCCAATCGGATGGTGGGTAATAATTAAATCAATTTCAGTGTTAAGGGCTTTAATAAGCGCAATTTCCGCTTCTTCGGCATCAATGCCAACTAAAATGGTTTTGACTTGTTTACTTAGATCGCCAAAATGAAGACGACTATCGGCATAAGGATTAGTTAGATTTTCGCGATCAAAAAACTCGCGCTCTTCAGCCGTTAATTTATTAAATTTTTTCTTTTGAAGCTCAAGCCATCGTTCAATTCCACGCTTTCCGCGCGGATCTGCATTTTTTCCCATTTCCAAAGCAAGATTGTAGATTTGTTTAATTGTCATTTGTCATTTATTGCTTTCTTTAGCTCTTCTACCTTATTCGTCTTCTCCCACGGCAAATCAAGTTCCGGTCGTCCAAAATGCCCATAGGCGGCGATTTTTTGATACAAAGGTCGGCGCAAATCAAGTTCTTTAATAATCATCCCCGGGCGCAAATCAAAAACTTTGGTAATTGCTTCGGCAATTTTTTCGTCCTCTATACTATTAATAGCCGTGCCAAAAGTATCCACTCTAACCGACATTGGTTCCGGCCGACCAATAGCGTAAGCAATTTGAATTTCCACCCGCTCGGCTAATCCCGATGCTACCACATTTTTAGCCACCCAGCGAGCCGCATACGAGCCAGAGCGATCAACTTTAGTTGGATCCTTACCACTGAAGGCTCCGCCACCGTGTCTGGCATAACCGCCATAAGTATCAACAATAATTTTTCGACCCGTCAGCCCAGTATCGCCCTGCGGTCCACCAACTACAAATCGACCGGTGGTATTAACATAAAATTTAGTATTTTTGTCTAAGAGTTTTTCCGGAACAACTTTTTTAATCACTTTTTCAATGATTTCTTTTTTCAGTTTAACAGTTGTTACTTCCGGATCGTGCTGGGCGGCAATCAAAACCGAAAAAACACGAACCGGTTTATCATTTTCATACTCAACCGTCACTTGCGATTTGCCATCCGGCCGCAGGCCTTTGATAGTTTTTTTCTTGCGCACTTCGGAAAGCTTCTGACAAAGTTTATGAGCCAAAACAATTGGCAAAGGCATTAATTCTTTTGTTTCCCGGCAAGCATAACCAAACATTAATCCTTGATCGCCGGCGCCTAAATTTTCCAAATCTTCGGTTATAATTTCGCCACTACTATCTTTCTCTTTGTAAGAATCAACCCCTCGAGCGATGTCCGACGACTGTTCTTTAATCGCCACTGCCACTCCGGAAGTTTCACAACTAAAACCTTGCTCGGCAGTAGTATAACCAATGTCCTTAATCACATTGCGGGCAATTTTAGGAATATCAACATAAGTTTTGGTGGTAATTTCCCCGGCAATTAAACAAATTCCATTGGTAAGCATTGTTTCGCAAGCCACCCGTCCGCGGGGGTCTTCGGCGATAATGGCATCTAAAATGGCGTCGGAAATCTGGTCCGCCATTTTGTCCGGGTGACCTTCAGTCACCGATTCGGAAGTAAAAAGTTTTTTCATAATGTCCTTTCATAAATTATGTGATTAGGTGATTAATAGTGATTACGCCCCGCCTCGGCGTGGCTGTGATTAGTTGTAACGACGAATCACTTAATCACGCGTCAGCGAATCACTACTAATTACTATTTAATACTTATTTTAATTAAAACTTTCTACATCAATCGTGTCAAGCCCTCTTTTACAACCCACTAAAAGGGTGTCTGAAATTGCCAACCGTGTTATAATATATTTGAGATGAATAGACTAATAGATGAATGGATAAATGGGGATAACCGGTAACTCTATTCCTCTATTTTTCTATTCATCTATTTATCCAAAAGGAGTTTTTATGCAATTCCAAGTCCCCCAAGGTATTGATATGGAAGACAAAATTGTCGGCCCCTTAACGCTGATTCAATTTTTATATTTATTGGTGGGCGGGGTGATTGATTATCTTCTCTTTTTAAATCTTAAAGGCAATTTTATTTTTTGGATTTTAGCTTTGCCCATTACCATTTTCGCTTTAGCCCTTGCCTTTTTAAAAATTCAAGATCAACCAGTGTCTTATTTTGTCAGAGCCGGTCTTTCTTATTTATCGCGACCAAAAATCCGCATCTGGCAAAGACAAGGTTTCAATCCATCAATTATTAAAATTGTTCAAAAGAAAGCAACCACCGTTAAAGCCATCCCCAAGCGAAGAATTGAAAAATCAGAATTAGAAAAATTAGCATACACACTGGACACACAGGGTAAGAGATAATTTTCAATTTATAATCAATGATTCAAATTTAAATGTTTGAAAATTAAGTCATTGAAAATTTATTGAAAATTGTAAATTGTTAAATTGTAAATTGGTTATAAGGAGGGTATTTGGGATTTTTTGGACCAAAACAACAAGTCGGCTCAACTCAAGATACCTTGAAGTTTGCCGAAATACGAAACGATACCGTCGTCTTAAAAGACGGTAATTTAAGGCAAGTTTTACTTTGCTCGTCTATTAACTTTGCCTTAAAAAGCGAGCAAGAACAAAACGCCATTGTTTATGCTTATCAAAATTTCTTAAATTCTTTAAATTTCCCCATCCAAATTTTAATGCAATCAAAAAAACTTGATTTAAGTAATTATTTAAAAAAACTCTCCGAAAAAGCCAATTCTCAAACAAATGAACTCCTACGAAGCCAAACTTTGGATTACATTGATTTTATTAAAAGATTAATCAATTTGGCTAACATTATGGACAAGAGATTTTATGTCGTCGTCCCTTTTGCCATTCCGCCAAAAATCGGCCCCGGCAACCCCCTTTCTCGCAATCAACAAACTCAAACTTTGCTTTCCAATAACGAATTTGACACTTACGGCAAGGAATTGGAGCAAAGAGTTCAAGTGATTGAATCCGGTCTTGGCACAATTGGCATTAGAACCGCTAAATTAAATACCCAGCAACTAATTGAACTACTTTACGGCGTCTATAATCCCGAAGAAGCTAATAAAGAAAAATTAACCGAAGCGGAAAATTTAACCGGCGATGTCGTTAAGTCGGAATTGGAGAAATAAATGCCCCCAATTACACCTACTACCCAAATTCCAATCAAACAAAATAATCCCAATAATAAGCCGGGAACTTTTTGGAAAGAACAGCCCAATACCGGCAAGGGTGTTTTTAATACCGAATTTTATAAGCAGGGCATGACTTCCGTTTTAGACTTAATTGCCCCGGCCGCCTTTAAAATTGAACCGAATTATTTGCAACTCGGCAGTCTTTATGTCAAAACTTTATTTGTTTTTACTTATCCCCGCTATGTCCAAACTAATTGGTTGGCGCCGATTATCAATTACGATATTACTTTAGATATTTCTATGTTCGTCTACCCTATCTCCACCAAAGAAACCATGACCCAGCTCAAGAAAAAAGCGGGGCAATTGGAATCATCGCTGGCAATTGAACAAGAAAAGGGCATGGTCAGAAATCCCGAACTAGAAACAGCCGTTTCCAACATTGAATCTTTGCGCGATGTTCTGCAAAAAGGCGAGCTTCGTTTATTTCAATACGCCCTTTATTTCACTATTTACGGCAAAAGTGTTGATGAACTAAATACCATTACCGAACAGCTGGAATCCACCTTGGGCGGAATGCTGATTTACACCAAGCAGTCATTGCTTCAAATGGAGCAAGGTTTTAACTCCACTTTGCCACTGGGAATTGATGAATTAAAAATCGTCCGTAATTTAGACACCGCTTCCCTTTCCACCACTTTTCCTTTTACTTCGGCGACTCTTTCTTCCAACGACGGCATTTTGTACGGCCTCAACCGCCACAACAACTCTTTAATTTTGTTTGACCGTTTTAATTTGGAAAATGCCAATTCGGTTGTTTTTGCCAAAGCCGGCGCTGGCAAGTCTTACGCCATTAAACTTGAGGCTTTGCGATCGCTTATGCTGGGCACCGATGTTATTATTATTGATCCGGAAAATGAATATAAAACTTTGTGCGAAGCCGTCGGTGGCAACTACCTAAACATCTCTTTAAATTCCAATAAACGAATTAATCCTTTTGATTTGCCTAAAGCTGGCACCAGTGTTCAAGCCGGCGCATCGGGCGAAGATATTTTGCGTTCCAATGTCACCATGCTCCACGGTCTGGTTTCACTTATGGTTTCAAATTTGACGCCCGAAGAAGATGCGATTTTAGAAAAAGCCCTTTACGAAACTTATGCTCTCCGCGATATTACCGCCGACATTGAAAGCCAAAAAAACACGCCGCCACTACTTAGCGATCTTCAATCAGTTTTGGGCAATATGAGCGGGGGAGACAGTTTAGTCAAGCGGCTTTCCAAATACACCGAGGGGACTTTCAAGGGGCTTTTTGACAAACCAACCAACTTTGATTTAGCCAATGGTTTTATTGTTTTTTCCGTTCGCGATTTGGAAGAAGCTCTCCGACCAATTGCCATGTATATGATTTTAAACTATGTCTGGCAAAGAGTTCGTTTTGATCAGAAAAAAAGAATTTTAATTATTGACGAGGCGTGGTGGATGATGCAACACGAAGACTCCGGCAAATTCCTTTACGCTTTGGCGAAACGGGCGCGCAAATATTATTTGGGACTGACAATTATTTCTCAAGATGTGGAAGACTTTATTGATTCCAAATACGGAAGATCGGTTGTCAACAACTCGTCAATGCAAATATTAATGAAACAATCAACCGCTTCAATTGACAAAGTGGCGCAAATCTTTAATTTAACCGAAGGCGAAAAGTTTCTGCTTTTGGAATGCGAAGTCGGTGAAGGTTTGTTTTTTGCCGGGCTAAATCATGTCGCCATTAAAGTGATTGCTTCTTACACTGAAGATCAATTAATTACCACTAATCCGCAAGAATTGATGGAAATGCAAGTTGAAATGGAATCGGAAGAAAAACCAGAAGAAGAAGCACTGCCTGCTCCCCAAACTCCGCAGACTCCACCGCCACCAGTTGAAACACCAACAGCTAAGGCAACCCCTATTTCAGCAACTCATACCCAAACCCCACCGCCGGTACCCCCGATTCCGACTCCTCCTGCCGAAACTATTACTACTCAAAACAGCGTGCCTCAACCCTTAGAAACCCCGGCGGAATAGAAAATGAGTGATTTAAAAAAAATATTAGGATATGTCGGTTGCGTCGGCGCCGTTGTGGTAATAGCCGTTTTTGCCGCTACATGGATTGGCTTCCATCGGGGAGATCCAACAGATTTTACTCAAGGCACAGTTGGTCTTTGTTCAAATGTCCCCGAACCTTATAAAACAATTTTTGATCAAGCCGGCCAAAAATGGAAAGTCCAACCTGCTTTTATTGCGGCGATTTTTGTTGGTGAGTGGCGCTCGGTGGCAGATTCTAATTATAAAAAGTGGCCGGATGCCAATCAAAAAAATTGGAATAATTCAAATAAGGGCGCTCAAGGACCTTTCCAATTTATGCCCGATACTTGGGAAAGCAACAAGCAAGACGGTAATGGCGATGGCGTAATGGATGTCCAAAACTTATGGGATGCTTCTTTTTCTGCCGCCCATCTTTCAGCTAACAATGGCGCCGGTGGAAACACTACTGATTTAGATAAATTAAGAGATGCCGCTTCAAAGTATAATTCTGGTAAGCCATGGCTAATAGGTCAAGGTTACACTGAAACAAAAAAATATGTCCCACGCGTTATTGAAGCTTATCAGCAGTTCTATTGCGCTACTCTAGCTGGTAACGGTGATATTGTGGCTGTGGCTAAGGTAGAATTAGAATTGGGAATACAAGAGACAGGAAAAGACAGAGGACCTGTTTTGAAATATGGCGGAAACCCAGGGGATCCATGGTGTGCTTATTTTGCCAGTTGGGTTTACAAAAAAGCTGGTTATAATATCCAGCCCATTGCTGGCGCAAAAGCTTTATACGACTGGTTCGGTAAATATCAAATTTCCTTCACTAAAGAAGCCGGCACACCTCAACCTGGCGATCTTATTTATTTCAACAAGAGCCATGTAGGTATCGTGGTATCATTAGACAGTAACGGAACATTACGTACAATCGAAGGTAACGCTGGCACCCCTGGTGCCGTAAGAGCAGAGGAATATCACAATTATAAAAATATTGACGACATCGAAGGCTTCGGCCGATGGAAAAAATAAAATTATGAAAAAAATAAATATTTACATTATCTTGGGTATCGTCGCACTTATTGGCTTGATTATTTTTGTTCTTTTTGCCTTTGGTGTATTTAAGACTACTCCTTCCATCAAAACCAATTTTTCTGAAATAAAGATAGATGAAAAAATATTTTTTCCCCATTTAAGCCAAGACAGAAAATCTCTTTATTTTTTTGGCGATCAGGGGATTAAACTTAAAAAATTTAATTTTCAAACACAAAAATCGGAAATCTTATACCCTGATGATATTTTATATACTTATGATGTCATTTGGTCACCTGATGAGACAAAATTAATTATTAAAAATGATCAACCGTACACCAATACTCAAACCAAATTATTAGATTTAAAAACTAAAAAAATAACTGATCTAAACGCGAACATCCAATCAGTATTTTGGTCTAATGATAGTCAAAATATTTATTATCAATATCAGGATTCCGAAAAAAACTTAAACTATTTGGCAACAGCTGAATATGACGGCAGCAACGAACAAAAGCTTATTAATTTAGATCTCGATAATTATAATTTTGTCTGGCTAGCTAATTTTCAAAAAATTGGTTTTTGGCGACCACCAACTGATGTTAGCGGTGTTAATTTAAAACAGGTAGACATTCAAACTAAAAATATAACGGAAATTTTTAATGACAATCGTCTTGATGAAGTTGTTTCTTCACCTGATGGTCAATATTTTATTTACAGACGTTTTTACGAAAAAGATAATATTTTTAAACTTTCTTACGCCAAATACGATGGAACAGATAATAAAGATTTAAGCTATCAAACCCCTATCCAAAAAATAGCTTGGTCGCCTGATAGTAGCTTTTTTATTGTTGCCGTCAAGGAAAAAGAAACTGAAAATGATAGATTTTATAAAGTTGAGGTGAAAAACAATAAGATAACAAACCTTTCATATTCAACTGATAAAAATCAAGAAATGATTACTGCCGAAAACCTGATGCTTTCCTCCGACAACAAAACCCTATATTTTACCTCCAATGATCTTTTGTATAGCCTTATACTTCCTTGAAATAAAAAAGCCAGGCGAAAACCTGACTTGATAAGTTCTATTCAAAAATGCCTTAATCATTAGGCGGCTCGATTATTACGGGTTTTGTTATATTTATTGAACCATCACGATTAAAATCAACATAAGTTCTCCATTGTGCGCTCACAATGATATAGCACCTTCCCTTCCAAGCATATATAGGATGTGTTGCTCTGGAAGAAAATGTAAATGCTCGAGAATATTTCTTATTTGCTAATCGCAATGAGTCTTGTTCGAAAGAATTACTTTTACTTACGACAACCCTCTCGCTTGGCTTAACCGCCTGTTTCGATATTATTGCTTGTGCTGACTTATAAGGGTATGCTTTCTTAGTAAAACCTTCTTTTGCCTGAATAAAGCAACGCGCTTTAGGACTCCAACCATACCAAGTAAAATCATAATAATGTGGTTCCCATTTAGATTGCGTTGTTTTCCAATCTCCCAGCCACACAACAATCTGTTTTCCGACAACTTTGTAGCTATCTACTGTATCACCGCTAAATCGGGGCAATGCTAATACTACCCTACCACTTGAAAGAATCTTAACATCTACAGCATTTCCAGTTACACCATAAATAATGGTTTCCACAGCAATTTCCTGCTTTCCGTCGCCATTGATATCGCCCAAGTTCTTCTTGACAATCCTATCAGCCAAAGAAGCAACAGAACTCAGAGCAACTAAAACCACAACCATCAAAACTACTTTTCTCATTTAAGGTACACCTCCCCTTTGAATTAGCTTTATATTACTCTTAAACTCCCCAAAAGTCAATGATTTGGATTTTTTATCTCCTAACCTGCAAAAAAGCCCACTTTGGAAGTGGGATATAAATGGTTAGATATTGTGTCATTCTGAGGCATCAGCCAAAGAATCTCTGAACTTGTTTCAGATTGTCCCACATCCGTGGGAGACTCTTCACTTCGTTTAGAGTGACATATATGCTATATTGTAATCAGATGGAGAAACAAAATGGAAGAATGGAAAGATGTTAAAAAAGAATTACTTAAAGATCCACAAGTAGCCCAAGAATACGAAAAACTCAAACCAAAATACCAACTTATTTCCGAGTTGATTAGAGTTAGAATTAAAAAAGGTTTATCTCAAAAAGAACTAGCTAATAAAATTGGTACCAAGCAATCAGCTATCGCCCGAGTTGAATCTGGCAACGCCAACCCATCAATTGAATTCTTAGAAAAAATGACCAAAGCAATGGACTCAAGATTAGTCATTCAAATTAAATAAATTTTAAGATATAAAACCTCCCCTCAAACCGCTCGAGCAGAAAAAAGGGAGGTTTATATTGTTAAATTTTATAGTATAATATTATTGAAAGGATAAAAATGAGTCCCAAAGTTGAAGAAAAAAAATCAACCGAATTAACCGAAAAAGATGTTTTGGAAATTATTAAAGAAGGCGATAAAGAATTGCGAGAAGGTAAGACCGAAAACATGGAAAGTTTCCTTGAACGAGAATATCCTCAATATGTTTCAAGAAATCGAATTATCAAAAAAGTTTAAACATTCTTTCAAGAAACTACCAGAAAATGTTAGATATCAATTCGTCCAAAAACGGCTGATTTTTTATAAAAATCCGTTTTCAAAAACACTCAGGACACATAAATTAAAAGGTCAATTGCGGGATTATTGGTCTTTTTCTATTACCTATTCCCATCGGGTCATTTTTAAGTTTGTCAATAAAAATAAAATCGTCTTTTACGACATTGGCAACCATCGTATTTATCAATAATTCCAACTCCTAACCTGCAAAAAAGCCCACTTTGGAAGTGGGATATAAAGGGTTAAACTAATTTAAAAATACAGGTCCGAAGACCTGTATTAAAATAATAGTTCTATGGCACTCGCGTAAGCTTCCGTCTTTCAGATTTAACTTCTTTCATGATTTTATCAATCTGGTCGGCCCGGTACATTTTGCGAGTGGTGAACTTCCAACAAGACAGATACTTCTCTTTCTCTTTGTCCCAACGATAAACTTCTACCGCATAGTGAAAAGAAATATTGAATCTTAACCCCATCTTGCCTTGAGGACTTGGACTTTCGGATTCAAAAATTAAAATTTCCTGCCCGGGACTGCGGGAATCAATATCTATAATCTTAAACCCCGCCAAACTAGCATGCCATTTTGGCTTATGATTAAAGATATCTACCCCGTTACGGACCACTTTTAGTATGAAGTAATTTCGCTCGCTGTCTTTCCTTTCGGGCGAAACAATGATTTCCTTAATGCCATCGCCATTAATGTCTTCACTTTTAACCAATGCGAAAGCCGGAATTGACAAAATCACTATCATTACAACAAAAATTATCTTCTTCACTTTAAGGTACCTCACTCCCTTTTGAATATCTTTACTTTACTCTTAAATCCCCCAAAAGTCAATGGTTTGGATTTATGTTATAATAGTTTTAGCGGAGGGGTTTTGGCAAATAATTCAAGCGAGCAAAATAAATATATTGGCAAATCAAAAGGCAAGGTAAAAATTCTGACTAAAGCCGAATACGATAAGAATCTGGTAGCTAATTTTAATAAACCTTCTGAACTAAATAAAACAATTCAAGGATCAGAAGCTATCAACTCCAACCAACCTGAACCAACCAAAACTCCCACTGAAAATACTGCCAAACCACCTACTGAAAATTTTAATCCCCAAATGGACGAACCGCCAAAAGATAATCAAGATAATCAAGATAATCAAGAGAATCAAGCAGGTCAACCTACCCCTAATGACCCCCAAAACCCTAATCACTCTGACGACTCAACTCAAGACCAAACCACTCCTGACCAAGGCGCCCCGGAAAATGTCCGCAAAAAACCGCTTGATCGCGCCAAAGAGTTTTACGAGCAAAAAAAGAAAGCCTTTGTTGAAGGTGTCAAAAAACGATTTTCTAAAGCTGGTTTGCAAGCCGCCGGCAAAGCCATCTGGACTTTTGTTGCTGCTTTTTGGCCCTATATTTTAGCCGTCCTGGTGATTATTTTTATTCTATTAATGATTGCTGGCAGTTGCTCTAAAACAACCGGCAAAACTCCTATTATAGTTCTTGATAAAGTTCGCGACAAAACTCTTGTCCTAAAAACTCTGGCTGTTAGTGGCGACCAGTCTTCTCAACAACAATTAATCGTCAATGAAGCCACCGATATTAAAGCCAAAATTAAAAAACTGCCCACCGACAACGCCGACGCCAAAAAAATTATTGATCAAATTAGCAAATTACTTGACGAAATAATTACTCTGTCCAACAGCCCGAATGCCATCAGCGAAAGAGTCACTCAAATCTTGGCTTTACTTAACCAGTTAAAAAATATTCTTAAAGACCAATCAGCCTTCATTGACGAAATTATCGCTCAAGTTTCGGGAATTCAAAAAATGCTTGAACTTTATCAAAACACCCGTTTAATTTTAAACCCTAAAGATATGGATTATATTCGCAACTTTGATGCCGATCGGCGGATTGTCCAAATGCTCTTATATCTTGTTACTCCGACAGACCAAGGTGGTGCCGGTCATGAACGGATCAGGGTTAAAAGAATTAAGTTTTCTTACGACAGCGAAAACAAATCCCTCTCCAAAGAAACTGATTTTTCCGATCAAGACGAACCCAACATTTCCGCCCATTATACCGGACAAGCGGCTGATATTACTGAAATTGATTGCGTTAAATGCACTGAAGTTAAACGGCGCCGTATCGGCCACAGTAATAAATTCGCCCAACCGCCAATTCCAATTAAAGTCGCCTGGCAATCGGAAGAAGGTTTTGGTAAAGCCGGCGGACCTTCGGCCTACGGCAATAATATGCAACAAGTTTTTAATAATTTAGCCAACGGCGCCACTAATGAAATTTTAATTGCTCAAGTTTCTGATATTTTAGGAGTTGAACTTGATCCCGACAAAATCAAGGGCAAAAATTTTAATGAAATTAGTCGCTATATTGGCAACGCCATTATTAAAGAAACGCTGGGTATTCCGGGCGACTATGAAATGGGAAATAATTTAGGCGACATTGCCAACACCACCGGTCGAGCTTACTTGGCTCAAGCTTTGGGTGTGCCAATCGACGGCATTAAAGGTTCAAATCCAGCGGAAATTTCTCAAAATGTTGGCCGGGCAACCATTGAAGACAAGATGTCCCTGCCGGATGGTTCGCTTGAGAGCAATAATTCCAATGAAATATTTGCTTCGGTTGGTCGTCGTTTAATGGAAGAATCTCTTGGTCTTTCTAAAAATAGTTTGGGCGCGCCTTTTTCTGACACCAATTCTTTCAGACGAGTCGTGGGTCAGGGCAAAGTAGAAGCTTCCTTGGGTTTGAATCCACAAACTTTTTATGGTTCTTTAAACGATATTAAAAAAAGAATTGGCAAATCTGCTTACGACACAACTTTCGCCAATCCGGAAACAATTGATAATTGGCTAGAAATCCCCACCGGCACAACTGAAAGTTTAATTGCCAGTCAAATCTCGCCCGACAGCTACAATAAAATGGTCGGCGACAAAGTCTACGACAGTCAAATTGGCATCTATCAGCGCGAAGACAAACGAGCTGAAGTTTTTGGTGTTAATACCAACGACATAAATGCCTTAACCAACGGTAATCAAGGCAGTTTTCTTTCTATTGGCCGATCAACCATCAGTCGCATGATCACTTCTTCTGACCAAGAAAGAGAAATGATGCGCCAATGGTTTGATACCGGCGCAAAACCAGACAAACTTGACGCAGATTATCTTGCCGGCCAGTACGGTCTTCGCACCGGTGATTTTGAGAAAATTTTTGTTGATAATTTAGGCAAAGAGGTTTTTGAGCGAATTGGTCAAACCGCCCTTTTAGCCAATCTAGCCAACGATCCCAAGATCGGCGCTTATGTTCAGCCAGTTCAAGATTATCAATTTTATACCGATCGGCTTCATCTAGTCAAAGACAATTTTGATTATTTGGAAAAGAATTCATCTGATCCGGAAATCAAAACCAAAGCCAGTCAAACCAAAACTATTCTTGATAATATGCTTAGCTCATCTTCAATTACCGATATTCAAAAAAATGTCAAACAAATTCAAGCTAATGTCAAGTTCATTGAATTAAAAGCCAAATCCGACCCGGAGACAACCAGAAGAATTAAAGAAATAAAAAAAGCAACCAACGAAATTATTGAAGGCAAAGAAATTCCAGACTTTGACACGCTTTCAACTGACACTGTTACTGCCAAAACCGATCCCCAGTCAAAACTGACTAAAAAAGATGTTTTGGATATTCTAACCGGCCGGAAAAAAATTGATGATGTTGTTTATGCGGTGGGCCTGCGAAAATGGGAAATTGAGCTGGATTTACCCGACGGTTCCCTTCAAAACGCTTACGGAGATTTGAAAAAGACTAATTTTGCTAATGCCGACAATACACTACTCTCTAGCATCGGCAAAGCGCGTCTTTCTGAATATGGCGGTCTTGGCACCAGAGATTCGGCTCAAGTGGACAAAGATTTGGGTTTGCCCTCTGGCACGACTGAAAATTATCGTCTCGGTAAAATCACCGAATCTGCCTACAACCAAAGAATCGGTATGAGCTCAACCAATAATATTGCCGCCAAACTTTTAAATCGTCAACTAGATTTAACCGGCAGTCCTTATTATGCTTTGGAAGGAACCGATGTTACCAAAATGCTCAACGGCGGCTGGTTTATGGTCGCTCTAAAAGTTTCCGGCAACCCGATTGATAAAGCTTTTGGTTTTCCTGAAGGTGGAACACTTGATATTATTTCGCAAACTAACAAACCCGGCGACGCAATTGAGATGTTGGCCGAGAAAAAATTAGGAATTATTGCCGGTCTTGACCGAGCCGTTTCTTTGGGTGGCGATATTCCTTACAACCTCGGGCGGGCTAAAATTGAGCAAGAGCTCGGTCTTCAGTCAAATGAATTAAACGACGGCAATTTAATTGATCGGATCAAAGGCTATACCGGCTCAAATATTGATAGTTTAAGCCGTCTGGATATGGCTTTTGGCCTTGAAGCCTCCACTTCACACGCTTTAATTGAAGATTTAATTAAACCTCATGACTATATCACCAATACTGGTAATTTCCTTCGCGATAATGTTTTTTATAATCAAATAGATCAATATTCCCCTTTCCTCCGAAATAAAGATGTCAAAAACGCTGTCATTGCTTTGGCCGAACAAACTGGCACTCCTGCAGATATTTTTGCTGCTGCCGGCGCCAGTCAAATCGGGCAAGTTTTGGGTCTTGACTACTCTGTCTCAATTAGAGGCAATTTCAAAGATAATTTAGGCGCCGCTAAAGTTGAGGATCGCTTGGGACTTTTGAAAGATAGTTTTCAAGAAAATATTAATAATGTCATTACTTTAAACGGCCAAGATAAATTTGCCAGCGCTTTTTATGTTGAAAGTGGCGAACTTGATAATGCCCGCAACGGTAATTCAGGTTATTGGAGCAGTGACCGAGAAAACCAAGCAAGTCAAGTTGATGCCATTTTAAATATTCCTTCCGGCAATACTAAAAGTTTTCTCACCGGCGCCATGAGTCTGCCAGACTTTGTTGGGAAAGTCGGCAAAAACTCTTTAACCGAAATTTCGGTTGAAAAAATCGCCGAAAGAATGGACCTTGAAGAAAAATATCAAACCGCCGCCAAAACTTTAGTTGATGTTTTTAACAGCGACCCAACCTTAAGCTCACCCCAAAGCAAGCAAAAACTTTATGAAGCTTTGGGCGCCGCCGGCGGTATTAATTTGGACGATAAGACTAAATTTGATCCCGGAACTTGGGAAAGAATGTTGACTTCCGGGCCTCAAAATGCCAGTGTCATTCTTTTGGAACAAGGCAAAAAATGGCTCCCGCGATGGATGGGAATGGACGAATCATACGACCCTTATGTTGATATTATTTACGAGCAAGGATTAAATAGTAGCGGTTCATCTCTTTACAACGAACAAGTTTTTACCACCGCCGTTCAACAAGTTACCGGCATTCCGGATGAAAATGACGCTAAAAGATTTGTCAACGGCGATATTAAGGGGGGATTAACAGCTTGGGGAGCGGCTCAAATTGTGACGGCTTATAATGGTGAATTTAATAGTCCCGACGATCAAGCTTTTCAACTTGATTATCCCACCTCTAAAAAAGCTTATTTCAATGATCCGGCAGGGGATACTGCCATCGGCGATGCCGCCGTCGCCCAAATGCGCGCAGAAAACAACAACGCGCCTATTGATCCTGCCGTAGAAGCCAGTGTCCGTCAAGAAGCCATTCGTGATTCGCGCGATAATTCTCGCAAAGACCTTCAATATCGGGCGGTTGATATGCAACTTCACAAAGCGGATAAAAACATCCCGGCCGGCTTTACCCAAGCGATGCGCGAAGGTGATTCGGCCCAAAAATGGGATATGGGTCTTGCTTATATTGGCAATATGGTCCACAGTAAAAATTCGGCCATTCCAGCCGAACTACTCGGCGATTTAGAACTTTATTATGAATTCCGCGATCCCGAAGCTTTGTCTGATACTTCTTATGCTTTTTTGGATAATATTATCACTAGTAAATTTGGTGATTTTGTCCAGCCGGGCACGGCTAAAGCTTTGTTCCAATACGGCCAAAGCCACAAACTCGGCTCGCTAACCGACCAAGGCAGTTTAACCCAAATTTATGCCGATTATGGCATTGATGTTGTAGCTAACTGGGCTGATACAAAAACCGGTCTGCCAATGGGCACAACTAAACTTGCTTATGATTATTTTGTGAAATATCAAAAAGCAGTTAAAGCCTATAGAGCCGCTCAAGCAACAGGTGATGTCGCTAAAGCACTCTCAACCGGAGCCGCCTTAAAAGACCTCAGGGCTGAAGTTATTTCTACAATCTTGACAACAGCTTTTCAAAAACAATTGCTCGCCGTTGACCAATCGTTGGGACTAGTACCCGGCTCGTCAAGTATGCTGGTCGGGATGGGTGTCTCATTTTGGATTTCCGGCGCCGCCAGCCCGTGGGGAATTGGTTTGTTTGTCCTGACTAATGCTTTTGGCGTCTACAAAGTTGATTTAACTTGCACCGCTTGCGGTTATTATCCAGAGTTGCAAGGAGCGTCAAGTGTGCAAGGTTGTCCTTTAGGTGAATTTGACGGCCAAAATGCCAACTCTTTTCAAGCCGGTTCAATAGCCGGCGCCCAATGGAAAGTCAATCAATTAATTAATGATGTCCTTCAA
The DNA here is from genome assembly GCA_964479405.1 of uncultured Candidatus Saccharibacteria bacterium. Lineage (GTDB taxonomy): Bacteria > Patescibacteriota > UBA1384 > UBA12157 > JAENIV01 > JAMCZU01. The sequence goes on from CAYZMA010000009.1 coordinate 18,368, forward strand.
ATGCCCAAAGCTTTAAATGACGAAAATTTAGTCCCCACCCAAATTATGACTTATCGTCAAGAAGATGTTGACAGCTTTAGTTCAAATTTAAATGACCTTTATGGTTCCGCCGGCCTTCGTGGCAATTCCGGTCTCTGGGCAAACCAGCTAATGTGGGATCATATACACATTGGTTATTGACATAACCAACGAATGACCAATTGACCTAATTATTCTAATTAATCTAATCAAATCCTAATATCCAATTTCTAAATGCCTAAATAATCTTTAGATATTGGTCATTAAATTAATTAGGCATTGATTAGGTCAATTAGAATAATTAGAAATTTATTATTGGACTTTAAATCTAACCCTCTCCACCTTCTCTTCTCCCAACTTCTCATTAACTTCGCTGATGATTTTAACGCTTTCCAAACTCAAATTGGCCGCTTGCGCCGGCGATGAGACAGAAAGCGTTAAAAGCCCATCGCGGAAAGAAATGACCTCAAAACGACCCTCCGCTACGCTACGGGTGGTGTCACAAACATTAGCCGCCTCAAGCGGCTTTTTAAGGCGACTGTAGCGCGGATCGCCGCTAAAATAATCACTCAATTTTTTCATTTGATTTTATAATACCATTAAAGTTGTTCTAAACCTCACTCCCACTTCGGAAGTGGGATTATAAGGTTAAAACATTCAATAGTATCCTGGGATAGATTTTTAGCTAACAATCTGTTATATATAATTCATACCATCATATAGAGGTGAAATGTATGATAATGACAAACCGCTATTTAGAAGTGGGTGGTACAATTGCAACAGTATTTAATTCACTCTACATTCTGGAAAAAATCTATCCTTTAGAGATTCTGGAAAACGCGGAAATTAGATTGCACCATTACAACCCGAAAGGATACAACAACTACACTCTTATGAATCGAAAAAAACCTGTTCTCTATCTATTACAAGATAAGTGGGATTGGCAAAATGATAAAGTTGATGGCGAAAATGACGATTTAATAAGGAAAGTAGCAATAAGTAATGGTATGGCTGATTCTAATGTCACTCTTGATTTTCACATTTCCTGCACCATTGCCCATGAATGGGCTCATCTTATTCAAACAGCTGGTAAAGAATTCTTTCCGATACTACTTCCGTCCTATTTTGGCCATCTTAGCGACAGAGAGAACGACGCAGAATTTTTTGCATGGGCATTTATCACCAAATATTGGAAGAATATCTTGACTATAGATAAGATACCTCAAACCCTTCAAATTAATTTCAATCCTTCCGCGAGCGATCAATTAATTCTTAACTTTAATCCTATTCCTTAACTAGGACAAGATATTTGCCCTAGTTTTTATATAAGCCTTACTCCAACTCCACAATCTTCGCTTTAGCTCGGGTTAACGAGTATTGACAACTATTAGTGAGTATTATACAATAAAAACATCATGAGGGAGAAACGACCGTATGACTACGTGTTATACGCGACGCCTCCCATTTTTATTACTTAGAAATTCTAATTTATTCTGTTCTCTATTAAGAAATATTTTATATTCTTGAAACTTTTTTAACAAACTAGATTCTGAATAACAATTAGGAATTATAATATTTAGAAGTTTATTTTTGTTCAAAAGATAATTGTGCAAGCAATAAAAATCGCCATCGCCAGAGACAATGACTGCTTTATTATATTTTTGAAATTCTATCGCCGCTGAATATAATACCAGTTCGGCATCAATATTACCTTTAGATTTACCACTGCCATCTTGTATTGTTGGTTTAAAAACAATCTCGTAACCCCATCTTTTTAAGTTGCTATATAATCGTTCATTTCCCTTAATATAGCCAATAAAAAGAAAAGCTTTTGAAACATAGAACTTATCACGCAAGTAAACTCTGAATTTTTTAAAGTCTAATTTCCACCCTTTATAAATTTTTTTACCATTTTTATTAAAAAGGTCTTTATTCGCTCCTAAATTCAAATTTTGGCTATCAATAAAAGCATAAACAATTTGTCGTTTCTTTTTCATCTTATTTTAATTATACCATAAAAATATCCTAAACCTCCACTCCCACTTAACCCGCCTCCGCCACCTACGAGGTGGAAGTTTTTAGGTTTATAGATAGTAAATCTAATAATTATTTCACGGTCGTGTAAATTTTATTAGATTTCAAGATAACAAAAAGCCCCTTAATGTTATCGCGAGGAATTATATTAAAATCTCTTGACTTCTCCAGATAAAAAGTTTATGCTCTCATCAGTTATTCAATCTAATCTGCAAGGTAAGTTGTGGAATCATTGGGGCAGATCTAAAAACAACAAAAGGAGGATTCGCGAATTGCAGTTAAATGGAGAGCAGCAATTAACAATTATCGGGGTGTTTATTTTGATCCTAGGGATTATGGCGTACCTTTTTTATCAAAGTACAGTTTCGTCGCCAGGGCCATCAACAGAGAAAGTTGAGAGAATGAAAATTCTTTCTGGTTATCGCTACACCATAGAGCAGCCAGAAGACATATCTGCGGCGAAGAAATTTGCCAGAATCGCCCACGGATTAGGGGCAAGTCAGGACGGAAAGTTCGGCACTCTATTTTTTGAGAGTCATCCTGACAGTTCCGATTACGCATATACAGATGAGTTGTCGGGAATTAGAGTAAAGGTTAGAGTTGAGACAGCTAATGGCGCAAAGCCAGTAGATGAAATTTCTCAATTCATCGGTGGCCACACTGATAAGGATATTAATAACTGTTGGTATCAGTTTCGAGCAAAAGTCGCGCGAGCGATATGGCTTATGCGAGCAAATATCAATCCGAAATTTACTACCGAAGTAGCTAAGAAATAAATTCTATGGAGCCAGGAAGGACAACTTCCCTGCGCGAAAGTGCGGGGATTTTTTTATTCTAGTTTCACAATCTTCGCCTTATTGTGCAAACATTTGACAAATGATTATAAATCTAATACAATAAAAACATCATGAGAGAGACACGGGTCTGTGACTAAGTGTTACAGGGCACGCCTCTCACTTTTTATACTCTAGTTACTCTGTTTGTCATTGCGAGCAGTAGCGAAGCAATCTATCTTAAAGATTGCCACGGCCACCCGGCCTCGCAATGACAGTGAGCTCCACCACCTTCGCCTTTTCACGAAGCCCTTTTTCAATATGATCAAAGTCGGTGGTGGTGATAATGGTTTGCTGACCCGAGATAATTTTGGCTAAATGAAGTCGCCTATTCAAATCCAACTCCGAAAAAATATCATCCAAAAGTAAAATTGGCGGAACATCGGGATTGGCTTTTTTAAGATATGATAATTCCGCCACTTTGACTGCTAAAATGACACTCCGGAACTCCCCGCGCGAACCAAAAGTCGCCACATCTCTATTCTCTAACAAAAACACCAAGTCGTCTCTATGAGGCCCAAACAAAGTCGCCGTCGCCTCAATTTCCCGCTCAATTTGCGCCCCAATCATATCGGCAAATTTATCCGGCTCTACCAACGATTTATATTTAATTTGCAAAGTTTCTTTTTCATCAGAAATAGTCTGATAAGTATCCGATAATTTTAAGTTTAATTCGGCAATCACTTTCTGCCTTTTTTTTATAATAAAAGAACCCAAAGTTACTAATCTTTCATTCCAAAAATCCAATTCTCCAATTTTTGATTTGCCAATTTTTATATAATACAATAGCTTATTTCGACCCCGAATAATTTTCGCCAAATCCAAAAGAGCGACGGTATAATTTTTATCCGTCTGGCAAATTAAAATATCAATAAACCGACGCCGGAGCTGGGGACTGCCAGCAATTATTTGGAGCTCTTCCGGTGAAAATAAAACCGTCGGAATTTTCCCCAAAAGCTCCACTAATCTTTTTTTAACACCATTAATTTTAATAATTTTTATTTGGGGATAATCAGGGCTGGGCAGACGCTGTAAAACCATCTCTAAATTTTTTTCTTTATCACCCACTATCTTAGCGGAAATTCGGGCAAAATCTTTCTGCCACAAAACCGCTTCGTTGTCTTTTTTTAACCGCCAAGACCGACCAGTGGACATTAAAGAAATGGCTTCAATAATATTGGTTTTGCCTACACCATTAGGACCAATTAAAATAGTCGTTTTAGAAAAATCCAAATCATATTTTTGGTAGTTGCGGAAGTTTTCTAAAATTAAGTTTTTTAACATAAATAAAATTATTAATTTTCAATTTCTAATTTTCATTGAATTTTCAATTAATTAATTTACAAACATTGAAAATTAAAACATTAAATCATTTATTGAAAATTGTAAATTGTAAAATTGAAAATTAATTTTTACTCATCCATCCTCAAGGGCATAATAATATAGAGATAGTTTTTGTCATTTAAAGGCCTAATAATGCCGGGTGACAATGGTCCAGCCATCTCTAAAGAAATTTCTTCAGAATTAACCACATTTAAAGAGTCTAAAATAAATTTAGCGTTAAAAGAAATTTCCAATTCATCGCCGGTAATTTCCACTTCAATCTCTGAAGTATTATCACCCATCTGGGGCGACTGGGCAATAATATTAAAAGTTTTTGGTTTTTTAAGTTGCAGTTTAATATTGTTGGCGCTGTCTCTTGCAAAAAAACTCGCCATTTTTAAAGCGTTTTGAAATTCTTTACTTTTAATATTAATTTTCGTCTTAATATTTTGGGGAATAATTTGTTCATAGTCCGGAAAACTGCCGTCAATCAAACGGGAAATTAGGGTTGTTGGTCCTAATTTAAATTGAGCTTGATTTTCCCCCACCATGATTTCCACTTTCTCTAGTGATTCATTTAAAAGACGACCAATTTCACCTAAAGTTCGTCCCGGGACAATTAAACCAACCTCTTTATCACCAGCAGAAATTAAGTTAATGGTTTTTTCCGCCAACCGGTAACTATCAGTCGCCACTAATTTTAATTTATTTTTAACAATTTTTAAAAATACGCCCGCCAAAACCGGCCGAGTTTCGTCAATGGCGCAAGCAAAAACTGTTTTTGTAATCCCATCTTTAAAGTCGGTCGCTTGAATTTCAATTTTCTCGCCACCCTTTACTTCCGGAATTGACGGAAATTCACTCGCCTCTATTCCTTTAATATGAGCTTTAAAATGATCAGATGATAAATATAGAGTTGTTTCTTTTAGTTCTAAATTTATTGTTTTATCAGTATTAGTTGTTACATATTCCGAAAGTAATCTTGCCGGCACAGTAATCGCCCCTTCAGCATCTACTTTCGCTCCAATCCAAGTGTTAATACCAATTTCTAAATCAGTAGCTGATAAATTTAATCTGCCTTTTTCTACTTTTAGTAAGATGTTATTTAAAACAGGTAAGGTTGTCCTTGTACTAATCATGTGGCTAACAATATTTAAGCCTTTGGTTAAATTTTCTTGGGTACAAGATATTTTCATTGAATCTCCATTTCTATTTTAAACTTATCCACAGTTTGTCTATTATAAATAGTATTCTTTAATTTACTTATATATACAATAGTAATAATAAGTACTGTGGATTCTGTGGATATATAGGTTTATTTGGCTGTGGATAACTTGTGTATAAGGCTGTGGATAACTTTTTAAAATCTGTGGATAACTTTTTTAAAACGATTTTTAAAGACCAAATATTTTCGC
>CAYZMA010000009.1:24000-24691 GCA_964479405.1 uncultured Candidatus Saccharibacteria bacterium
TCGCCCTGTGGATAAGTATGGAGTTATCCACAGGTTATCCACAGGCCACTTTACTCCTTATAAATTCATAACTGGTTAGGCAATATAGAGTTTCTCTTTAATTAAAGTCAACTCTTTTTTTAATTCATTATTGGCGCCAATTTCTTTTTCAATTTTACTCACGCCATGCATAATTGTGCTGTGATCTTTTTTCCCAAGAACTTGGCCAATTTTAGGAAAAGACATATTCATTTCGTGGCGCAAAAGATACATCGCAATTTGTCGCGGCCAAACTAATTCGCGATTTCTTTTGGTGGAAATAAGTTCATCGGCGCCGACTTTAAAAAAATCGCCGGTTGCTTTAAGAATCTTATCCACAGACAGACTTCTGCCTTTGGAAACAATTAGATCTTCTAAAACTTTGCTGGTTACGTCAAGTGAAGGCGCCACTTTATTAAATTGACAATGGGTCATGATCCTTATAATGGCGCCTTCAAGCTCGCGAATATTAGACTCAACCGCAACGGCAATATAATTAATAATATCGTCGTCTAATGAAAAGTTTTTTTCTTGGCACTTAGATCTTAAAATAGCCTCCCTCATTTCCAAATTTGGCGGTTGAATATCGGCGACCATGCCCCAGCCAAAACGGGAAGTGAGTCTTTCGGCAACTTGGGGAATAGCCTGGGGAATGCGGTCGGAGGTCATGACA
>CAYZMA010000009.1:24701-28298 GCA_964479405.1 uncultured Candidatus Saccharibacteria bacterium
ATGTCGGCCAGCATTCCCCATTCAAACCTTGAAACTAGTCTAGCCTCCAGAGCCGGAACGGCTTTTGGAGGTCGGTCGGAAGTCATCACAATCTGTTTGGATTTGCTGTGAAGCGCATTAAAGGTATGAAAAAATTCTTCTTGAGTCCCCTCTTTGCCGGATAAAAATTGAATGTCATCAACCAGTAAAACATCAACATCGCGATAAGCCTTTTTAAAATTATTAATTCGGCCATTGGAAATGGACGAAATAAAATCATTGGTAAAACGTTCGCAGGAAACATAAACAATTTTTTTCTTAGGATATTTACTCAATATCTCATTGCCAATTGCTTGAACAAGATGAGTTTTCCCCAGCCCGACGCCACCATAAAGAAAGAGGGGATTATAAACCGTTCCGGGTTTAGAACTAACGGCTTGGGCAGTGGCAGTGGCTAAGCGATTAGAGTTGCTAACCACAAAATTACTAAAACGATAGATCGTATTGAGTTGGGGATGGGTGATTTCCGGGCCTTCGGTTTGCTTTTCCGGCGCAACAGTTGGTTTAGGTGGCGTGTTTTGACCCGAAACCTTATAGGAGACTTTTTTGAGGGTGGGGATAACTTTTTTTAAGGCTGATTGAATTTCCGGATCGTATTTATCTTTTAGCCAGTCTTCAGCAAAACCATTGGGTACGCCAATGACAACTTCTTCATTAGAGAGTTCTAATATAAAGGTGGATTTAAACCATGTCCGAAAATTAGCCTTACTAAAAACAACCTCTAATTCACCCAAGGCTGTTTGCCAAATTTCTTTTGGATCCACTAAGCCTCCTGTCCCATTTAATCTAACAAGCCTATTATATTTGTCTATAGTAAGTTATCCACAGGGCCTTCAACCTTATAATAAAGAACTTATCCACAGGTCGTCAAGGGCTGTGGATAGACGGTGGATAACTCACAAACCTTGATAAATTTAAAAAAAGAATGTAAAATCAAATAGATATGAAAAGAACATACCAACCCCACAATAGAAGTCGCAAAAAAGTTCATGGTTTTATGACGCGAATGGAAACGACCGCTGGTCGCCGAGTTTTAAAATCGCGCCGCGCCAAAGGAAGAAAGAAATTAACGGTATAAAATGCTAGCCAAAAAATTTCGTCTTAATCGTCGGCAAATTAATCTTATTTACAAAAAGGGGAAAGGTCAAAAATTTGGCATCTTAGGCATTAAATCTTTGGCTGTCAATCTTTCTTTTCCTCGTTTTGCTATTGTTGTGCCTTTGGCGGTTTTAAAAAAGGCGACTGACCGCAATCGTTTGCGGCGAGTGGCTTTTTCCGAAATCGGTCAAATTTTAAAAGACAAGGCTATACAAAACAAAGATTATATTATAAGGTTTTATCAGGCGCCAAATGACGAAAAAGAGTTGAGGCAAATAATCCAAAAGGTTTTACAAGATGTGTAAATATGTTGCTTTAAAATCAATTCGTTTGTATCAGAAAACCTTATCTTTTGATCATGGGCCAATGGCAGTTTTTTACAGTGAAGGTTTTTGTCGTTACCACCCAACTTGTAGTCAATACACCTACGAAGCAATTGACAAGTACGGTGTTATAAAAGGAAGTTGGCTAGGGATTAAAAGAATCTGCCGTTGCACCCCCTGGTCAAAAGGGGGAGAAGATCCTGTAAAATGACCAAAACAGACAGCCGTCATTGCGAGGACGAAGGCCGTGGCAATCTGACACGGGGTGTCATCGCGAGCGTCAGCGCGGCGATCTTTGATAGATTGCTTCGTCGTTCCTCCTCGCAATGACAAATGATTTAGGATTTTAAACTATTATGGCTTCAATGAAATACATTATAAAACTTATCCTCTACAAACCACTCTTCAATGCGTTGATTTTTTTGGTTTGGTTAATGCCGTACCACAATGTTGGTTTGGCGATTATTATTTTGACGGTTATTATTCGTTTAATTCTTTTGCCTTCTTCAATGAAGGCAACTCGCCAGCAAAAAAGGATGCGCGACCTGCAACCGGAAATTTCAGCTTTGCAGGAAAAATTCAAGGGTGACAAACAAAAGCAATCCCAGGAATTAATGGCTTTTTACAAAAAAAATGATGTTAATCCTTTAGGTGCTTGCTTGCCACTGCTTATTCAACTGCCGATTCTTTTGGTTTTGTACTATGTTTTTATCAACGGCTTAAACACAAGTAGATTTGATCTTTTGTATCAATTTACGCCTCGACCGGAATATATTAATACTTGGTTTTTAGGACTTGATTTAGGCAAACCGGACAAATTTATTTTGCCGGTCATTGCTGGAATTTTGCAGTATTTTCAGTCAAGACAATTGACCCCGCCATCTAGCAACACAAATGGCAAAGGCGCGGAAATGCAAGTCATGATTTCCAAACAAATGATGTATTTGATGCCGGTTTTTACGGTTTTAATCGCCGGCCGCCTGCCGGCGGCTTTGCCTCTTTATTGGGCCGTAACAACTTTATTCGCCGTGGTTCAGCAATGGTGGGTGTTCAGCCGTCCTTCGGACGGAATTTCAAAATCCAAATTTCAAATTTCAAAAAAAGCCAAAGAAAAACCAGCTACCACCAAAAAACACGGGGTGGAAGTGACGGTGAGAAAGAAAAAATGAGTTTAAGTAAAATTAAAATTCAAAAAACCGCTTTAAATTTAATCGGTCATTTTGATTCGGAAGCAAAGGTAGAGATAGAAACAGTTGAAGAAGTTTATCGTTTAAATATTGAAAGCGAATTGGCGCCGATGCTCATTGGTCGCCGCGGTCAAAATCTGCAAGCTTTAGAGCATGTTTTAAGATTGATGATTGCTAAAGAGGCGGAAGAATTTTTGCCTTTAAGTCTGGACATTGCCGGCTATAAAGTGATGCGCGAAAAAGAAATCACCGAAATAGCCAAAGAATTAGCCCAAAAAGTTTTGACTTCCGGCGAGGAAGATATCTTGCCTCCAATGAACTCTTTTGAACGAAGATTGGTGCATATGGCTTTAGCCGAAATTGAGGGGATCCAAACCGATTCGGAGGGGGAAGAACCGTATCGGAAAATAATTATTAGGAAAAAATAAGGAGAGGTCGCATAGTTTGGCCTAGTGCGCCGCTTTCGAAAAGCGGTATCCGCTAACGCGGATCGTGGGTCCAAATCCCACCCTCTCCGCCAGTTAGAAAATGAAATCATTGGCTCGAACTTTATTTTAGCCGGTTTTTTCCAACGTGTATTGCTTGTGGTTTGTTGATTGGCTATATTGATATTGATTAAAATTTAATCAAAAGAAGGAAAAATATGAAAGAGATAAAGATAAAACCGATTGGTTATGTTAAAAATAATGTCATTGAGAATCGATTTGGCGGGTTTGGGAAAGAAATTTCAACGATTCAGTTGGAGAAAAGTTATAGCGGCGCGCTGAAGGGCATCAAGAACTATTCCCATGTCATAATTGTTTATTGGATGGACAAAGTAAAAGAACAGGTGATTGTACATCGCCCGCAGGGCAACCCAGAAGTACCGATAGTCGGCATATTTGCCTGTCGCTGTCCGCAAAGGCCAAATCCGATTGGCATTACCACAGTGAAATTATTGGAGCAAAAGG
>CAYZMA010000010.1:0-27764 GCA_964479405.1 uncultured Candidatus Saccharibacteria bacterium
CAACCAAAGAATCAACCGCTTCCTGAAGCATTCTTTTTTCATTTCTACAAATTACTTCTGGCGCACCCGAAGACAAAAGTCTTTTTAAACGATTATTGCGATTAATAACCCGGCGATAAAGATCATTTAAGTCCGAAGCGGCAAAACGACCGCCGTCAAGCTGAACCATCGGTCGCAAATCCGGCGGTAAAACCGGTAATCTGGTCATAATCAACCATTCCGGTCTAATACCAGCATTTTTCATTTCTGCTAAAAGTTTTAATCGTCTTAAAATTTTTCTTTGATTAACAGATGTTGCTTGCTCTAATTCCAAATTAAGATTTTTGTGGAGTTCATCAAGATCAAGTTTTTTTAAATATTCATAAATTGCTTCTGCACCAATACCAACTTTTACAATTTGACCGTAGCGCAAGGATAAATCTTGATACTTACTTTCGGTTAAAATCATTTTTGGCACAAGCGAAAATATTTCCTGACGGGTGGCTTTATAGGCAACTTCAATTTTAGCCAAATCCATATTATTGTCACCGGCTTTGTTTTTGGCTTCGCTGTATTTTTTCTCCAGTTGATCCAAAACACTTTTACGAATTTCTTCATTAATTTCCAAAACCATAAAACCAGCGAAATAAATAACTCTTTCTAATTCAGAAGTGGATAAATCCAAAACTAAACCTAGAATACTTGGCACGCCGTGGACATACCAAATATGAGTAACCGGCACCGAAAGATCAATATGACCCATTCTTTCACGCCGAACGGCACTGCGAGTTACTTCCACACCACATTTATCGCAAATAACACCTTTGTAACGAATCTTTTTATATTTGCCACAATAACATTCCCAATCTTTGGTTGGTCCAAAAATTCTTTCGTCAAAAAGACCGTCTCTTTCCGGTTTTTGAGTCCGATAGTTGATTGTTTCAGGTTTTAAAACCTCGCCATAAGACCAATCTAAAATTTGATCCGGAGAGGCAATTGAGATTTTTAAAGCATCAAAATCAACCATTCTATTTTTTTCTTTGGTTGCATTTTGATTTATTTTTCTAACATTGGCCATATAATTTTCCTCAATTAAGGTAGGTCTTCGCCTTTATCAATAGGTTCTTCAACTATTTCCGGTTCGGGCACATCTAATTCCGTCACTTCGGCATCTTTTTCTTCAGTAACAATATTTTCCGGTGCTTCTATCTCTATTTTTTCTTCAATCTTTTCTACCGGAGCGCTTGGAAGAGCAGATGCTTTTCGACGCGATAGATCGTTAGAATTTAGCATTTCAACATTTAACCCAAGCGATTGAAGTTCTTTAACTAAAACATAAAAACTAGCCGGAATTTGGGGTTTTTGAATTTCTTCTCCTTTAATAATCGCTTCATAAGCTTTAGATCGGCCAATCACATCGTCTGATTTAATAGTCAACATTTCCTGCAATGAGTGAGCCGCGCCATAGGCTTCCAAAGCCCAAACTTCCATTTCCCCAAAACGCTGACCTCCAAATTGGGCTTTTCCACCCAACGGCTGTTGAGTTACCATGGAATACGGACCGGTTGAACGAGCGTGCATTTTGTCGTCAACCAAATGACAAAGCTTCATCACATAAATAATCCCAACGGTTGTTTTTTGATCAAACGGCTCACCAGTGCGACCGTCATAAAGTTGAATTTTGCCATCTTCGGGCAAATTGCATTCTTTTAGCATTTCTTGGATTTTTGGAAAATCAATTGATTCAAAGATAGGCGTTGCCACTTTTATATTTTTTGTTTTAGCCGCCCAACCTAAATGAGTTTCTAGAATTTGACCAAGGTTCATACGGGAAATAACACCGAGCGGATTTAGAACAATATCAATCGGGGTGCCGTCAGCCAAAAATGGCATTTCTGCTTCTGGTAGAATAGTTGAAAGAACCCCTTTATTACCATGACGACCAGCCAACTTATCACCAATTTGAACTTTGCGCTGTTGAGCCACTGAAATTTCCACAATCTGATAAATACCAGCGGCGAGTTCATCGCCTTTTTCTTTTGAAAAGATTTTAATATCCACAATCCGACCATATTCGCCATGAGGTAGTCGGAGAGAGGTGTCTTTAACATCTTTAGCTTTTTCGCCAAAAATAGCTCTAAGTAATTTTTCTTCGGCCGAAAGTTCCGTTTCACCTTTTGGCGAGATTTTACCGACTAAAATATCACCAGCAGAGACTTCGGCTCCAATACGAATTATTCCTTGTTCGTCCAAATTAGCCAAAGCTTCTTCAGAAACATTAGGAATATCGCGGGTTAAAAGTTCCGGTCCAAGTTTAGTGTCGCGAACTTCTATTGGATATTTTTCAATATGAATAGAAGTATAAACATCTTCACGGACTAATTTTTCGGAAATAATGATCGCGTCTTCAAAATTAGCGCCTTTAAAAGACATAAAAGCAACTAAAACATTTTTACCTAATGCCAATTCACAATTATCAGTCGCTGAAGAATCAGCCAGTAAATCACCAATTTTTACTTTATCGCCAAGGCTCACAACCGAGCGCTGGTTAAGGCAAGTCGCCTGATTTGAACGTTGGAATTTTTTAAGTAAATATCTTTTTTTACCTGTTTTTGTCTCTAATATAATTTCGGAACCAGAAACTTCCAATACAACGCCCGCTGTATCGGCAAACAAACATTGACCAGAGTCCCGAGCGGCATCTTGCTCCATACCAGTACCAACGACTGGTGATTCAGGACGAACAAGAGGTACTGCCTGACGTTCCATATTTGAACCCATGGAAGCGCGAGTGGCGTCATCGTGTTCAACAAAGGGAATTAAAGCTGTTGAAATAGAGACAATTTGACGAGGTGAAACATCCATATATTGGATTTTTGAGATTCGTTCCAGTTGCGGTTCGCCATATTTACGAACAATGGTTTTTGACTCAACTAAATAATTATCTTTATCAATTTTAGCCGAAACCGGCACAATAATTGCTTTTTCTTCCTCGTCGGCGTCCAGATAAACGACTTTGCTGGTGACGCGGGTTTTTTTGTCTTTTTGCTCCACCACAAGATACGGAGTTTCCAAAAAACCGTATTCATTGACTTTAGCGTAAGTTGCCATGTAACCAACTAAACCAATATTCGGACCTTCCGGCGTTTCAATTGGACAAATCCGACCGTAATGAGATGAGTGAACATCACGAACTTCAAAACCAGCCCGTTCGCGCGAAAGACCACCCGGTCCAATAGCCGAGAGACATCTTTTATGCTCCAGTTCCGCCAAAGGATTAGTTTGATTCATAAACTGCGAGAGTTGCGATGAAGCAAAAAATTCTTGCAAGACCGCCATAATTGGGCGGGCATTAATTAGTTGGCTTGGGGTAACAGTGTCGGAGTCCAAAACTGACATTCTGTCTTTAATGATTCTTTCCATCCGAAGCATTCCCACCCGAACTTTACCTTGAATTAATTCTCCGACGGCGCGAACGCGACGATTTTTAAGATGGTCAATATCGTCTTGCTCCGCCATTGGATCGTTATTAAGTCTGATGATTTCTTTAATTGTATCAATAACATCTTCCAAGCGAAGGACTCTATTTTTAACATCAAAAGAAGCGTTCATGCCTAAACGCTGATTCATTTTATATCGGCCGACTTTACCTAAATCGTAACGTTTGCGATTGAAAAACATTGCTTCAATAAAAGTTTTAGCAGTTTCTGGAGTTGCCAAATCGCCTGGTCTAATTCTTTTATAAACCTCAACTAGGGCTTCTTCGTAAGTTTTAGCGTTGTCTCTAGCTAAAGTAGCTTTAATATAATTGTGATCTTCGTTGTCATTTACACCTGAAAAAGCCTGAATAATTTGTTCAGTTGTCATGCCCAACGCCCGCAAAAAAGTCGTCACTAAAATTTTTCTTTTTCGGTCAACTTTTACCGAAATAATATCACGGAGTGAAGTTTCAAGTTCTAGCCAAGCGCCTCTTGAAGGAATAATTTTAGCCCCAAAATACTTTCTACCAGCGACTTCTTCCGAGACAAAAAGAACGCCGTAGGAACGAACAATTTGGGAAACAACAACTCTTTCAATTCCGTTAACCATAAAAGTACCACGATCGGTCATTAAAGGAAAATCGCCCAAAAAGACGGTTGCTTCTTTAGTTCTACCGGTAATTTTATTTGTCAGTCTTACCTGACAGCGCAGTGGCGCTTCGTAAGTTAAATTTTTGTCCCTAGTTACATCCTCGCCATAACGAGGCTGATCCATTGAAACGTCTAAAAATTCTAATTGCAAAACTTTCCCAGTGAAATCTTCAACGGGATTAATTTCTTCTAATAGTTCTTTAATTCCTTCACGAAAAAACCAATTATAAGAGTTTATCTGGACTTCGATTAAATCCTTAATCGGGAGAGATATTCTTTTTTGTTGACCAAGTTGTATTCTTGACACTAAAAAAATCTCCAAACAAACATACAGCAATAACCGCTGCTTAAAGGCAGAGACATCACTTATATATAATAAATTCTTTCCACCCTTTTCTTCCTTATTTTATTCTCTATTGTGATTATAAATTAGTATTGTTTTTTTGTCAATAGTTATACCAAGTATATTATATTAAATTGAGAAATTCTTCAAGAGTTAAACCAGATTGTTTAATGACTGCGCCTAATGTTCCTTTTCTTATATCTTTATTATGATAAGGAACGGTAACTGCTCTATTATTCTTGAGATAAATTCTATGACTGCCTTTTTGCCGGACAAACTTAAATCCCGCTTTTTCCAAAATTTTTATTACTTCTTTTGGTTTAAAAGTGGGAATTCTAGGCATATTTAAACTTTTATTTCTATAGGAGCAACTAAAATGGGACTTGTTGCACTTGATGACTCTTTGATTTTGTCTTTCATGACTTCCATATATAACTCAGCTGCTTCTTTAATATTAACTAACGCGTCTTCGAAAGTATCGCCTTCGGAAATGCAACCAGGAAGTTCGGGAATAGTAACAGTATAGCCACCTATTTCTTTATCTGGTTCAAAAACGGCAATATATTTATAAATTTTGTGATATTTTTTTGCTAAAGCCATTATGTCCTCTTAATTTTAATTATAGCGTTTTTAGCCATTTTGTCAATTTAGTAATCACCCATTGTCCACCTCGTAGGTGGACAACAGGTTTGGCTATTTCCGCTCCAGCGGTATTAAGGGATAATTTTTCACATCCGACTTTTCACATCCGATGTGTAAATGCCGATGTGTCAGATAAATTAAACAAGCTCCTCTAAAACTTTATCAACCCCTTCACCAGAGACGGCGGAGATTAAATATACCGGTTTTTTGATTTTTTTAGACAAGTCTTTAGTTATTTTTATGGCTTCTTTTCTTTCCAAAGTATCGGCTTTATTTAAAACAACTAATTCTTTCTTTTTTAATAGTTCCGGATTCCATTTTTTAAGTTCCGTGCGAATAACTTTATAATCTTGATTTGGATTTTGACTTAAAATATCAATAATATGAATCAAGGCAGTTGTCCGTTCAATGTGACGGAGGAATTTATCGCCCAAACCAATACCCTCCGATGCCCCGGAAATTAGTCCGGGAATATCAGCAACTACAAATTCTTGGTCGCGAAATTTTGTTACTCCTAAATTAGGCGATAGAGTTGTAAAAGGATAGTCGGCAATTTTAGGCCGAGCGTTGGAAATGCGACTTAAAAAAGTAGATTTGCCAGAATTCGGCAGACCCACCAGCCCAACATCGGCAATCAATTTCAATTCTAATTTAAAGTTTCTTTCGTGACCGGGTTTGCCTTTGTGAGCAAAAAAAGGCGCTTGACGCACGGCGGTAGCAAAATGGGTATTACCCCAACCACCTCGTCCACCTTTAGCTAAAACGACTCTGTCGCCAATTTTTGTTAAATCACAAAAAATATCTCCGCCATCTATTCTAACAATTGTCCCTGGTGGAACTTGCAAAATAAGATCATTACCCCCTTTTCCGGTCTGTTTTTTTGACCGGCCATCTTCACCATTCTGGGCCTGCCACTCCTTTTTGCGGACAAAATCAGTCAAAGTATGAACGGCATCGCTTACCACAAAATAGACATCACCGCCTTTGCCACCATCGCCACCGTCAGGACCACCTTTGAGAACATATTTTTCCCGACGAAAAGAAACACAGCCATTGCCACCACTGCCCGCCTTAATTTTAATTGTTGCTTCATCTGCAAACATACTAATTGATCATACATTTATTTTACAAATAACTCAATGGGTTAACCGCTCGGCCGTTTATGGTAATGCGAAAATGAACATGAGTACCAGTGGACCAACCAGTATTGCCCATCTTACCAATGACTTGACCTTGATTAACCATTTGCCCCGATGAAACAGAAAAACTTGCCATATGACCATAAAGCGTTTTAAAACCACCGCCATGGTCAATTTCAATATGATTACCAAAACCACCACCCCAACCCCGAGTAACACTAACCACTCTACCTGAAGCGGCCGCAAAAAGAGTTGTCCCTGAACGAGAATCTAAATCAATACCATCGTGAAAATTTTCAAAACTGGTATGACCAAATGGCTGCGACATTGCAAAACCACTCGTTGGTCTTCTAAAAGTGCCGGCAAAAGCTGTAATAGAAGCGCCAGCCACTTTTTTCTTTTGTAAATTATTAATTGTACTTGGATCTACATCTTGAGGTGGTAACCGCAGTTGCTGACCCGGTCTAATCATATCAGATGTAAGGCTATTTACCGCTTTAACCGAAGCAATTTTTAAACCATACTTCCAAGCAATAGAAGAAAGAGTGTCACTACCTTCTACGGTATAAGTAATTGTTTTAGTCCGTTTTTCTGGAGCTTTTTGGACTTGAGGTTGAGCCGTAATTTCAGTTGAAGCTAAAACTGGTTTGCCTAAAAAATCTTTATTTTCCATCGCCAAAGCCACCGTCAGGGGATCTTCATCAATTTTTGTCGTATAAGGACCAACCACCGAAACCACTTGAGCGACATCGGCGGGGGAAATATCCATTACCTCTTCAGAAGGAACATAAACACTACTATTTTCAGCCGCTTTAGCAATATCGGCAATCACCGTAAAACCGGCAATAATAATTATTGCTAAATATGGTAAAAGTTTCCTTTGACTAAAATCAATTAGAGAGTCAGGAATACGATTACGAATCTTTTTACCCAAAGGAATAAAACGATTTAGTATATTAGCTAATATAATGGCGCTCCTTTAAAGATTTTCTAAACGGACGTTAATAGCTGATGGCACAACCGATGAAAAAGAAATTCCATTTGGTAAAGAGATATTGCTTCGCGAGATATCAACTGAATGAACGCCTGCTTGGGAAAATGAGCCAAGATCAACATTTATGGCAATATCTTTCACCGCCACTTGCGATAGATCATAAGTTGAGCCGGTTAAAACTAAGGTTACTACTTCCGGATCAACGGAAGCAACTTTCAAACTAGAATTTAAATTTTTCCAATTAAAGCCTACTTGAAATTGACGAGTTGAAGCAATCGGCGAAACGACGATTTTAGCTTTTACCAAAGGAACATTATCAAGGACAGTTACGCCCACCGCTGGTTTTAAAATGGTAGTAAATTCTTTCGTCTCGGAAAGACCAGTGATATTAATTTCCTTGGTTTCAATAAAACTAATTTGGTTAATTAAAGATGCTGAAGCCGTTACTGCTACTTGGGGCGGATCCGTTTCAATGCCCGAAACCCAAAAACCATCAGCCGGCTGACCAGAGGTGATGACTTTAATGCCGACTGTTTTCGCCGATGACGCCTGGACTAAAGGCACTTGAGCCTCAACTTCAGAAGGAGAAAAACTTAAATTTCTGATTTCATTGCCAGCCGAATCCAAGGCAACCACTTTTAGAATTCTTTGAAGATTGTCTTTTTCACCCGCAAGAGTGATTTTAGCTGTTGCCTCAAGAATTTTTCCAAGTTCCGAGCTAGCTCCAGAAACTTTAACTCTATCAGGCTTTAATTTCCAATCACCAACCACAAAACCAGTCGCCGCCTTACCTTCAACTTGTAAAACAACTGGCACTTCCTTTTCGGTAATTTTTTCTAAACGAACCAACACTTTAGCAGGACTAACTTCAACAATCTGAACATCGGAAACATTAGAATTAAGTTTTACCGGCAGTTCATAAGTGCCTTCGGTAAAACCAGATAAATCAATAATAGCTGAAAAAGAATCAGCATTTAAATTTTTCCAAAGAGCTGACGCGGCGACAATTTTGACTGAAACACTTTCAACATCAGAAACAGCAATCAAACCTTGGGGGCTATTTTTAAAATCAATAGGAATTTTTCCGGGAAAAGTGTCAATTTGAGCCAAACCTGAACCAACATAAATCCAAATTAAAACGGCAATTAAAACACTGCTAATTTTGGCGGGAAAATTTTGAAAAAATTTCTGAAAAATATTCATGAAGCCACCCCTTCAATCTTGTGTTGGAGTATTTTAGTAAGTAAATCTTTTAATTGGCCTGTTTTTAAGTCAGTTGTTAAGTTACCACCAATGGCTAAAGAAATTTTGCCCGTTTCTTCTGAAACAACTAAAACAATCGCATCGGTATCGGTTGTAATTCCCGATGCCGCCCTGTGGCGCGTACCAAGATCGTATTTAAATTCTTGTTCGGTCAAAGGGAGCCAACAATTAGCTGCGACAATTTTATCGCCGGAAATAATAACTGCCCCATCATGCAAAGGTGTTTTGGGCGAAAATATAGTAATTAAAAGTTGTTTAGAAATATCAGCATCCAGTCGCACACCAGTTAAAATTACATCCCGAAGACCGGTTTGACGAGTTAAAACAATAATTGCCCCTCGCTTATTTTCAGAAAAATAGTCAAGAGCTGAAAGTATTTCTGTCACAATTTCTTGAAGTTTATCTTTTTTCATTCCCCCAAACTCACCCACAAATTTAGTCCGACCAAGTTTCTCCAGAGCGGCCCGAAGCTCCGGCTGAAAAACAACTGGAATAGCAACGACTAGCGCCGCCAAAACATAGGTCAAGATAAAATTTAATGCCTGTAGTTGCAATAGTCTGCCTAAAACCATAATCACCACCAAAACAATAATACCGTAGAGCATTCGCATCGCCCGGGTTTCTCTTAAAATTAAATAGACCCAATAAATTAAAATGGCGACCAAAATAATGTCTAAAATTTCAAAAGGCTGATTTTTTAAATTAAATTGATTTAAAAAATAATGAGCCTTATCACTTGCTCCTAGAACTTTTTGGAAAGCCTGCGTTCCAATTTCGGTAGAGTTCATAACCCTCCGTTTATATTATACAAATTATTCCCCTAGTTTGCGAACTCGTTCTTCTTTCTTGTAGCACTCTATTGAATCCCCAACCAATATTTTTGCAGTTGTTTCAACTTTTAAGCCGGCTTCAAAACCTTCCAAAACTTCGCTCATATCTTTTTTATTTTGTTGAAGATTGGTAATTTTACCCGTGCCAACATTATCGCGATCACGCACGATTCTGGCTTCGACACCATTTTCAATTTTACCGGTGGTCACTCTGCCCCCAATAATTTTTTCACTTTTGGAAGTTTTAAAAACAGCTAAAACTTGCAAACGACCAACCTCGGTTTCAATGATTTCCGGCTCCAAAAGCCCGGACAAAGTAGCGGCGAGATCGTCTAAAAGTTGATAAATAATATCGTAAATAGAAATTTTAATTTTTTCACGATTGGCTAAATTCATCACTTCGATTTGAGCTTTAATCCGAAAACCAATCACTAAAGCTTCTGATGCCACCGCCATATTGACATCGGACTCGGTAATATCGCCCACACCCTCGTGAATAACATTAATTTTCACTTTTAAAGTTGAGATATTTTTAAGAGAATTTTTAATCGCTTCCAAAGAACCAGCGACATCGGCCTTAAGAACTATTTTTAATTCTTTAACTTTGCCTTCTCTAATATCGCGAGAAAGTTCGCCAATAGAGAGAACTTTACGTTTAATTGTTTTTGTTTTAACTAATTCTTTAGCAATTTTATCATTCTCAACCGCCAAAAATCTGTCACCAAAATCGGGTATATCTTGAAGACCAGCTACTCTGACAGGTGTTGCCGGTAACGCTTCTTTAATTTTTTTGCCAAGATAATTTTCCATAATTCTAATCTTGCCGTAGGTTTGACCAATAACAATCGGATCACCTAAATGCAATGTGCCCTCTTGAACTAAAATAGTCGCAATTGGACCCATGCCCGCTTGCATATGCGATTCAATTACCACGCCCGCCGCCGAAAGTGTCGGATCAGCCTTGAGGTCTTCTAAGTCAGCCACTAAAATAATCATTTCCAAAAGTTTATCAATATTTTGATGCAATTTGGCGGAGACTTCAACCATTGGTATTTTACCACCCCATCCTTCCGGCAAAAGTCCCATATCAGCTAATTGTCTTTTAGTTTTTTCAACATCGGCGTCAGGAAGATCAATTTTATTTATCGCTACCACAATTGGCACTTTTGCTTCTTTGGCATGAGCGTAAGCTTCTTGTGTTTGGGGTTTAACCCCGTCGTTTGCCGCTACCACCAAAACTACCACATCAGTAATATTGGCCCCGTGAGCCCGCATGGCTGAAAATGCCTCATGACCCGGAGTGTCTAAAAAGGTGATTGTTCGTTCTTTTTGAGCAGATTTTTTATTTTCTTGTTTTAAAGTCACCTGATAAGCGCCAATATGCTGAGTAATTCCACCCGATTCGGTGGCAATAACATCGGTATGACGAATGGCATCAAGAAGTTGCGTTTTGCCATGATCAACATGACCCATAATTGTGACTACTGGCGGACGAGCTTTAAGATTTTTTTTCACTGGTTTGGGCGAGTCCAGAATTTGGGTCTTTTTTTCTTCTTGAGCTAAATCAATGCCAAGCTCATCGGCAATTATACTCATCGTATCAAAATCAATCAGTTCATTAATTGTTGCCATGACTCCATTTTGAACTAATTTAGAAATAACTTGAGTTACCGACAAATTGAGGGCTTCAGCAAATTCACGCACCGACAAAACAGACAAAACTTCCACTATCTCGCGCTTTTGAGATTTTTCCACTTCTACTTTTTTTTCAACAAACTCTGCCCGAGTATCGGTCGTCTTTTTTTCGGCTTTGGCTTCTTTTTTACTTAATTTTCGAATTTTTTTTCTTGCCATTACTTTCAATTCTAGCACTATCAGGAGAACTTGGCAAGGAAGATTGCACCTCAAGCCAACTATTCATCTATCAGAACTATCTTAAAATGTCCTGTCAAGAAATTCGGATTTAATAGCAGAAAAAGTAGCAGTGTCAGATAGAAAAGTATATTTGAATTTTTATTTGTTTTCGTAATAGTATTAACTAATTTGTCTCTTGTATGCGTCACTAATCTTTGAAAGCAAATCTTTTGCTTTTACTTCGTATTTTTCGAATTCTTTCATGTTATCATGTTTTAGATGTATCTGACCTTCACCCGTATTTCCACGATGTTGTCCTTTTGAATAATATCTGCTGTTCTCCAACTCTTTTGAGGAAAGAACCCAATACTTAATAACATCTCGCCAGACACCAATCCAAACAAAAACATCACAGCATTTTGGCTTAACTTGCTGAAAATTCATATCAAAAGGTTGGTTGGATTCCCATGCAAGGGCTTTTACATACAACGCTTCCTGACTATTAAAGTCTACTGCGCGAGAAGCCTTAACTTCAATTTTAATGACCTCAGTATCTTTGATTGGGTAGAGAAAGTCATATTGACCGGAATAATTTTTCTCTATCTTTTTCGTTGGTTTAATTAACTCTGGCACCATTTCTTTCAAGTGACCTTGTGCCCATTGTTCACCAAATCCTCGCGGTGCAGAAATTTCAAAAATATAAAGATACATATTTCGAGCGATATATTCGTCTCTAACTTCTAAATAATCGTCCAGAGTGATTTTGTCTAAGCCTAATAAGCTCGAAATAATAAATTCGTATTCATTAAAAGGGTATACAGAAATTAGATCGTCAAGTCTGTTTTTAAGTTTTTCTTGATTTTCTGCTGATAACGAATCGATTAGTTTCTCAAGTTGTTGTTTTAGGATTTGCATAGTTTTTGTTAAACTCCATTAAATATTTTTTTTCTTTTATTGAAAGTGCATATTTGTCCATAATATAACCATCTAGTTTTTCAAAGTTAGTTTCGTTTTTAATAATCGAATCAACTATTTCGATAATTTCTTTAAGCGTCTTTTTGTCCCAGAGAGGCAATGGTAGTTGCTCAAGATGGTTTCTTAAAACCTTAATACTTGAAAATTTTTTCTGAAAAATAAACTGATATAAAGAGGAATTAAGAACGGCAGCGATAACTTTAATCGGATAATTTTTAATTTTAGGTATAACAATATTAGCACTGTTTAGTGTTAGTTTCTGTTTATTATCGTATGCGAATATAATATATTTTGAAATAAATCTGTAGATCAATTTTTCGTCAGCTCGATATTTTTCTATTGGTGCTACTTGTTGAAATTTTTCAGGAATAAATTGGATATAGTTAGATGGTTTGCTTAAAATAAACTTTTCCACTTCCTTACCTTTATAAATTTCTTCAAATCCTTTTTGTGGTTCATTAGCAATGTACTTTGAGTTATTTCCGGTAACTATGCCTAAAGCCCAATCCGCTTTTCCTTCTAACGTCGTGTGTGGGGTAGCGTAAATTTTATTGATTATTTCTGCATCAAATTCGTTTGCGTGAATATCAAAAATTAAATCTTGATTATTTTTCCACCTTATTTGCTCAAGATCATAGTTCCCTTTTTTATTATAAATTTTTGTTTTTCCGTTATCTTTTTTACTCTTTTTCAAGTCCATCCTGATAACTGGAGTAAAGACATTTTTAAAAACTCGATCGAGATAAGCAACTTTTTTAATATGGGTATTATACAGGATTACTTCTCTAATATCTTTATGTGTTTTTACATTTAAAATTGACTCAGGCAAAATAAATGAAAGTATACCATCACCCCGTAATAGATCTATACTTTTTTTCAAAAAATAGGAAAAAGACTCAAAAGACATTAATCCAGGGTATATCTTTCTTAGTTTTTCCGTTTCTTTTTGTGAGAAATGAATACCCCACGGCGGATTTGTTGCAACAATATCAAAATTTCTAATGTTCTCATCATTTAAGCTAAAAAGGTCGTAATTGCCGATATCAAAAAGAGTATTTTTACAAACAATATTCGGAGTAAAGTCTTTATTTTTGAATTTTATCAATATGTTGAGACGTGCAATTCTGACTGCTATTTCATCAATATCAATTCCGTAAATATTTAAGGGATTTTCTACGATATTAGCGAAAGCCAGTAAAAATTGTCCAGTTCCACAGCAAGGATCAAGAACTTTTGAATCTTTGTTGACATATTCATTAACAATCTCATCAACAATGGTTGACGGGGTATAATAAGATCCGTTTTGAGATTTTTTGCCCTCAAGTAACAAGGATTGATAAATGAAGCCGAGAACATCTCGCTGTTTCGGAATAACGCAATCCAATAAAAAATAATAATCCGCTTTGACATTTTCTTTTTTTATTTTTGATAGCCAGTCTTTTATTTCTTCACCGATTTGCTTATTAGAAAAATGTAGGTCTTTTCCATGAATAATATCCTCAATTGTTGTTGATAATAGTACATTTTCTCTTTTTAGATAATTTAGGGTAACGAGAAAAAGAGCCAAACAAACATCAATATTTTTTTCTTGGACGAACTCAATAACTTTATTTAGTTCATTAAATCCATTTTTGTCTTTTAAATATTCCTCGGGGGTAAATGTTCTATCAGCTTTTGATTTATTTGCCCTTGTATTTAACTTTTCTAAG
Source organism: uncultured Candidatus Saccharibacteria bacterium (assembly GCA_964479405.1). Classification (GTDB taxonomy): domain Bacteria; phylum Patescibacteriota; class UBA1384; order UBA12157; family JAENIV01; genus JAMCZU01. The sequence goes on from CAYZMA010000010.1 coordinate 13,859, forward strand.
CTTCCATCAACTATACTGGATTTCATATGTTCAATTTCAGTCAAGTAAAAAATGTATTTTGTTTTTTCACCAAGCGTTTGCAAATATCCACACTTAACCCAGTTTCTAACAGTTGCCGTTGATATGCCCAAAAAGGTAGCTGTGCTTGCAAGGTTCAGTACTGTATCATTCCTATTGTTTATTAATGTTTTTTGATAATTTTTAATCATGGTCTTTGTCAATAATATGGCATATTGGTACCTTAATCAAGCAAGAAAGATTATTTTATTTTAAAATAGAGTTTCTTTATGAGGCATTGAGATATTTTCCTTATGGGTTATTTTTTCGCCAACGTGACGATAGGCGCACCATTTACAGTTTTGGTCTTCTGGTGGAATAGGACTAGACAAAAGCTTATCAACATCTTTGATAAAATTAATAAAACCCGCATCGTCAGAAGTAATTTCCAGCCATTTTGGCGGAAAGTCTAAACGAGCAACACCATTTTCAAAAGCGACTGTATCTGGATAAAAAATAAGAAGTGCCATTTTAGAAATTTTAATTTTTTCACCATTTGCCGGATTTTCCAAAGCAAATTTATAAGCGCCAAGTTGAGTTTTGTATTTCTCAATTTTATCTTGAATCGGCTGACTGATTTTTAAATCTACCAAAGTATAATTTTCGTCGCTGTCTTTAACCAAAAGATCATATTTACCTTTAATAAAAACATTGGTTTCTGGCACAACAACTGATTGGACCCAGCCTTCTTGAACAACCACTATTCCATTCGGCAAATCAGGAGAAAGCGTTCTAAGATTTTTACCAATTAAATTACCTTGTAAACGAGTGTTGATTGCCGAAAAGACACCGGGCATGGGCATGCTAGGTTGATAAATATTTTCTTTAACCTTTAAGCAATAGCAAAGCTTGCATTCCTCATATAAATAAGCAAAGTCCGATGGTGATAATTTATACATCATTTTCCTTTACGAATGGTCGTGTTTTTGAACAAACTTTTTAATTTCTTCAATATTTTCCAAGACTAATTTGGCTTTTTTGACACCAAATTGAAAAGGAAACTTATCTTCCTCGTCATTTTTGATAACAATCATCGCATTTCCCTTGAATTCGGATTCCGATACAATTGACATAATTGATCCTCCTCTAATTTTAATATTTCTTTAAATTAATTCTACCAGATTTTTAAAAAACCGCCAAATTATTATTTGGCGGCCAATTGATCGTATCCAGCAAGTTGCCGAAGAGCTTCCCGACCTTTCCTAAATTTTCCAGAGGTATTAATTTTTTTCACCGCTTTAGCTTCTAGTTGACGAATTCGCTCACGGGTAACCCCAAGATGCCGACCAACTTCTTCAAGTGTCCTAGGATAACCATCGTATAAACCAGACCTCATCAGGAGGATTAACGCATCTCTTGGTGGTAAATTATCTAAAATATCTTGAAGACATTCCAGAGTGACTATTCTATTGATCGTCTCCTCCATGGTGGCTTCCTCTGTATCAGCAATCATCTCACTGATCGTCACACTTGTTTCCTTAAATTTTTGATCTAAAGATTCTGAACAACTCAATCGCTTGGTTTGAAGAATTTTTTCAATGCGATCAAATGTAAGTTTTTCAAGTTTTTGATCAGACCGTGTCAGTTTAAAAAGTTCATACAAATTTGGTTCGCGACCATAGGTATCCTCAAAACTGCTCATAAGATTGCTAATTTTTTGGATTAAATCGCAAATAAAAACCGGTTCACGGATAATCCTGCCTTTATTGGCAATGGCTCTCCTAATTTTCTGCCGTATCCAAGCAGTAGCATAGGTAGAAAATTTATAACCCTTTCGCCAATCAAACTTTTCCACCGCTATTATCAGACCAATGTTTCCTTCTTGAATTAAATCCTGAAGAACAAGATAATCGTTAATGTAACGCTTGGCTATAGAAACAACTAACCTTAAGTTGTACAATGTCAGCTTCTCTTTTGCTACTAAATCGCCTTGTTCAACCTTTTTTGCTAGAGAAATTTCCTCTTCAGAATTAAGAAGTGGATATTTACTGATTTTTATCAACCAATCTCGTATCCCATCTCTAGAGTCAGAAATATCTTCTTCAGGCTCTTGATCTTCTCTAAATTCTTGGTCTAATTCCAATTCCAGATCGTCGGCTTCAATTTCGTCCTCAATTTCCAGCAAAATCTCATTTACGTCATCCATAACCCTCTCACCTCCCTGCAATCTAGAAGATAAAGATATAATACAGTAAAACTATTTAAAAAGCAATGTGTTAGCTATATCGGACATTGATGAGAACGAAGAAAATCCATTTCAATTCAATTTTTTACCCCAATAATTGGGATCGTCATTTGGTTTTGGCTTCGGTAATGGTAATTCTTCTACTGCTTTTTCTTTTGGTTCTTCTATTTTTTTAGGTTTTTCAGGAATTTTATCTTCTGGTTTTTCAACCACTCTTCTTTCATCGCGATGAGCTTTGGCCCATTCCGGAATTGTACCGGGTTTTTCTGCTTCTTCAAGTTTTTCTTCTGCCTCTTCAATTTTTTCTTTCCCGACGCTTTTAGGTCGGGACTCCGACCCTTGCGTCGGAGCAACTTCAGCTTCTTCCCCGGATTCCAGCTCTGGCTGATTTAACTTTTCTTCTTTGTCTTTAGAAATTACTGTCACTGACGTAACTTTATCCCCCGCCCCCATGCGGACCAAAATCACGCCTTGAGTATCTCTCTGCAATTTTTTCACAGAGGCAAGAGCAATTCGGATCATTTGACCCTTGGACGAAGCCAAAATTAAATCACTGTCATCACCTTGGGTTAAACGCATTCCCACAATCATTCCAGTTCTATCAGTTACATTGGCAACCCGCATACCCATCCCACCCCGAAGTTGAGTTTTAAAGTGACTTAGTGGCGTCCGTTTGCCAAAACCTTTTTCCAAAACTATTAAAGCATCGTATTTTTCTTCTTCAGCTGGAGGTAAAACATCAGTGGCAACTGCATAGTCGTTAGCGCGAAGCTGAATTCCCCGCACGCCGGCGGCTGTTCTACCCATTGCTCGTATATCAGATTCATTATATAAAATTGATTGTCCTTTAGCCGAAACTTGAAAAATTAAATCATTGCCAGTCGTCAATTTAACCCAACGCAAACGGTCGTCTGATTTTAATTTAATAGCCACAATACCGGTTTGTCTGACTTTTGAATAAAGCGATAAAGCGGTTTTCTTAACATTGCCTTTAGAAGTTGCCAACAAGATATATTTATATTTTTCAAGCTCTTTGGGCGAAATAGTAATCATCGCCGTTACTTTTTCTTCCGGTGAAATTTGCAAGAGATTAACAATCGCTTGACCCTTAGAAATTCTGGAAACCGCCGGTAGTTCGTAGACTTTGGTATGGAAAATGCGACCTCGGTCGGTAAAGAAATAAATATCGTCATGAGTGTTAGCTACTACCAAATGTTCAATCATGTCTTCTTCTTTAGTTTCCATGCCAATTACGCCCTTTCCACCACGAACTTGACTCTTATAAGCCGAGGCGGGCATCCGTTTAATGTAGTTACCGCGAGTCAAAAGAATAATCACTGATTCCGCCGGAATTAAGTCTTCGGCTTTAAATTTACCCAAAGTTTCTTCATAAATTTTTGTCCGGCGAGGACTTGGATATTTAGTTTGTATATCTTCTAATTCTTTTTTAATGATTTCTAAAATTTTCGGTTCAGAGGCCAAAATTGCCTCTAAATCTTTGATTAATTTTAATTTCTCTTGATATTCAGTTTCAATTTTTTCTTGCTCCAACGCCGCCAGCGCCGAAAGTCTCATATCCAAAATAGCATTGGCTTGAATTTCGGTTAGCTTAAATTTAGTTTGGAGCGACTTACAAGCTTCATCTCTATTAGCTGACTTTTTAATAGTCGCAATGACTTCATCAATTGATTTTAAGGCAATACGCAAACCTTCCAAAACATGAGCCCGCTCTTTCGCCCTTTTAAGATCAAATTCGGTCCGATGGCGGACAACTAATTTTCGGTGTTTAATATATTCTTCCAAGATATTTTTTAAAGTTAAAACCCGTGGCTGAATACCGTCAACCAATGCTAGCATATTAGTATAAAAAGAGGTTTGGAGTAAAGTTAATTCGTATAAACGATTCAGGATTTTTTTAGGATAAGCATTTGATTTCAATTCAATTACAATTCTAACTTTTTCTTTTCTGTCCGACTCGTCCCGCAAATCGCTAATGCCTTCAATCTTTTTTTCTTTAACTAAATCGGCGATTTTAGAAATCAGTTCCGCTTTATTTACTTGATAAGGAATTTCGGAAACAATAATCCGATAGCCTTTTTTTGTTTCTTCAATATTGGCAACGGCGCGCATCAAAATGGCGCCTTTACCACCAGTATAAGCCGCTTTTATTTGATCCAACCCATAAATTTCAGCGCCTGTTGGAAAATCGGGACCTTTGACAAATTCCATTAAATCTTCAATGGTGCAATCAGGATTATCAATCAAATGAACGACGGCTGAGCAAATTTCACCCATATTATGAGGCGGAATATTGGTCGCCATACCAACGGCAATGCCCATTGAACCATTAATTAATAAATTAGGCAATTTAGCCGGCAAAACTTTTGGTTCCGTTTTAGTGCCATCGTAGTTGGGTACAAAATCAACCGTGTCTTTTTCAATATCAAACAATAGTTCTTCCGAAACTTGGCTCATGCGCGCTTCGGTATAACGCATGGCCGCCGCTGAATCGCCATCCATTGAACCAAAGTTACCTTGACCGTCAACCAAAGGCGAACGCATGCTAAAGTCTTGCGCCATTCTGACTAAGGTATCGTAGACCGCAATATCGCCATGCGGATGATAAAATTTCAAAACCTCACCCACAACAGCGGCACATTTTCTATATTTTACATTAGACCTAAGTCCTGTTTCCCACATTGCATAAAGAACGCGTCTATGCACCGGCTTTAAACCATCGCGAACATCCGGCAGAGCGCGGGCAATAATAACCGACATCGCATAGTCAAGATAAGACTCCTGCATTTCTTCTTCTAAAATACGCGCCCGGACTAGCCCAAATTCGGTTTTTTCATCTTTAGTTTTGGTTTTTGTAAATTCAAAAGAAGCCTCTTCCTTAGCAATTTCTTCCGGATTTAAATCCGCTATTTCTTTTCCGACGCTATGGTCGGAATCCCGACTTTCCGTCGGGACTTTTATTTCTTTGTCAGTATCCATTTACTTCTCTTTTCTTAAACTATGTTTTTTTATACCACCTTGTTTTTTAATATTTTGAGGCACAGCTCTGGGTTTTCCCCGCTGTTTTCCCATTCCGCTTGCTTCATACCATTTCTTATGTTCCTTCTGCGTTTCTAAAAAATTATTAGTGTTTTGATCTTTATTAGACATAATACTCCTTTTTAAACATCCAAATTTTTAACATTTTTGGCGTGGGTTTGAATAAAATGTTTGCGTGGTCCAACTTCATCACCCATTAGCATTGAAAAAATTTCATCAGCTTTTTGGGCATCTTGAACTTCCACTTTAAGCAAAACTCTATGTTCCGGATTCATGGTTGTTTCCCACAACTGATCTGGATTCATTTCACCTAAACCTTTGTATCGTTGAATCGTGTAGCCACTGACCATTTTTTTAGTAATCTGATCTTTTTGAATATCGTTATAGGCGAATTCTTTGGCTTTGCCTTTTAAAATGGCATAAAGTGGCGGTTGGGCAATATAGAGATTATTATTTTTAATAATGTCGGGAAAATGTCGGTAGAATAAAGTCAAAAGCAAAGTTCTAATATGACTGCCATCAACATCGGCATCAGTCATAATAATAATCCTGTGGTAACGAAGTTTGGCAATATTAATTGTCTCGCCAATACTGGTACCTAAAGCGACAATTAAATTTTTAATTTCATCGGAGGCTAACATTTTGTCCAAACGAGCCCGTTCAACATTTAAAATTTTTCCTCTCAAGGGCAGAATGGCTTGAAAATTACGATCTCTACCTTGCTTGGCAGAACCAGCCGCCGAATCTCCTTCAACAATATAAAGTTCGGTTTTTTTGGCATCCCGCGAAGAGCAATCGGCCAGTTTGCCGGGTAAAGTCATCCCTTCCAATGCGCCTTTCCGAATAACCGTTTCCCGAGCGGCGCGAGCGGCCAACCTTGCTCGTAAAGAAAGAGAACACTTTTCTATAATTTTTCGGCCTTCAGCCGGATTTTCCTCCAACCAAGAACCCAAACCTTCTAAAGTAGCTTGTTCTACAATATTTTTAATTTCAGGATTTCCTAATCGCGCCTTAGTTTGACCTTCAAATTGCGGTTCAGGCAATTTAACTGAAACAATCGCCGTTAAACCTTCGCGGGTGTCGTCGCCAGAAAGAACGCCGTCAGCACTTTTAATCATTTCGGTTTTTTTAGCGTAATCGTTAATTGCCCGTGTTAAGGCAGTGCGAAACCCGGTTAAATGAGTCCCACCTTCGGTGGTGTGAATATTATTGGCAAAAGTAAAAACATGCTCATTAAAATCTGTCGTATAAGACAAAGAAACTTCCACCTTAACATTATTGGCTTCTTTCTCAAAATAAGCCGGCGGATCATTGAGGGCTTCTTTATATTTATTAATATAGCGAACAAAGGAAGAAATACCGCCTTCAAAATAAAATGTATAACATTTTTTAGGATCAATTTCTGATGATTCAGAACTACGAAGATCACAAACCTCAATATTAATACCTTTAGTCAAATAAGCTTGCTGACGCAAATGATTAATAATTGTTTCCCAAGAAAATTCGGTGTTTGAAAAGATTTCTTTATCAGGAATAAAAGTGATGGTTGTGCCTTTATCCGTGGCTGTACCAATTGCTTTAACCGGCGCTTTGGCTACGCCGCGAGTAAATTCTTGCCGGTAAGCCTTGCCACCCAGATGAACCTCGGCTTCCATCCAGCTTGAAAGAGCGTTGACCACCGAAACACCAACACCATGCAAGCCACCAGAAACTTTATAAGCGCTATCGCCTTCACCAAACTTACCGCCGGCATGAAGGACAGTAAGAACCGTCTCTAATGCGCTTTTTTTGGTTTGTTTGTGAATATCAACTGGAATCCCACGACCGTTATCAGTAATTCTGACTTTATCTTCGGCTAAAAGCGAAACTGTAACGCGGTCGCAAAAACCGGCCATCGCTTCGTCAATAGCATTGTCAACCACTTCCCAAATAAGGTGATGGAGTCCTTCTACGCCCGTGCCACCAATATACATCCCAGGACGGCGACGAACCGGTTCCAAACCTTCTAGAACGGTAATATTTTTTGCACTATAATCAGACTGCGCCACTTTTAAAACTTTCTAGTAATCTACACATCCGATGTGTAAATGCCAATGTGTCAAATAATTTCAAATACATAACTTAAAAATTAGGATAAACCTTTATCTTTCGCCCCTTTTTCTATTACAAACCTACTATATCAAATATTTATTTAAAGTAAAATGCCCCGCCTAAAATCTATCGCATTGACAAAACACTTAAAATCTAATACATTACAATTATCTAACAAGGATAGAAGGAGGAAAGTAAATTGACAAAAAAATTTCAGTTGCCCACATTAACGATCGTTCTTCCAACTGAATCACCGTTGAGTGGATATCGATTCAGTGAACCAGAAGATGCCTGCGAAGTTGGTCCATCTACAAACCTTGTTCTCACGGGAATAAATACATTCACACTCAATCTTTTCGATAAACCAAATGAAAGTCAGGTTGAAAATGAGACTGTACCACAGATAATTGAATACATGGGTAATTGTGCTGGTCTTCCTCATGCCAAAGGGATCCTTGAACAACGGGACAAATTCCCTTTTGAGTGGAGAGATTTCTATGCTCTTTTTCCCAACACACTTTGGCGCGATCTTTTTGGCTTACTCATTCCTGCTTTATTCTGGCATCCTCACGAAAATACCTTAGCCCCCATATGGATCAGACCAAATCAATTATCTCCAGGGTGTCGCATCGTCACTGTAAATCTTAACGAATAACATTTACTTACATCCTTCACCCCGCTCAAACAGTTCTTTCCGAACTCGAGCGGGGGTTTTATTATTATTAAAATCTTGAATTACCATTTTCTTTACTATTACTTTCTCATTCTTTATTATTTTGTGATATTATTATGTTCTAAATTATCCCCTATTTCCGCTCCAGCGGTTTTAAGGGATAATTAACAGATTAGAATGCCGTAATCATACGATAAATAACTATATTGACACATCCGCCATTGCATATCCGATGTGTGAATTGTTAGATGTTATCTCTCATGTTTTTTTAACCAAAAAATCAATTAAAAATTATATAACATACAGGACGAATAATTGGCATTTACTTGTGTAATTTGCTGACTAACCGCATTTAACTGGTCGTAATAAACAGGAAGATCTATGGCTAAAATGCGATTTTTTTGAGCTTCAGTTATATCTGTTCGTGCATTGGTATTGGCTTCAAATGCATTCATCTGTCTAGTAATTTCATTAAACTGGGCATTAAGTGGAGCTAGTAGTTGTTCTCTGATCGCTAAAATTGGTCTGCATGCTTCGTCATTTTTTCTTCTCTCCTCGGCGGCTTGCAGGGCTTCTTCCTCTGCTTGTTTAATTAAAAAGTCATTATTGGTATCTGGGTAATTTGGAGTTGTGTAATTTGGAGTTGAGAAATCATTAGTAGAATTATTAGTTTCCATTGTGCCGGAAATTGGTGCGGAATTTAAAGTATTATTTTGATTTTTATTTTCAGAAACTAAATTATTTTGATCAGAAGTTTGACTTGGACTGTTAATGGGGCTGGGTTTATTTTCCGATACTTTTGGAGTTCCGATAATTTTTGAGTTCGCATTTTGAATACCCTCAACCTTTTTATTATTAAAATGGCGATAAGTAAAAAATCCAGTTGTTAGCAAGATAATGATGACCAATAAGGAAATAGATATTTTTTTAAGCATAGGTTTGTGTTTTTATCGTTAATATTTACTTAAGAGGGTATCTTCTATAACACTCGTCTTTTTGTTTCCAATAAAAATCAGTTATTATTTTAAATTCTTCTGCTGTCACTTTATTATTCTTTCCATCTTCGGCAACATTTCTTAATAATTCGTCAGCACTGCTTAAGCAATCATCCAACTGCTTCTTTTGAAATTGATCTTTTGTGATAGTGTCTGGAGAGCTGGTAATTTGTGATTGAAGTGATTTGCCCGATTCGTATCCTTTATAAAAATAAATACCTCCCGTTGCTATTAAAAAAACAATTATAAAAGCAATAATCACGACTATGATTCCAAACACATTTGTTTTTTTCTTGCCTCTATCAGTTTCTATTAACTCTTCCATTATTGAATTATTTTCGTTTTTGGCTTGCCCGCAAGAAGTACAAAATTTTTCATTGATATCAATTTTCTTGCCACAATTTTCACAAAACATTTTAATCTCCTATTAAAGAGCCATTAAGCCTATAAAATAAATTATAAAAATCAAAATGGTAAAAACTATGCCCCATATATCCCAAATTTTTTGAACTTTCAAAAAATGCTCTCTATTTTCCCATTTACGATTTTCATAGGCAATTTTTCTTCCTTCGATACCAAAAACAATCATTATTATTAATTGAATAATAGTTCCCATCCAAGAAACCGTTACATCAGTGTTTTTGCTTATACCATTAGTTATGAACATGAGAATTAGGAAAACCCACCACCATCTGTATTTCATTGAAGATAAATAAATCCAACCAAGACCGAAAGCACCCCAAGACCACCCACCGATTTTAGCACTTTGATGTTCCAGTTTTTCTTCTGTTTTCGTAGTTGGTTTCCCACAATTGCTACAATATTTTTCATCAGTAGCAATTTTTTCACCACATTGAGCGCAATACATATTGAATCTCCTTTCTTTTCCTTTGATTTTTGCTTATTATTTTTTCGATAATAAATTTAATAAATTAGAAAATGTACTATCCAGCACAAAATAAATAAACTCATAATTATTCCAATAATTCTTAGAATACAACTGCACCATCAATTTGAATCATTGTTGTAATTTTCATTTTCACTCATAATTAGTAACCCTTTCTTAAATACAAAAATGGTCTCCCGCCGGCGACAATCTCTTTCGAAATTGCCATACACCCTTTCGGGTATATACCACATGAATAGTGCCGGTCAGAAGACCGTTTTTATTCATGTGGATTTGGTTGCCATGCCCTTTTACAGGTTTAGGCAGTTTTAAAAGTTACATCATAACCAGCTTTATGTCTATATTCTATAACGAATGGATTAATATCTCAATAGATCCATATTTATTCTAACAATTTATCCCCTATTTCCGCTCCAGCGGTTTTAAGGGATAATTAGCAGATTAGAATATTACAATCTCGCAATAATTAACTACATTGAGATGTTTTTCTTATCTAAAATTCCTCGATCGTAGAATATTTCCAATAAATTCATTTCGGTTTCAATTCGATCAGCCAAGACATACTGAACATACGGCTCAATTAAATACATTTTCTTTAAAGTATCAATTTCCAAACCACATTCAAACGGAAAGACATAGACACTTTCTTGGAGTTTTATAAAACCAATTCTTTCAAGTTTTTCTCTTAAAATGTCTCTTTCATTCTTTTTTGTATCCGGTATATCAAAAATCACAATTCGCCATTTTTTATCCCATTTCACTGACGACTTAATATCTAATTGCTCTATAAAATATTTCTTAAGCATTTTCTGACCCTTATCGGTCAGTTCAATAAACTCCCCTTTTTCATCAATATATTTCTTAATCGCACCAGCTCTTGTCAGCCGATACATCTCATGGCTAAATTTAATTTTGTCTTTCAGCCGAAACTTATCATAATCTTTAAAAGGAATTCTGTAGACCCGTGCTTTATCAAAAATCGGAATAGCATAACGATAAAAATCAACAAAATATAAAAGCACTTGCCGAGCAATAACTTCCGATTTTCTCAATTTAATTTTATCTATTTTCACTATAAATTATTATTTTACTGATTAGTATTATCCCCAATTCCCGCTGGAGCAGTTTTAAGGGATAATTGATTTTAATTAATTTTACACAATTAAGCAAAGCTGGTTTTTTTGGTTTTTTGTTTTTTTGATTAACTGAGATTAGTTGATTAAAATTAGTTAGTTTAGCTTTATTTGGTTGAAATTTTTTGATCCCGGTCTAAAATGCCATCAAAAAGCATTTTACCGTCAATGTTAACCGTCAAACTCTCATCATTTTGACCCGGTTGTTTTTGAACTAAAAGATGATAATTCGTCTCATACGGAATTAAATAACTCATTTCAATAATATTAGCCTGTCCCGGCTCGGTTACAACTTCCGTTCCAAAATAACTTTTTTCCACCTCCGATCCTACTTCAATTTTGTCGCTAATATCTTTTTCATTAATTTTAGCCCTTAAAAACTGGGCATCCGCCGGCGCTAAAACTCTTAACCAATCTAAATTTTTACCATCGGGCCATTCGGCAGTACCAGAATGAACACGAGTAATTTTAAGGTCAACTTGATACATTTTTTGACCATCTTCGTAAGTTGGAGTCAGTCTGTAACTTATGTCGTCCTTAATTGAAAGAGACGATTTATTGCCCGAATAACTATTACTATTTAGATAGAGATAATCAACATTTTGATTAGTAGCAAACATTTCTTTAAGTTGCTGATTAGTCGCAACAGTGCCAGCCAAATTATATTTCTCCGCTAATGCCTCTTTGTCAGAATCTTTAAAATAAAAAATCATTTCTTTGGTGGTTAGCTCTTTTTTGACTAAATTTAATAGTTGATATTTATTTTTTAGAGCTTGACTTAAAATGGCCGGATACATTTCTTTTAGAAATGATTTGGGTTCGTTTAAAACCCTATTTTCAGGATTCTGCCAGTAGACTTTTTCAATTTGAGATTGGGTTTCAAAGTAAAAATTTTCAGCCGTAATTATGACATTGGATTTTTCTAATTTTACCGGTCCCGTAATTTTTAGCAAATCAACTATTAATTTAGCGTTAATCCCAATAACGCCATCAATTTTATCGCCGGTTTCTTGTTCGTAAAAAAATGCCACATCGGAACCAGCGTCGCGAAAAGAAGGATCGTAATTGGAGTCTCTTAGAGCCCATGTTTTTTCGTTAAGCATTTTTTGCAATGGACCCGCCGGCGGCGCCACATAAAATTGATTCGCAAAAGCATTGTCCAAAGCATAGATATTGGTATTAAAAGTAATATTTTTAACCTCAAAATCTTTAACTTCCACCACCGCGAACGAACCAATAAAACCACCGGAGGACCGAAGTTCCGAATTATTTTGAAAGAGAACTAAAAATTTGCCACTGCGAAACAAAGACAAAATATTAAGATTTGGTAAAATATAGGAGGCGCTAATTTTTGTAACAAAAAATAAACTGACAATAATTGGAATTAAAATAAGGAGAACTAAATATTGACGATTTTTTTTCTTTTTGACTTTACTTTCTTTACGCCAAAAATAAATTCCATCAACAAAACGAGTCTTTTTCATACCCCACCTTTAAAGAAAAATTAATTTCCTTTTTTATCTTCGGCTTTAAAGTAGTCAACTGCCAAAGCTAAAATTGCGCCCAAAATTAAACCGGCAATCGCTCCAATTAGCAAATTCAACCAAGTATTTGCCGTTGTTTCGGTTACCACTGGTGTAAATTTAACAATATCATAAACATTTTCCTTGTCCGATTGAGCCATTTCATTGGTCTTTTCTTGCATTACGTCGGCAGCCGCATTAATTAATTTGTCTGCTTCATTTTTATCAGACACAGCAATAGAAACATTAATTGTCGCCGGTTCTTCACGAATAGCTTTAAAAAGTTTAGCCAATTTCGCTTGAGAAACATTGGGTAAAGTTATATCTGCTTTAGTATAAATATCTTTGACCACTGCTGGCGAACTCATCCATGAAACCACAATTTGTGAAAAGAGCCCCGATGATTGAACATTGTAATAATTATCAAAAGTATAATAATTAATTTGCGATTGCTTAAGGGCCGAGGCCTTGTTAACAGTTAAAGTGGTTGAGGCAAGATATGATCTTGGTTGCATTTTCGCAAAAAGAAAAGTGGCAATAATTGTCACAATAACCACCACCCAAAAAAGTTTTCCATACTTGCCAATAATTTTAAAATATTCCCTAAGTTCCATAAAAACCTCCGATTATTTATTTTTATATCTACTATTAATATACTCTAAAACTTTGCTCTTGAAAAGCTCCTTGTCAAATTTTTCCGCTTGTGTTCGTATTACCCGAGAGTTAAACTTCATTTTTTGAAATTTTCTAACCGCCAAAATTAAATCTTCAACCGTCTGCTTAGAAAAAAAGACACCGGTTTTACCTTCAATAACGGTCTCTTTTGCCCCGCCTTTATTAAAAGCAATTACCGGACGCCCAGAAGCCATTGATTCCAGTGGCACAATCCCAGCATCTTCTTCTTGAGGAAAAATTATCGCAATTGAACCTTCATACATCTTGGCTAATTTTTCATCATCCACCCGCCCTACTAATTCAATATTTTTTGGGACGCTTTTTTTAAAATCATTAAATTTTGTGCCTGTGCCAACAATTTTTAAAGATAATTTCAATTTCCTAAATGCTGAAATAACCATTTCAACTTTTTTATAAGGCTCAATTCGCGAGACCAAAAGATAGTAATTTCTTGACCTCGCAGGTCTAACCTGGGAATTTGGCCTAAATTTGTCAATATCCACTGGCGGAAAAATTGCGAACGAATCGCGATTATAATATTTTTTTATCCGGGCTCGGACATTTTGAGAATTGGCAATAAAATAGTCCGGCCGTTTGGCCGCTTTTAAAT
>CAYZMA010000011.1:0-25840 GCA_964479405.1 uncultured Candidatus Saccharibacteria bacterium
TATAAATAGTAAACAAGCCCCGATGCTTGGCATCGGGGATACCATGGCCTTGACAATGTATAATGCAGAATATACATATGAAGAAAAATCTTAAAGTATCAAAATTTTCAAGCGAAAATAACGAAAGAGAATTTTGGTCAAAAATTAATTTAACTGACTATTTTGAAGTATCTGATTTTGAGACAGCATCATTTCCTAATCTTATCCCGTCATCGCGATCCATTTCTATTCGGTTGCCGGAATATCTTTTGATTAGAATTAAAGAACAAGCAAATGAACTTGATGTTCCTTACCAATCATTGATGAAGCAGTATATTGCTCAAGGGACATTTCAAAAATATCAAAAAGTTCGATCGAGATAAATTTTGCTGATTAATTTTCAAAAAGAAAACTTCAAGCAGATCACCTCTCTACACTAATGGCATATGCCTAGAGGGGTGATCCCTTGAATTTTTTTATATCTTCTAACCACCTATATCCCACTTCCAAGGTGGGCTTTTTTGCAGGTTAGACTTCGGGATATATTTCATTTTGCTGATATGTTAAAATAAAGTAATGAAAATCGAAATTGATCAAAGTGGAAGGATAGAATATACGAGCAAACCAACAGTTATTGCTTTTTCTAATTCAGAAAATCGATCAGTGATTATTAGTTCAAAAGACAAGAAATATCTCCAGCAATTGTTTAGAAAAGCCGGCAAATCTAACATTTTTGTCTATAAAACATTTTCTGTTTTAATATTTTATTTAATCAAAGACAAACTAAAATCTATTAGACAGATTATTATTGACGAAGAATACACTGGCTACGATAAATTAATCAAGCAATTTATTATTGAACTTGCTGTCAAACATAATTATCAATTGGAACCAGATATTATTCATTTTAAACAAATAGGTAAAAAATCGAGGTCTCATGGCATTTCAATTAATGCTTATAGGGCTAAAAAAGCTGATTTAAAATTTATAATTCGTGATTTTCTAGATTTAACATTGTAAAGCAATCCTACAAAAAAATCGGGGATTATTTAAGCGCCGACTGGATACGGCGGTTCGACAACCCACCCGATCTTTAATTACATTATATTATAGATACTTATTGTTTGTCAAGGGTCAGCGCTTGTTAAACACTTGCTATTTGCATTTATAAAATTGTGATATACTAGTGATATACTAGTAGTGTAATAAGTTTGGGGAGGGGTTATTAAATGAATAAAAAAGGTTTTACACTCATTGAGCTTTTGGTTGTCATTGCCATTATTGGCATTTTGGCCTCCATGATTGTTGTTAGTGTTGGGGAAGCAAAAAAGAAAGCTAAAATCACTGCCGGCAAAAACGCCCTTTCTGGCATCCCTTCGGCAATTGCCTTGTGTAAAGATAAAGGTTGGGCTATAAATTCGCCTTCAGTAATCACCAATTGGTTTATTTGTTCACAAAATACTATAATTGACGCGAAATATCCTGACATATCTAAAAACGGCTGGGCTTATGGAGCTACAAGTGATCTATCTATAGATAATCCTGAAATAACTGCTACTTGTGAAGCTAGCGTTTGTGGCGTTCAACAATTTGCAATAACTAGTACAACTGGGAGTACTTTTCTAACATCTGATGCCAGTTCTGCTGGAACTGACTTTAATTTTTTATATTATGGTGGGCAAAGAGCACAAACTCCAAGTATGTATACCGTGTTTGCTTTTACACAGCCTCCCGATCATAATCTTGTTGTTCCTGTAGCTCCTGATGATGTAAAATGTAAATTGAACAATAGTCAAGAAATATATGCAACAAAAATTTCTGACCCAATATATGGAACACTATATCGATGTAACATATCGTCAGCAACAACAGGTACGGTTACAGCTAGTGGCACAAAAAGTAGTGTAACTGTCAAAAAAACATGGATTTGGAAATATTAGCTAAGGAGGGGATTTGGATATTTTTCAAGTATTTATCATTGCGCTTGTCGCTTTCTTCGGTCTTTCCGTCGGCTCATTTTTAAATGTGGTTATTTTGCGCTTTGACGATGTGGAAAGCATTATAAAAACCCGCTCTCACTGCCCCAAGTGCAAGAAAAATCTGCCTTGGTATGATTTAGTGCCTTTCTTTTCATACATTATTTTAGCCGGCAAATGCCGTCATTGCGGTAAAAATATCGCTATTCAATATCCATTGGTGGAAGCGGTAACTGCCCTTATTTTTGTTTTAATTTATTTTCAGCAAGGCATTACTATCAACTCTATTTTCTTGGCGATTATTTCTTCAATTTTAATTATTGTGGCAGTCTACGATTTTATTCATTCGGAAATACCCGATATTCTAATTTATTCAGCCGGGGTTTTTGCTCTTGGACTTTTAACTTACAATTTGTGGCAAACTCAAACCCTATTTTCTCTTGATGGTTGGCTTGTCTACGCTTATGGTCTGGCAGTTGGTCTTGGTTTTTTCGGGCTTTTAGTCATTGTTTCCAGTCAAAAATGGATGGGCTGGGGCGATGTATTGCTCGCTTCCTTAATTGGCTTAATTTTAGGCTATCCTAATATTATTGTCGCTTTATTTTTAGCTTTTCTACTGGGCTCTTTATACAGTTTAGTGCTGATGGCGACAAAAAAGAAAACCATGAAAGACGCCATTCCTTTTGGACCATTTCTGGTTTTAGCCACCTTTATTACAATGTTCTGGGGAACAGAGATAATAAATGTTTATTTTTTTAGGCTGGGGTTGTAAAAAATGACAAATTACAAATTTCTAATTACAAATAAAAATCTAAATGTCAAACAAATAAATTGTCATTGCGAGCGAAGCGAAGCAATCTATCTGTCATTCCAGCGAAAGCTGGAATCCAGTTCTGGATTCCGGATCAAGTCCGGAATGACACCACGGGTGTCAATTTGTTTCCAGTTTCTATATTAGGATTTTGAAGTTTTAAAAACGGAGTTTTTATGAAGCGTGGTTTCACACTCATTGAATTAATGGTTGTTATTGCGATTGCGGTTATTTTGACGATTGGTTCAATTGCCGGCATTTCCGCCTCCCGTAGCCGAAAGCAGGTCAAAACAACCGCTGAAAAATTGAAGTATGTCATTGAAGAAGCCATATCTGAAGCGCGCGCGCCTAGCGATAGTAGTTTCGGGGTACAAAAAATTGAGGTTGATGTTTATCCGAATTATTCAAGTGATCAAAGTTTAAAAAATCAAGTCAAAGTTTATAATGTGGTTGGTAACACCAAAACGGAGATCGCGAGATTATCTTTCAAATTACAAAAACAAAATGGTGTTTATCTAAGTTTTCCGGACGCATCTCCGGGAAATTCAACACAAGGTAGTATGAGTTGTGTTTCAGTAAACCTCTCACAACCATCAAATTGTGATCATATTCCTAATGTGAATTTTCTCAAGTATTATTATTTTAAGATTTCTGCAACAGGAAATAATATTGGTCAAATTACTGATATGAATCCATCTATCTCTACTTCAGTTAGTATTAATGTTAATAGTGGCAATCCAAGTGGCAGTGATGTGTATATAGTTAATATAAATGCCTTGACGGGTCTAGTTAGAGTAACTAAAGGACCATAATGTTAAAAAATAAGAATTTAAAATTGAAAGTTCCAAAGCGGGGTTTTACCCTAATTGAAATGTTGGTGGCGGTTTTTGTTTTTATGATTTTGTTTTTAATTGCTGCTTCTTTTGTTAATCTTGCGTCTGGTTCAGCAAAATCAACCCGGACAAAACTCTTAACTTCTCATCTAAGAAATACCTTTGATGTCATTTCCCAAAAAATGAATAATGCTAATGGTCATGCATCCATGGGTTCTGATCCTGATATTTATGGTTTTGGGATTCAAGACGTTTCTACAGGTCCTCCTGGAAAAAGTATTGAAACTGAAGTTTTAGGGATTGCAAGCTATGATAAGGATACAAGTACAACAAGTTGTACTTTTTTTAGTCGCGTATTTATTGGAGCGATAGTCGGAGGCGGAGGTCAATCTTATCTGTATATGGCAAACTCAGATTGTTCCGAACCGTGGCCAAATTTATTTTTAGTTGGTAAACCATTATTTGATCCAAATAACATTAGTGGTAATTTTAATCCTACAATGACACCGAGTGTCTGGAAACCAAGTGATCAAATAGCGCCATATCTTACAATTCAAATTACTGCACAAGATACCGATCCAAAATACGCTACTGATAATATAATAACATTAAAAACAAGTTACACCATGGATTACCAAACAATAAAGAGATTACAAAATTTATGAAAAAAGGATTTGCCTTAATTTACACCTTGCTTTTTATAACTTTGCTTTTGACCGCTGTTTCGGCAACTTGGTTCACCGGGATGGCTGATCTTCGTCTTTCCCAAAAATCAAATTATTCCGTCCAAGCCTATCAACTCGCCCAGTCGGCGATAGATGAGGGGTATGCAAGGTATAAAAGTGAGCTTGGAAGTTCAGCTGATTTAAATGTAAAATATCCTGATAATGCTTCTTGCGCTTCTACTAATCCTGTTGTGCGTCGTACGGTAATTGATAGTGGTGGAGCATTAACTACACCTAGTCCTGATCCACAACTTCAGGTTAATGTAAATCTAGCCCTGAATGGGACATACGATTATAGAATTTGCAATACGACAATTTACGGAATTGGTTATTATAAAGGCAGTAAAATTTCACTTAAAGCTGATGTTAGTCATCCACCTGCTAGTGAAGAATGCACAACTAACAATTTGGTAAATCCTCCTGTTACAACCTGTGGCCACTCCAACGATTACATCACAACTTCCCAGACAGGACCGTCACAATAATTTCAAATTACAAATTTCTAATGTCAAATAAAAATCCAAATATCTAAATCCTAATTTGACATTTAAGCATTGGACATTTTATTAGAAATTAGAGCTTAGAAATTAGTCATTTGCAAAGATATGTTTAAATTATAACTTCCAAGAATTATTGAAAGGATTAAGAATGAGTAAAAATTTATTTATCAAGTCTCATAAGGGTTTCACTCTCATTGAAATCTTAATCGCTACCAGCATTTTAGTTATGGTTGGAGTAGCCGCTATTGGCGTGGAAAGAAATTTTATGGGTTCGGCGTCGGTCAATAAACATAAACTTCAAGCCACCGGTCTGGCTCAAGAGGGGATAAGTGCCGTTCGTGTTATTTATAATAATCATTTATTGGGTGAAGGCAAACCTGCTTTACCAGAAGGATCAAATACAATAATATACTATTTAGATGCGAATAATGCTTTACAACCGTGTCCTGGCAATAACTGTGATAAAAATACAACGAATGTTAATTGGAATATTCCCCAAAACAATGTCACTTTCACCCGAACCATAACTATTCCAGATAATCCTTAAAAAGAGGTAAAAAATGAAATTTAGAAAATTATTTATAATCGGATTACTCTTTAGCTCAATTCTATTGGCTTTGTTTTTAGTTTTTAAGCCCGCTTTAGCCATGGCGCCGCCGCCGGCGTCGCATTTTTGGTTATTTTTATGGGGTAATAATAATACAACCGGAGCGTCAACAGCGGTAACAGTCAAAGTTGAGTGGAAAGAGGGAATAAGGACGGAAAATGTAACCATAAAAACATTTCTTAAATGACAAATTACAAATTTCTAATTACAAATAAAAATCTAAATGTCAAATGAAATAAAATCAAAATACGATTTGGAAGAAAGAACAGGAAAGTTCGGTGAAGAGATTATTAATTTTTGTAAGAAAATACCTTTGAATCCAATTACAATTCCATTAATAACGCAGTTAATAAAGTCATCAACGAGTATTGGCGCAAATTATTGTGAAGCAGATTGTGCTGAAACTAAAAAAGATTTTGAACACAAAATTGGTATTTGTAAGAAAGAGTCTAAAGAAGCAAGACATTGGCTCAGAATGATTGCTAAAGCCGTGCCAGAACTTAAAGATGAGATACGAAAATATTGGAAAGAAGCTAACGAATTGAATTTGATATTTTCAGCCATAATTAATAAATCAAAGAGGAAATAATTTGACATTAAATAATTTGAAATTGGACATTTTATTTAAATTGCATTACAATTTTTGCAAAGCTTAGTAAATTTGTAATTAGGATTTTGTAATTGTAATATTATATTGGTATTATAATTATAGGAGGAATTTATTATGAAATTATTTGGAAAAAGGGGTTTTACTCTCATTGAGCTTCTATTGGTAGTGGCTATTATTATGGTTTTAGCCAGTTTAGTAATTGTTAGTGTTAGTAAAGCTAGAACCAAAAGTCGGGATGGGAAAAGAGTCGCCGATCTTGCTACTATTCAACTTGCTTTGGAGATGTACAAGGACACATATGGTAACTATGGAATGGCATTAAACAGTTGGTTTCAGACTGATAATCTTATTATGCCTAACTTCTCAAGTTACCTTTCTCCGATACCTAAAGATCCAATTAATACAGGCGACTATAAATATAAAGCTATTGGCAACAATAGTGGCACACCCGCTACAGGATATTGGCTCGGTGCTTTATTTGAAAATAAAGAAAATATTCCAGATGGATTTGAACTAGGTGGTGCTAAGAGTGTTGCTAAATGCTATCAAATTTGGGGTGGCGTAGCGACAGCAGGTAAAAGTAGTACCGATGCTCCTCCTTATTGCTATTAGGTTTGCCAGAACTGATATTTTTGATATAATAACCTCATGAAAATAAAAATATTCTCTGATGGCGGAGCACGGGGAAATCCAGGACCTGCGGGAATTGGATGTGTAATTCAAAAATCAAAATGCAAAAATATTGAATTATCCAGATACATTGGTACAGCCACCAACAACCAAGCCGAATACCAAGCTGTTATTGAAGCATTAAAATGGCTAAAAGAAAATGTCATAGCTTGTCATTCTGAACGAAGTGAAGAATCTCTGGCGAATGCCAGTACATCTAAAACAAGTTCAGAGATCCTTCGCCTGACGGCTCAGGATGACACTAACGATAATTTGGAAATTGAATTTTACCTTGACTCGCAATTAGTTGTTGAGCAATTAAATCAAAGATATAAACTCAAAAACGAGGGTTTAAAACCTCTTTTTTGGCAAATCCGCGATTTAGTTTTACAATTAGGTGGTAAAGTAACTTTCGCCCACATTCCCCGCGAGCAAAATAAAGAAGCCGATCGCTTGGTAAATATAGCGATAGATAAAAAAGAACTAACCAAAAAATAGACGACCGCATCAATTTTGGTTAGTTGTAAAAGGTTCAAAAAATGAGTTTTAAAGAAATTAAGCCCACGGAAAATTTAGTTGAAGCAGAGCATAGAATTCTTGATTTTTGGCAAAAAAATCAGATTTTTTCTAAACTTGTTAAAAAGAACAAAGGTCAAGAAAAATGGTCATTTTTAGATGGACCAATTACCGCCAACAATCCGATGGGCGTTCATCATGCTTGGGGTAGAACTTACAAAGACATCTTTCAGCGCTACAAGGCAATGCAAGGTTTTGACCAGCGCTACCAAAATGGTTTTGACTGCCAAGGCTTATGGGTTGAAGTTGAAGTTGAAAAAGATCTGGGTTTTAAGACTAAAAAAGATATTGAAAGTTACGGCATTGAAAAATTTGTTAATCTTTGTAAAGAAAGGGTTTTAAAATATTCTAAAATTCAAACCGACCAATCAATCAGACTGGGTCAATGGATGGATTGGGATAATTCTTATTACACAATGTCGGAAGAAAATAACTACGCTATTTGGCACTTTTTAAAGGTTTGTTTTGAAAAGGGTTATCTTTATAAGGGAAAAGACAGCGTCCCGTGGTGTCCTCGTTGTGGCACGGCCATTTCCCAGCATGAAATTTTAACTGAAGAATACAAGCAAATTACTCATCAAGCGGTTTATTTTAAATTGCCAATTATTTCCGAAAAATTTGAGAATACTTATTTTCTTGTTTGGACCACCACACCTTGGACTCTGCTGGCCAATGTCGCCTTAGCTGTTAATCCGGAATTTGTCTATGGTCTTTACGAGAAAGAAAATGAAAAATTAATTCTGCTTAAAACTTTAGCCGAAAAAATCCTGGGCAGTGAGTATCAATTAAAAAAAGAATACCATGGTCAAGAGCTTTTAGGTCTAAAGTATAATGGTCCTTTTGATAGCCTAGAGCGAGTTAAAAAAGCCTTGGAAGAAAGTCGCAATAATTTTCATATTGTAATTGAAGCCAAAGATTTAGTTACTGCCGACGAAGGTACGGGTATTGTTCATATTGCCCCCGGCGCTGGCGCGGAAGATTTTAAATTAGGCAAAGCAAATAATTTGCCAGTAATAAGTGTTATTGACAGCGATGCTTCTTATTTGGATGATTTAGGTGATTTTTCCGGAAAAAATGCTAAAGAAAATCCGGAAATAATTTTAAATTATTTAGAAAATTTTGAAGACGGAAAATATCTTTATAAAATAGAAGATTATTCTCATCGTTATCCAACCTGCTGGCGTTGCAAGGAAGAATTGGTTTGGCGGGTGGTGGATGAATGGTATATTTCCATGGACAAACTTCGCGAACCGATGATTGAAGTAACTCGTAAAATTAATTGGTTACCGTCTTTTGGTCTAGACCGCGAGCTTGATTGGCTCAATAATATGCAAGATTGGTTAATCTCTAAGAAAAGATATTGGGGACTAGCTTTGCCGATTTATGAATGTTCTTGCGGTCATTTTGAAGTCATTGGTTCTAAAGAAGAATTAAAAGAGAAAGCCGTTGAAGGTTGGGAAGATTTTGAAGGCAAAAGTCCACATCGGCCGTGGATTGATAAAGTAAAAATTAAATGTTCAAAATGCGGGAAAATTATTTCTCGTATTTTGGATGTCGGTAATCCTTGGTTAGATGCTGGCATTGTGCCATTTTCCACTTTGAAATATTTTGAAGATAAAAATTATTGGCAAAATTGGTATCCGGTCGAATTTATTTGCGAATCTTTTCCGGGACAATTTAAGAATTGGTTTTATTCATTAATTGCCATGGCGACAGTTTTAGAAAATGCTCAACCGTTTAAAAATGTTTTAGGCTACGCATCGGTTAAAGATGAAAAAAGCGAAGAAATGCACAAATCAAAAGGTAACGCCATTTGGTTTTCTGACGCCGCCGAAAAAATGGGGGTGGACATTATGCGCTGGATGTTTGCCACCGCCAATCCTTATGAAAATCTAAATTTTGGTTACAAGCATGGCGAGGAAATTTACCGTCGTTTTGTCCTAATATTTAGAAATGTTTGCCAATTTTTTGTTACATACGCTAATATTGATAATTGGCAATCGACTGGCGAAGTTTCTAAAAATGTTTTGGATCGTTGGATTATAGCCAGATTAAATCAAGTGGTAATTGAAGTCACAAAAAATTTAGATAAATACCAGCCACAACAAGCCACTAGAAGTTTGGAAGGATTTATTATTAATGATTTATCAACATGGTTTTTAAGAAGAAGTCGTAGTAGAAAAGGACCGGAGTTTTATGAAACTTTGCACTTTGTTCTTTTGGAAACTTTAAAACTTTTCTCACCGTTTATGCCGTTTTTGTCTGAGGCAATTTATCAAAATCTTAAAAACCCTAACGATCCGGAATCGGTTCATCTTTGTAGTTGGCCTAAAGCAGGGGAGATAGATGAGAAATTATTGGCCGATATGCAAGAAGTGCGCAATATTGTCGAAATTGGCCACTCTTTACGAGCGGAAAGCGGGGTCAGGCTTCGCCAGCCGTTAGCAAAAATTGAAATTCCCATCAAACTTAATGAGGATTTAAACACTATTTTAAAAGACGAACTCAATGTTTTAGAAGTTGTGGAAGGTAGTGTTGTTAAGCTTGATACTATATTGACACCGGAATTAAAAGCTCGTGGTGCGATGCGTGACTTAGTTCGTTTAATTCAAGATTTGCGTAAAAAATCAGGGTTAGTTGCCGGTCAAAAAGTTGTTTTACTTTATAAGGCAGATGAGGAAATTGAAAAAATAATTTCAGAATTTCAAAGTGAGATTACGAAATTAACTAGCGTTGAACTTAAAAAAACAACTGAAATAACTGGACCAGAAACTGAATTTACCCTTGAAGGCAAGAAAATTTACTTTAAATTAGAAAAATGAGTTTTAAAAAATTTCGTTTGCCGTGGGGGATAGACTGGGCACTTTTTATTGTGCCTCTTTTGTTGTCAATTTTTGGCGTGGTAATGATTTTTTCAGTTACATATTCTGTCAAACCACTGCTGGTGATTTCACAAATAATTTATATTTTCATAGGTTTTGCAGTGGCAATATTTCTGACTTTTTTTGATTACAGAAATCTACGGAGTTTTTCTTTATTTTTATATTTAATTATTATTGTTTTGTTGATTTTAGTTTTAATTTTTGGCGACAGAACTTTTGGCGCCGCTCGTTGGATTGATCTTAAAGTTTTTCAACTGCAACCGTCGGAATTGGCAAAATTAGTCGTTGTGTTACTTTTAGCTCGTATTTTTGCCGAAAATCAAAAGAATTTTGGCCTTAAGCATCTTATTTTAGTTTTTATGCTTGTTGGTATACCAGTTTTTTTAGTTCTTCAGCAACCGGATTTTGGCACGGCGATGGTTATTTTTTTTGGGCTTCTTTGTTTATTGTTTTTTTCTAATATTAAAAAAGTTATTTTAATTAGTATTCTAGCCGGACTGATTCTTTCTCTGCCGGTTGGTTGGCATTTTCTAAAAACTTATCAAAAACAAAGAATTTATACTTTTATTAATCCTTCGCTTGATCCGTACGGCTCTGGCTACAATGTTACTCAAGCCAAGATTACGGTTGGTTCGGGCGGACTTTTGGGGCAGGGCATTGGTCAAGGAACCCAAATTCAACTAAACTTTTTGCCGGTAGCTCATTCGGATTTTATTTTTGCCACTACCGCTGAATCAGTTGGATTTATTGGCTCAACTTTTTTAATTATTTTATTATTATTCTTGGTCTATTCTGTTTTGGGGGTGGCAAGAAAAGCTAAAGATTTATTTGGCTTTTATTTTGCCATTGCATGGGGAATGATTTTACTTTTTCAGATTTTTGTTAATATTGGTATGAATTTAGGCATTATGCCGGTAACCGGTATTCCTTTACCTTTTGTCTCTTATGGTGGTTCATCAATGCTAACAAACATGGCGGCGTTGGGTATTTTGCAAAGTATTTATCTTAGGCATAGAAAAATCACTTTTTAGTTTTTGTTGACAAAATAGAAAATAATATATATAATAAGACTGTATTTATTCAGTGGGGGGATTTTTAAGATAGAGGGCAATTATGGAAGAAGCAGAGAAATTTGCGGTAATTAAGACAGGTGGCAAACAATACAAAGTGAAAGCTGGTGATATTTTGAAAGTTGAAAAACTCTCTAAAGAAAACCTTGAGTTTAAAGATATTTTATTTGGTAAAACTGTAACCGCCAGTCTTGTTACGGAAGGCAGACTTCCTAAAGTAAGAGTTTTAAAATTTCATCCCAAAAAAAGATATAAAAGAGTTTTGGGTCACCGGCAGAATTTTACCCAAATTAAAATTGAAAAGATAGTTTAAATGTTTAGTAAAATTACAAATTATTTTATAAGTTCTTATGCTGAATTAAAAAAAGTTATTTGGCCAAATCGCCAAGAAATTATAAGCCACACCACGATTGTAATTTTTTCAATATTAATTTCTATGGGAGTAATTGCCGCTTTGGATTTTGGTCTGTTTAGTCTTTTAGAAATATTAATTTACAAATAGACAAGAGGAATAATGTCACAAGAGACAAGTGAAGAAAAAGAAATAAAAGAAGAAGAGCAAGCTCACGAAATGCTCAAAACTCAAAAGCAAACGGGGGACAGAGGTTGGTATGTAATTCATACTTATTCTGGCTATGAAGAGCAGGTGGCCGAAAATTTAAAACAGAGAGTTGAATCGTTGGGTATGGAAGACAAAATATTTCAAGTTCTTGTGCCTAAAGAAAAACAAATTGAAATTAAAAATGGTCATCGTCACACCATTGAGAAAAAAATATTTCCGGGTTATGTTATGGTAGAAATGATTGTTACCGATGACTCGTGGTATATTGTCCGTAATACGCCAAGCGTAACTGGTTTTATTGGAATGAAAGTTAGACCAACACCAATGTCTCAAGCAGAAATTGAGCGTATTCAAAAAAGAATGGGTCTTGAAGAACCTAAATATAAAATTGAATTTAATTCTGGCGATTTAGTTCGGATTAATGATGGTCCTTTAAAAGGGTTTGAGGGTAAAGTAACTGATATTGATGAGGACAGAGGCAAAGTAAAAGTTTCGGTTTCAATGTTCGGTCGAGAAACGCCGGTTTCATTAGACTTTCTACAGGTAAAAAAGGTGTAAGAATGGCAAAAAGAGTTAAAACAATAATTAAATTACAAGCGCCGGCAGGCAAAGCAACACCGGCTCAACCAATTGGTCCAGCTTTGGGTCAACATGGTTTGAATATTATGGAATTTGTTAATCAATTTAATGCCCAGACACAGCAAATGGGCGATACAATTGTGCCGGTAGAAATACGAGTTTTTGAAGATAGAACTTTTGACTTTATTTTAAAATCGCCGCCGGCGCCAGTTTTACTTAAAAAAGCCGCCAAAATTGAAAAAGGTTCTGGTGTGCCAAACCGCGAAAAAGTCGGCAAAGTCACCGAGTCTCAAATTGAAGAAATTGCTAAAATAAAACTACCTGACCTCAATTGTGATTCTATGGAATCAGCCAAAAAAATTATCCGTGGTACGGCCAAAAGTATGGGAATAGAAGTTACAAAGTAACTAAATATCTAATCTAATTAAAAGAAGGACCCGAGCTTGCGCCCAGGTCCTTCTTTATTTATCCTCTCCTTTACAGTTCCAACCGATCTCCGACAAAAGTCGGAAAACATCTTGCCAGCCTAATATAAATTTTAATGTACGAGGCTGGGGTTGGGTGTAATAGGAAAGAGGTTGACTAAAATTAGAGTACATTTTTAATCAACCTTGAACCTGTTACAACCATTAATATTTCTCATTTTTAAGACTTCTTTATTATAGCACAATCTATCCCAAATGTCAAGGGTTCTTTACATTTCTAAACCTATTGTCCACCTACGAGGTGGACAACGGTAGAATCAGAATAAAAATAAATAAAAACCCGCTTTTTAGGGCGGGTGATAACATTTTGACGAGCATTGAATTCGGGAAGTCAAGAAATTAGCTTTTAAAAAGAAAACCTTGTAAGGAAAGACTATAGAGGTTATATAAGTTAATCCTTACTAAAACAACCACAACCGCGTTTGAAAATCGGTGTTTCGCTGGGTAGTGCCACTGGAGCATAACTAGTTACGAAATCGTGCCGAGCTCTAAACTCAGCGACAAGTTTCATTTGTCCATACTTTCGATATTTCCTGTTTGTTTGTCTCTTAAACTCCTGTTGATGATCGACAAATACTTGGCAGCAGACTGTTAGATATTCCATGTCGTTTTTGAATTGCCGACGATCAACTTGATAGTTCTTATAAAGCTCGATTGAACATTGGCGAACCCGGGCAAATTCCTCGGGCTGGTCTTCCTCCTCAATATCAAATATTAGATTGTCGTTACTATATTTCTTAAACAGTTCATTGTGAGCAAAAAATACTTCGATGTCTTCCTTTTCTTCTAGCCAGTCTGTACAGCCACAGGCACGATGTTGTCTTTTTCTGTTTGTTTCAATACTTTGATCAAACAAACTTTGGTAAGTTGTGACAAACTCATGCCTCACCTTAAACTCAGCTGTTAGTTTGCGGAGAACAAAGTTGAAATCTACACGGTTTATTGATCGGCGCGCTCTCTCAATAGTGGTTTGAAATTCATAACAATGGTGGTAGAAAAGGCAGAAGTCCCAAAAGAATTTGAAGTGACTAAGTTGATAGGTTTCTGCTAATTTTTCGGATTCAACGCTAAGGCGTTGGAATTCTTCGGGCTGTTCCTTTTCAGCTTGAAAGGGATAGTCGAGGCCACTGCAATAAAAAAGACGAAATAGTTCTCTTCCAAAAAGAAGTCTGTAATTAACCTTCGGGGCTTGATAATCTGGCGACATCTGAACTTCAAAACAGCCACAAGCTTTCATTCGGTGTCCTTCATTCTCAAAATCGGTCACGAACTTATGCTTGATAGTATATTCAGCAGTTCGTTTGAGAATTTGTTCGGGCAAAACAGAAACATTAGATGTGTTATCTTTGATATTTGTAATGATTTGTCGAAAAGAGCCGCATCGCTTATGTATTTGCCGATAGGCTTGATCATACATTTTCTTATCAAGTTGATATTGGTCAACCAATTTTTCCGCTTCTTGACTCATCCGGGCAAATTCTTGAGGATGGAGTTTTTCGGCTTCCATAAGGAATGTTAAGGTTTGGAAACCGCTAAAAAGTTGATTCATTTTTTTCATCTCCTTATGTTTTTAATGAACGTCAATCCTTAAAATTGAAAACAAGTCATCGTAACATAAAAAAACTAATCTCGTCAAGTCAAAATCCTGATTCCTAAACCTATTGTCCACCTACGAGGTGGACATGGGTGTAAATAACTGAATTATGATAAAATTTATATATGGATAATGAAAGAAGAGATGATGAAAAAAAGTATTGGGTGGCGTTGTCAACCCACGGAAAAATTGGTGGGCGGACTCTTCTAAAACTCTATAAAAAATTTAAGAGCTTGGAAAAAGTTTGGCAGGCGGGACAATGGCAATTGGCCGAAGCTGGCTTAAATTTAGACCAAGTTGAAGCAGTCAAAGAGGTGATTTCAAAGAAAAATCCGGAGAAAGAATGGGAAAAAGTTCAAAAGCATAAAATAGATGTTTTAATTTATCCAGATGTAGATTACCCTAAACTTTTGAAAGAACTGCCTGACCCGCCGGGGATTCTTTATCTTCGGGGTAAAATTCTACCCTCCGATGAAATTGCGCTTGCCGTGGTTGGTAGTCGTAAATTTTCTACCTATGGTGAGCGAGTTACGAGTGAGCTTGTTTATCCTTTGGCCAGTCAAAAAATAACTATTGTGTCGGGCCTGGCTTTAGGAATTGATACTTTGGCTCATCGCTCTGCCCTTGAGGCAGGTGGTAGGACACTGGCAGTTTTAGGTTGCGGTCTTGACCAAATTTATCCGGTTTCTAATATTAGGTTAGCAGATAAAATTATTGCCGGTTCCGGGGCTATTATTTCTGAATTTCCTTTAGGTATGCCAGCTTTAAGGTTTAATTTTCCCATTAGAAACCGCATTATTGCCGGTTTAAGTTTAGGGACATTGGTGGTGGAAGCGGCGCCAAATTCTGGCTCACTCTTGACGGCAACGGCTTCAATAGATTACAATCGGGAAGTCTTTGCTGTGCCGGGCTCAATTTTTTCTGAAACCTCCGTTGGCACAAATCGGTTGATTAAAATGGGGGCGAAAATGGTAACCAATTTTAAAGATATTTTGGAAGAACTTTCATTGGAAGATAAAAAAGCTCAAAATAAAGCACAAGAAATTATTCCCGATTCCCCTGAAGAAGAAATTCTGTTAAACTTATTAAAGCAACCGGTTTTAGTGGATTTATTAGTTCAAAAATCGGGACTAGAGACAGGTATGGTCAATTCCACCCTAATTCAATTAGAAATAAAAGGCAAAGTTACCAATCTAGGTGGAAGCCAGTATGTTATTAGTGGAAAATTAAAATCATGAATTTAGTCATCGTAGAATCACCAACCAAGGCAAAAACCATCAGTAAATTTTTAGACTCCTCCTATCAGGTGGTGGCTTGTTTTGGGCATACCAGAGATTTGCCCAAAAAAGAATTGGGGATTGATGTCAAGAATAATTTTGAGCCAACTTATGTGATTGTGCCTAAAGCTCAAAAAATCTTAAGAGAAATAAAAAATAAGGCCAAAAATTCAGAAAATCTCTATTTAGCAACTGACTACGATAGGGAAGGTGAAGCCATTGCTTGGCATCTTTTACAAGCAGAAGGTTTTAAAAAACAAAAAGTTTCCAGAATTACTTTTCATGAAATTACTAAAGAAGCGATTCTTTCAGCCTTGAAACATCCGCGGGAAATTGATCTTTCCTTGGTTTCTGCCCAGCAAGCGAGGCGAATCTTAGACCGCTTGGTCGGCTACAAACTTTCTCCTTTCCTGTGGCGAAAAGTGGCTCAAGGGCTTTCAGCTGGTCGGGTTCAGTCAGTGGCGGTCCGTTTAGTGGTGGAAAAGGAAAGAGAAATTGAAAAATTTAATTCCCAAGAATATTGGTCAATTGAGGCAATTTTAAGTAAAGGCAACTTAGAATTTAAAGCAATTTTAACCGAAATTGATGGTAAGAAAGTTTCAAAACTAGACATTAAAAACGAGAAAACCTCTCAAGAAATTATTAAAAATTTAGAAAAAGCTGATTATGAAGTCCAAGATATTAAAAAAGACCAAAAGAAAAGATACCCATCGCCACCTTTTACTACCAGTACTTTGCAACAGGAGGCATCAACTAAATTAGGCTTTTCGGCCAAGCAAACCATGAAATTAGCTCAAGATTTATATGAGGAAGGTTTAATAACCTATATGAGAACCGACTCGGTTCAGGTTGCCTCTCAAGCTTTGCAAATGGCAGAAAAAGTGATTACTAAAATATATGGTAAAAATTATGCCTTACCGACACCTCGGTTTTACAAAACAAAATCAAAAGGGGCTCAAGAAGCTCATGAAGCTATCCGACCGACTGATTTAACCGTTGAACCAGAAAAGTCAAATCTAACAGGCACAACTTCCAGACTTTACACCTTAATTTGGAAAAAAATGATAGCCTCGCAAATGAAAGAAGCCGAAGTTCTTGAAGAAAATGTTAAAATTAAGGCGAAAAATTTCACTTTTCTGGCAACTGGTTTAAAAATTACTTTTGATGGATTTTTACGGGTCTATCAAAATGCCAATAAAGAAACAATTCTACCCGATTTAAAGGTAGGGGACAGTCTTAATTTAGAAAAACTGGAGAAAAATCAACACTTTACCGAAGCCCCGGCTCGTTTTACCGAGGCAAGTTTAATTAAGGAATTGGAAAAGCGAGGCATTGGCAGGCCGTCCACTTACGCCCCCACCTTGGGGACAATTACCGATAGGGGATATGTTGAAAAAAAAGAAGGCAAACTTATTCCTCAAGAGATTGGTATAATTGTCAACGATGTACTGGTCAAACATTTTCCGGAAATTGTGGATTTCAGTTTTACGGCTAAGATGGAAGATGAATTAGATAGTATTGCCGAAGGAAAACTTAAATGGCAAAAAGTAATTGACAAATTTTATGGGCCATTTTCCAAAAATTTAAAAGAAAAAACCAAAGAAGTTTCCAAAGCCGAAATTACTGAAGAAGAGTCAAATGAGATTTGCACTGAATGTGGTAAAAAATTAAAAATTAAATTAGGTCGTTTTGGCAAATTTTTAGCCTGCACCGGCTTTCCAGAGTGTAAATTTACCAAACCGATTGGCGAGACAGCAAAACTTGTAGAAAAATCAGAAGAAAAATGTCCCAAATGTAAAAAAGATATGGTTTTAAAAGAGGGGAGATTTGGCAAATTTTTGGCTTGTTCAGGTTATCCAGAATGTAAATTTACTAAAAATATTGAAATTGCATCGGCTGTGCCGTGTCCTGCTTGCGGGGGCAAACTTTTACAGAGAAAAACCCGTAAAGGCAGAACTTTTTGGGGTTGTGGTAATTATCCTAAGTGTAAAACAGCTTTTTGGAATGAACCTATAAATGAAAAATGTCCCCAGTGCCAAGCTCTTTTACTTAAAACAAAAAATAACGTTAAATGTAGCCAATGTGAATACAAAAAATGAAAATTATTCCTGACTCCATCTCAAATCTAATTGAAGAATTTTCAAAATTGCCGGGTATTGGTCCAAAAACGGCATCGCGACTAACTTTTTATCTTTTGACTAAACCTGAAAGTGATGTTTCGCGTTTTGGCCAAACTTTATTGGATTTAAAAAAATCGTTGAAATATTGTCAAAATTGTTTTAATATTACAGAGGAGTCTCCTTGTGAGATTTGCGCCTCCGAAAAACGAGATGTTAGTAAAATTATGATCGTGGAAGAACCTTTAGATGTGCTGGCCTTGGAAAAAACCGGATTTGACGGTCTTTATCATGTTTTGGGTGGAGTTATTTCGCCGATTGGAGGCATTGGACCGGAAAACTTGCGTGTGGCTGAAATATTGGAAAAAGTTAAAAAAGCTGATAATAAAATAAAAGAATTAATTTTAGCTACCGATCCATCTTTGGAAGGGGAAGCGACAGCGATGTATCTTAACGGTGAAATTTTAAGAATTAGTAAGCTCGCTGGCGGGAAGGTAAAAGTTACCAGAATTGCTCGAGGTTTGCCGATTGGAGGTGATTTGGAATATGCCGACGAGGTTACTTTAACTCGAGCCCTTGAGGGTCGTAAAGAATATTAAAATGCTTAAAATATATAACAGCTTAAATCACAAAAAAGAAGAGTTTAAACCACTACAAGATAAAAAAGTGGGTATTTATGTTTGTGGACCAACGGTCTACGCTCCTAGCCACTTGGGTCATGCCCGAACATGGATCTTTTTTGACTGGCTTCGGCGCTATCTGATCTACAAAGACTATAAAGTTAAATTTGTTCAAAATATTACCGATGTTGGTCATCTGGTAGGGGACACTGAAGAAGGTGAAGACAAAATTGAAAAAATTGCCAAAGTTGAGGGTAAAACTCCTTCTGAAATTGCTAAAACCTACGAAAAAGCCTATTTTAAAAATTTAGAAGAACTAAACATCTTAAAACCCAGCGATTCTCCTCGGGCGACAGAAAATATTTCGGAGATAATTGATTATCTTGAAGTTCTTCTTAAAAATGGTTATGCCTACGAAGTTTCTGGCAATGTTTATTTTAATGTCTCAAAGTTTGCTCAATACGGAAAATTATCTTCCAGAAAAACTGAAAAGGCACTTCAAGAAACACGAGTTAAAAAAGATACCTTGAAAAAAAATCAGGAAGATTTTGCCTTGTGGCTGAAAGCGGAGAAAGAACATTTGCAAAAATGGCCATCTCCGTGGGGTGAAGGTTATCCGGGCTGGCATATTGAGTGTTCAGTTATGGCCGAAAAGAATTTAGGTCAGCCGTTTGATATTCATGGTGGTGGAACCGACAATATTTTTCCCCATCATGAAAATGAAATCGCCCAAAGTTGGGGTTATGCTCAAAAACCTTTGGCAAATTACTTTCTTCATAGCGGGATGCTTTTTGTTAATCATAAAAAAATGTCAAAATCCTTAGGTAATTTTATTACTATTTCTAACGCTTTAGAGCAATGGGACGCCGATACTATCAAATTAGCCTTTATGATGACTCATTGGCAAAAACCCTTTGACTGGGGTAAAAGCGCCATTTCGGAAGCCAAGAAAATCAAAGAAAGACTGGTCAGAGCGAAAATGGAAGCTCAAGATGTAAAAACCGGTTTTCCGACTGAAATAGAGGAAGTTTTGGACAATGACTTTAATGCCCCTCAAGCCTTAGCTCTTGTTTTAACCCAACTAAGTAAGCTTTCAAAGCATGACTTTGAAATTTTGGAGGAAATATTTGGGCTGGAATTAATATCTGTTATTCATTTGACTCCAAAACAGAAGGAAATGATCAAAGAAAGGGAAATTGCCCGAGAAAAAGGTGATTTTAAGAAGGCGGATGACATTAGAAAAACCCTTGAAAAAAAAGGAATTATTTTGGAAGATACGGCAATTGGCACGAGGGTATTGACAGAGTAGGTTTTTTCTGCTATAGTTATAGGTTGACAAAATAAGGTATGAGAGGAGGCAAAGTTAGCCTCTTTTTTTGGCCAGAGTGTCGGCTGAGACTTGTGGAGAGAAGACTCATTAAATTTATTTTAGAGTCTGCCCCTCCTTCCCTGGTCTTGGCTGGCACTTTGTCCGAAAGGACAAATAGACGCATTGAGATTATAAACAGTAAAGGAGGAACGAAGATGCGAAGAACCTTAATAGTAGTATCTTTTCTAGTCATCGCGGTTGCGATGACAACACCGGTTCTTGCTGACCTTAATTGGTCGTCAGGAATCACACTGACCGAAAAAGAGTCCGGGATTCAGATTGGGTCTCGGATAGAAGCCATGCATGGCAGGTATTTGATTGGTTGCTGGTTTTCCAGCTCCGGTCAACTGCCGGTAATGGTCCAAGGGCTAGGATACAATGCCTTTGGCGACTTTCCGGGAATCAATAAGATTCAGAAAGTCGTCCTTTCACCGGACCATGGTAAGACCGAATGGCCAGCTGACCAGATTGAAGGAAAGGGATATTTTGTCCCGATTCCCAATTTGCTAGCCGGAGGCTACGGTCTTGAGTGGGGAGTAACGAGCAAAGACAAGCATAATCGCTTGTTGCTTGTGATTATTCCTATCAATTGGAGTTCAACCCGATCATCTAGTGCCACGAACCATGCAATGGTTCAGATGGCGCCGATGGGCTACGAGAACTTCTCGGATCAGCAATGGTACGCCTGTTTGCGGGGATTCGTTCCTGCATGGGCAACTGTTGATCCTAGCTATGCGGCGCTGGTGCAAGCTAGCCAACCGCCAGTTCAACAAGTAGTGCCTCAGTCAGAAAAGGAAGCGGTCGTTGAGACCACGAACTTTGATGGTGAGGTGACGCTGATACTGGACTATGGTAAAAAGCAGGATGAATTTCCTGTTAATATCACAGCCGATATCAGTGTTGGTCAGAAAATCGTTTTTCGTCGTAGTGGCAGGTTTGTCGCTGAAGCGGAAATCACTGATTTGATGGCAGGCAAATTTATTCAGGCTCGCGTCATCAAAGGTGGCTATGTCCAATCGCAAGACGGAATATTTTTAGGAGGTAAGTAAGATGAAAGCAATGCTAGTGATCCTGATTTTCGTTTTCTCTATAGGAACCGCCTTTGCCGGTAGTGACCAGTCTGTTGGTCAAGTTGGAGGCAACTCTCAACAAGTCGTGGAATACCGGACATATCCGGTCTATCACGATACCACAGGTCGGACAGATGCCGACTTGACCGACCGCGAACTTCATTTCCTTTCAACGGTTCCGACAGCTGGTGGACTAAGGGATGCTGTAAGGGAAATGGTCCTCGCGAACGTTGTTCATGTTCCTGCCAGTAGTTGTGGAAACTACAGGCGTGGACAGGCGGTCCATTACTGGTCAATATATCAGGCATGGACTGGTCCAGCAAAAGTCACGATACCTTTGATAAAAGGATCTCGTGGCGAGCGCGGTGAACAGGGACCACAAGGTCCAGTAGGTCCACAAGGACCAGCTGGACAAAGGACGATTATAAATAATTACAGCTTCGGCTGTCTAGCAACGCCGAGCTATCAGCTCGGTGGCGCGCAAGCACCAATTCTTTGTTCCACTGGCATTGCCAGTGTTGGCTGGAGTCCGGTATCGCGTATTAGTATGACTACTATCGCAATTGCTAAGGCGCCAACCAACATTGATATCGCTGTTTCTCAGCAACAGCAACAACAACAGCAACAGCAACAAGATCAGTCTGTTGTAATTGATCCTTAAGTTGGGGAAGCGCCTCGACTGTCAATTCTCCCCGAGCCTGCGTGGCTCGGGGAACTTCTCAAGCTTTGAAGAAAAATTTTCAAAGTTTAAGTAAGTTAAGATATCCGCTCAAGCGGAGGTCGAAAAAAACTAGAAAAGGATTCATAATGAAAACAATTTATTTAGGGTTAATTACCTTAGCTTTAGTTACTTTGCTTCCGGTTACTGCCAGTGCTATGTCTATTAGAGTTACGCAGAACCAACAGCAACAGCAACAACAGCAACAAAACCAAAATGTTGCAGTTAATACTAGTTCGAGTTCAAGCTCAAAAACTAATGTTAATGTTAATCAGTCACAACAGCAACAGCAACAACAGCAACAGGGTCAGTCTGTGACTGTTGGAAAAACAACTCCTGTGCCAACTCCGTCAAATGGCGGACAACAGCAACAGCAACAGCAAAATGGTCAACAGCAACAACAGCAACAGAGCCAGAGTCAGCCTCAAAAACAGACTCAGACTCAAACAACCACTCCATCTGAAACTGCCAAAACTTTGCCTTCGGCTGGTGTGGATGCCATGGTTCCTGTCGCCTTAGCTGGCTTGGGAACATCTGTCGCGTATTATATTAGACAGAAGAAACAATTATCAGCTTTATCTTTTTTAAACTAAAAGTTTATTAAAGTAAAAGTTCGTTAATTTAGAAAAAACCCGTTCAAATCGAAAGGCCCGAGCGGGTTTTTTCTTATATAAAAAAGTAACCAACCGTTGTTACACCTACGAGGTGTAACGAAGTGGTTAGAACATGTTATAATAAAATTATGAAAAGCAATAATAAAGAAAATTGGTTGGTAAATGGCGGTGTTTATCATGTAATTAGTCGGAGTATTGCTAATTATCAAGTTTTTAATACTGATAATGACTATTTAAGAATGATTCAACTTTTACGCTTTTATCAAAGACAAAATCCACCAACTAAATATTCTCAGTTTTTAAGATCAGATAGCGCTCAAAACATGGGATTTAGTCAATATTTTAAGATGGTTCTTAAAGACTATGAAAAACTTGTTGAAATTATTGCTTACTGCCTAATGCCAAATCATATTCACTTAGTGTTAAAACAACTTCAGGATAAGGGAATATCTATTTTTATGAGTAATGTCTTAAATAGTTACACGCGATATTTTAACCTTCTTCATAAAAGAAAAGGGCCTCTGTGGGAAAGTCGCTTCAAACATATTTTAGTTGAAAAAGATGAACAATTATTACATCTAACGCGATATGTTCACTTGAATCCTTCTTCGGCTAATTTAGTTCAAAAGCCGGAGCTATGGAAGCCATCATCATATCTAGAATATATTAAACCGAGTATTGATCAGCTTACTTATCACGAAGATTTATTTGAAATGGATCCAAAGAATTATCAAAAATTTGTCAATGATCGTAAGGATTATCAGCGACAATTATCAATTATAAAGAAGATAATTAGCCTCTAGTCAACCATTGTTACACCTACGAGGTGTAACGAAGTGGTTTAAACATCCGTAGAATTGTAAAAATCTTATTTTTCAGGTATAATTAAATCATGACAACGAAAGAAGAATTGGGTCAAATTTTAAAAATTGATGAAAAAAAAGAGAAAATTGCCAAACTTCAGGCGGAAATGAACAATCCGTCATTTTGGAGTAATCAGCAAAAATCGCAAGATTTGATGCAGGAATTGTCAAGTTTGGGTAAAATTGTTCAGGAATTTGAGCAAGCAGAAACTCCAGATCAACTTCACGAGTTAGAACTCAAGACCTTACTAAACGAAGATTACGATGAAAATAATGCTTTAATTTCCATCCATGCCGGCGCTGGCGGAACCGAAGCGCAAGATTGGGCCCAAATGCTCCTGCGGATGTTTGAACGATTTGCCGACCGTCGTGGTTTTTCCCACGAAATTTTAGATGTTTCCTCCGGTGAAGAAGTCGGTATTAAATCGGCGACTTTAAAAATTTCTGGGCCTTATACTTTTGGATTACTAAAATCGGAAGCCGGTGTTCATCGTTTGGTTAGAATCTCACCCTACGATGCCGACAAAGCTCGTCACACCAGTTTTGCTTTAGTTGAAGTTATTCCGGAAATTAAAAACAATCAAGATATTAATATTGATGAAAAAGATTTGCGAATTGATGTTTATCGTTCCGGCGGTCATGGTGGTCAAAGTGTTAATACCACCGATTCGGCGGTGCGCATTACCCATTTGCCGACGAGTATGGTGGTTTCTTGTCAGAATGAACGCTCGCAACTTCAGAATAAAGCGCAAGCGATGAAGATTTTACAATCTCGGCTTTTAGTTCTAAAATTAAAAGAGCAAAAAGATGAAACCACCAAATTGCGTGGAGAGCATTTATCAGCCGGTTGGGGCAATCAAATCCGTTCCTATGTTTTGCAACCCTACCAGCAAGTCAAAGATCATCGAACAGAAGTAACTTCTACTAATCCAACCGATGTTTTAAATGGCAATTTAGATTTATTTATTGAGAAATATCTTAAAAAAATGAAAGGATAAAATGTTAGACAAAGCAAAACAACTTTGGGAATTACAAAAAAAAGCCCGAGCCATTCAAAAAGATTTAAAAGACACCGAGGTAGAAGCCAAAGCCGCTTCTGGTCTAGTAACAGTTGTTTTTAACGGTGAACAACATATTCAATCAATTGAAATAGATCCGGAACTTTTAACCCCCGAAAGAAAAAAAGAATTGGAAAAAGCTCTGCAACAGGCAATATCAGAAGCTATTTCTCGCGTCCAAGCAATTGCATCTGAAAAAATGAAAGCTATTGCCGGCGACTTAAATATTCCCGGAATGTAAAAAATGAAATTAATTATCGGGCTGGGCAATCCCGGTCAACAATATGAAGGCAATCGGCACAATGTTGGTTTTATGATTTTAGAAAAAATTGCCGAAAAAAAAGGTCTTACTTTTAATTTACAATCTGAATTTGAATCTAAAATAGCCGAGCTGGATATTGACGGTAAAGCAAAATTAATACAGCCCCAGACTTTTATGAATGATTCCGGTCGGGCGGTGGTCAAAATTAAAAATTATTTTAAAATAAATTTGGAAAATATTTGGGTTGTCTCCGATGAAGTTGATTTGGCATTGGGTCAAATCAGGATTGGTTTAGGGGGTAGCAGCGCCGGTCATAAAGGAGTCCAATCAATTATTGATAACATTGGTGAACAGTTTTATCGCATTAGAATTGGGGTGGGTAGAAACGAAAAAATCTCAACCGAAAAATGGGTTTTACAAAATTTTAATAAAGATGAGATGGAAATTGTTTCTCAAGTTGTTGACAAGGTTGCTGACAAAATGTTAGAATCTTTAAGTAATAATTTAAAAGAAGAAAAGGAAATAATATGGGTACCCAAAGACCAGTCGTAATTGGCGAAGAATTAACTGAAGAATTAGGTGGACCAATATCTGAACATCACGGCAAAAAAAAGGAAGAAAAATCAAAGAAAAAAGATGTTCAAGAACAAATCAAAGAAGCCAGATACAAGAAAAACGAAGAGATGGAAGACAAAGAAACTGTAGAGGCAAAGTCTACTGAAGGTGATATTTTAAAGCCTAAAAAAGTAAAAATCGGTAAAGCCAAAACACGATCTAAAAAATACAAAGAAGCACATGAACTAATTGATCCTAAAAAAATCTACGATTTTAGTGAAGCAGTTGAGCTTGTCAAAAAAACATCGCTTTCAAAATTTGATGGCAATGTGGAACTGCATGCTAGACTTTTGGCTAAAAATGGCAAGCCAGAAACTTTACGAGGCACTTTAAAATATCCTCATTTAACTGGTAAAAAAATCACTGTAATTATTTTGGACGAAGCAAAGATTGCAGAAATTTTAGAAACTAAAAAAATTGATTTTGATATTGCTTTAGCCACTCCGGCTCTCATGGCTCAAGTTGGAAAATTGGCGCGTATTTTAGGACCGAAAGGCAAGATGCCTAATCCAAAATCAGGCACTATTACAGCCGATCCAGAAAAAACTAAAAAAGAATTAGAAGAAGGTATGACCGAATACAAAACTGATTCTTACGGTATTATTCATCAAATTATTGGTAAAGTTTCGGCTGATCCAAAAATTTTAGAAGAAAATTTCCGAGCAATCCTCGCCGTTTTACCAAAAGAAAAAATTACATCTCTACACATTTGCGCTACCATCGGCCCGTCAGTCAAAGTGAAGTGTGTCAAATTTAAGTAGAAAGTTCCGCTTTTAACAAAGTAGAAAGTTCCTCTTTT
>CAYZMA010000012.1:0-25369 GCA_964479405.1 uncultured Candidatus Saccharibacteria bacterium
TTGCCTATTAAACCACTATTTCATGCTCATATGATGATTGGAATATACTGAAATAATTGATGGTAGAAAATGGAATATAGAAGGTAGATTTTGAAGATTGATGATAGATGATTGAATTCTAACTTCTATTTTCAAACTTCAAAGTCTATCTTCTACTTTCTATCTTCTATTATCAAAATATTTTTTGTTTCGTATTTCGGATTTCGGATTTCGGATTTTTTTTAATATCTTTTTCTAATATCCGATTGACACAAGATTACTCTTCTGTTAGAATATAAAAAAGAGGATATTAATTTTATGTTATCAATTAGACTTCGTAGAACAGGCAAAAAAAAGAAACCATCGTATAGAATTGTGGTTACCGACCAACGGGCTCCAATTTATGGTAAATATTTAGAAATGATTGGTCACTTTGATCCATTTACAAAAGTGATTGTTTTAGATAACGAAAAAGCTTTAGAATGGATGAATAAGGGAGCGCAACCAACTAATACGGTTTCTAAAGTTTTTGAAAAACAAGGACTAAAGCACAAAAGTATTGTGATTAAAAAATTCCGAGCCGTTTCCAAAAAAGAACTTGAAGCTCAAAAAGTTCAAGAAGAGGCAGAAAAAGTTAAAATTCAAGCCGAAAAAGAAGCCGCCAAAATCGCCTTTGAACAGCAAGTAGAAGCGGAAAAAGCGGCTCAACCAACATCGGAAGAAAAATTACAACAAGCCGCGGAAGTTGTAATTCAAGAAGAAAAAGCCGAAGAAAAAGCAGAAAGTGTCCCGACGGAAAGTCGGGATTCCGACCGTAGCGTCGGAAAAGTAAAAGAAGAAAAGAAAGCCGAAGAATAATATTGTAATATTATTGATATTTTAGTAAGATAAAAAAAGCAGAAATAAACGGTCGAATCTGCTTACGATAATGTAAGAAAGATTTGGAGACAATATGGCAGAAGCAGATAAAGAATTTGTAGAAAATGTCGTCAAAGCGATTGTTGACCATCCAGATGATGTAAAAACCAAAAGATCAGTTGATGAAATGGGAGTTTTAATTGAACTTTCCGTTCACGCTGAAGATATGGGTAAAATCATCGGCAAGGAAGGTCGAACAGCAAAATCAATTCGAACCCTTCTTCGTGTTTTAGGAGCCAAAAATAATGCTCGCGTCAACCTTAAGATTATTGAACCAGAAGGCGGTCGTGAAGTAAAAGTCCCTGAAACTGAAGAGAAAGATGATAAAACATCTAAACTTGAGGAAGGTCAAGTTACCGAAGTAGTCTAAAAAAACAAAAGATCGCCACAATTCTTTTGATGTTTGGCGATTTTTTGTTAGAGCATGCTTAATAAATGTCATTCTCGAGCCGAAAGCGAAGCGTTTCGACATCGGGAATCTATAAAATACTGGATTCCGTATCATGTTTTGTCTGACGACAAACCTGTACGGAATGACAATCATGAGCTATTAAACATACTCTTAGGAAAACCATGATTTATAATATTTTTACAACTCAAACTAATATCTATGATTCATTTTTAAAAACGGGTTTAATCGCCCGCGGAATTTTAAAAAAAATTATCAAGATTAACATTTTTAATCTTTACGATTTTGGTTTTGGCACTCATAAATCCATTGACGACACTCCTTACGGTGGAGGCCCGGGAATGATTTTACGCGTTGATATAATTAATAAAGCGATATCAAAAATTAAAAATCAAAGATCTCCGACGCTTCGGTCGGAGTCCGACACGATAAGTCGTCGGACAAAAATAATTTTATTAACGCCACAAGGAAAAAAGTTTGATTCTAAAATGGCGAAGAAATTAGCTAAAGAAAAGGAACTAATTTTTATTTCTGGCCGTTTTGAAGGATACGATGAAAGAATTAGAAATCTGGTTGATATGGAAATTTCTATTGGTGATTATGTCCTCACTTCCGGCGATCTGCCAGCGATGGTTCTAATTGACTCTATTTCAAGACAAATTCCCGGATTCATTGGAAAAAATGAATCTATCAAAGAAGAGTCTTTTGAAAATAATCTTTTAGAATATCCTCAGTATACTCGTCCTGAAACCTACAAAGGTAAAAGCGTCCCTAAAGTTTTACTTTCCGGCAATCACGAAGAGATTTTTAAATGGCGGGAAAATGAAGCCAAAAAGAAAACTAAGAAGCATCGCCCGGATTTGACAAATACCCCTTAATACCCTATACTATTACTATAAGGAGATTGGGAATGCCCAATTTAATGGAAATAATCCAACAAATTCAAAGAGACTTATCTTGTCCAGTTTGCGGTCAAAATTATGAAGTTGGAAAAATAAAACTTCGCGGATTTTTTGACAACAATCTTATTATTCAAACAGTTTGCGCAAGCGGACATTTAACTTTTTTTGTGACAATGGTTAAAGTTCAAAAGAAAATTCCTGTGTCAGTAAATGACATTATAGATATTCATAAAGCCCTAGAAAATTTTGACGGAGACTTTCAAAAATTGTGGAAAATTTGATTTTAAAAGCTACAACTCGCAATCTTTTAGGTAAAAAAGTTAAAGATTTACGTCGGGAAGGAATTAT
This sequence comes from uncultured Candidatus Saccharibacteria bacterium, assembly GCA_964479405.1. Classification (GTDB taxonomy): domain Bacteria; phylum Patescibacteriota; class UBA1384; order UBA12157; family JAENIV01; genus JAMCZU01. Next base: position 2,557 of record CAYZMA010000012.1, read on the forward strand.
TCCTCTTGTTTTGTATGGAAAAAAATTCACCCCCATATCTTTGAGCGCTAACGAAAAAGAATTTAAAAAAGTCTCGGAAAAAGCCGGTGAAGCAACTTTGATTACTGTTGAAATTCCAGAAAAAGAAACAGTTAAAGCTTTAATTAGACAAATCCAAAAAAATCCGGTCAGCGACACTGTCATTCACGCTGATTTATATAAAGTGGATATGTCTTCGAAAATTGAAACTGAAATTCCTTTAGTTTTTGAAGGCGTAGCCCCAGCCGTTTCCGAATTGGAAGGAAACTTTATTACCAATAAAGACGCTATTAAAGTTAAATGTCTACCGGATAAATTAGTTTCCGAAATTAAAATTGATATTTCAGTCCTTAAAACTTTTGAAGACTTAATCCGCGTGAAAGATTTGAATATTCCCGAAGGCATTAAAGTTATGGAAGAAACCGAAGATATTATTGCTCAAGTAACAGCGCCACTTTCCGAAGAAGAATTAGAAAAAATTGAATCGGGTGAAACAGCTATTGGCGAAAAAGAACAAATTGAAAACATGGAAGCAAAAGCCGAACAAGAAAAAGCCGAAAAAGAAGCAATTAGTGAAGAAGGAAAAGAAGAACAGCCTTCACCAAAAGAATCCGACAAGAAATCCGATAAAAATGAAAAATAAAAAATACTTTGTTTTCACTCTCGGTTGTCAAATGAATATAGCTGATTCTCAAAGAATTGCTCAAAAATTAGATGAACTAGGTTACAAGTCGGCTCCTGAAAAGGAAGCCGATTTGGTAGTTATTAACAGTTGTTCGGTAAGACAAAAAGCGGTTGACCGGATTTGGGGTGGAATTAAAAAGTGGCAGAAAAGTAATAAAGAAATATTTATTACCGGCTGTGTTTTACCCTCCGACAAGAAAAAACTTGACGAGAAAAATATCAAAACTTTTGATATGACTAAATTGCCAAATGTTTCTCGCACAAATTCTGACATCACAATTATGACCGGCTGTGATAATTTTTGTTCTTACTGCGCTGTCCCCTACACTCGCGGACGAGAAATTTCCCGAAGTGAAAAAGATATTTTAGCCGATGTTCAAAATGCTTTAAAAAGTGGTTCTAAGGAAATTTTACTCCTTGGACAAAATGTAAATTCATATAAATCAACAGTTGAAAATGGTCATTCTGAGCATAGCGAAGAATCTCTGGCGAATGCCAGACCTCACATTCGTGAGAGATCCTTCACTAATGTTCAGGATGACAAAGTAAATAATAAGGATTTTATTAAACTATTAAACAAGATTGATAATTTACCTTACAATTTTACTTTTAATTTTATGTCTTCAAATCCACATGATATGTCTGACGAATTAATTGAATGTTTTGCCAATTTAAAAAAATGGCCTCGCGAGCTTCACTTGGCAATGCAGTCAGGCGACGATGAAATTTTAAAAAAGATGAATCGCAAGTATTCAAGCATTCAATATTTAAAATTGATTGAAAATTTAAAATTTAAAATTCCAAATTTAAAACTAACGACCGATATTATAGTTGGTTTTCCAAACGAGACCAAAAAACAATTTGAAAATACGGTTAAAATTTGCCGGAAAATAAAATTTAAAAAAGCTTATGTTTCTCAATATTCCCCGCGTCCGGGAACAGTCGCTTTTAAATTAAAAGACGATGTTCCAAAAGAGGAAAAAAAGAGAAGATGGCTTATTTTAGATCAGTTAATTAATAAGTAGTTATTTACAAATTTTTTCTAACCTTGAAATTCTAACATCATGGTTATCAAACCGTTTGACATTACTGTCTAATTTTAGTTCCATTCTATTTAATCTATAATCTACATCGTCAAATCTTTCGCTATGGTCTTCTTGTTTTTCTATAATTTTATCTAAAAGAGGAAGCACTAGCTGTGTAATGCCTTCGTTAAAAATTTCCCTAATTTCCTTTTTGTCTTGTGTTTTCATTATATGTTTATTATATCACAAATTTATTTTTAGAAGTATTGTATTTTTTACAGGTCTCATCTAATATTCGCCTTACTTTATAACTATTACCATGTTGTAAAATTCCTAAATAAGATTGATATGTTTCATTTTTCTGGTTATTAACCATTTTTTTGAACATTCTTCGTTTGGTAGATTTGCGTAATACTCGGTGATCTGAAAAATGAACCCAGCCGAGAAAATCAACTCCTGAGGCTAAAGTTTTTATATAAACTTTGTCAGGATGTAATTGTAATTTGAGTTTTTTGTGCAAATATTTTTCAATTTTAAGCAATAATTTTTCAAGTATTTGTTTGTTCCCTGATAATATTACAAAATCATCGGCGTAACGAATATAATACTTTACTTTTAGTTCGCGTTTAACAAAATGGTCAAAACTATTCATATAAATATTAATAAGCAATTGAGATGTCAAATTGCCTAGTGGCAAACCAACACCTTTACGACTAGAATTAAAACTATCAATAATTTGCCCCAAAAGCCACAAAACATCTTGATCGCTAATATGACGAGCTAGAATTTCTTTTAAAATTAGATGATCAATGTTGGCAAAAAATTTACGAATATCACACTTTAAAACCCATACTGTTCGGGTATTGTTTTGTGAAACGATTCTTCCAAAATCACTAAATCGATTTATTGCTCGATGTGTGCCTTTTTCAATCCGGCAAGAATAGGAATCGTAAATAAATTTACGGTCAAAATACGGATATAAAATTCTATAAATCGCATGATGGACAAGCCTATCTCGCACACTAGCTTTGTGAATATTCCGTGGTTTTGGATCATTAATTTTAAAAGCTGTGTACCCATCATGTTGATAAGTTTTATCCGCAAGCTCACCGTATAAAGCAACTAAATTGTCTGTCAAATTTACCGAAAATTCTGCTACATCTTTCCGTTTCCGTTTTCCACATAAAAATTCTTGCCACGAAAGAAGTAAATTATCAAAAGATGTGATATTATTATAAATATGACAAAGCCTATTTACTCTCTCTCTCTCTCTCGGAATGCCTCTATTTTGACCCGGATCAAAGAGGGATACTTGATTTGGATCAAAATTGTTTCTCATATTCCTAAAAATTCTCGTTATACTATTGGCAATAGAATTGAAAATAAATTTCTTGATCTATTGGAACTCTCATATATTGCTTACTTCAGCGAAAAGAATAAAAAATTGGAAAAAATATCCGAGTGCATTTTTGTTTTAGACACTCTCAAATATTTGATTTCAGTAGCATGGGAAGGAAAGTTGATTTCAAATAAACAATATGAAGAAATTGTGCTTAAATTAGACGAATCTGGAAAGATGTTTGGTGGCTGGAGAAATAATTTAGCTAACCCTAAAAAGAAAAACCGCACTTTATAAGCGCGGGAAAGAAATACTTTCTAGAACGGAACATGATCTCATTATCAAGATTCCACTTATTCGTAGGATTCGCCCAATTGTTGTTGAGCCACAGCCCATTCTCGTTGTGTTCAAGGTTAAAGACGTTCTGATTACCATTCCGGTCAATGAATGTGTGATATACCATCTATGCCACCGCTCTCGTAACCACACCGGGACAAGGAGACAAAAAGCTGTATCTTATTTAGGATCAAAAATCCACCAACATACCACACCAAGTTTCTCTTTTTTAGGACAAAATATAAATCCTCTACTATAAGCCATAGCCAATAATATTCTCAATTTACACTTGCCAGAAAGGTCTCGAAAAGTCGTAACCGTTCGATTTAACCAATCTATTATTAGTATACCAAAAATTTGCGTTGAGTGGCTACGCCACAAAAGTCTCAAAGAAACAAAAAGCCAAAGTTTTAAAATCACCAAAGAGTCAAAAAATCTAAGCTTCTTGAGAAACCTTGCTAGAACGGAACATGAGCTCACTATCAAGATTCCACTTATCCGTAGGATACGCCCAAGAGCTGCCGAGCCACAGACCATCCTCGTCGCGTTCAAGGCGAAAGACGTCCTGACTACCATCCCGGTCAATGAATTGTTTCATGGCAATTCTATACCAATCACCTAATGATTGATCAGTATCTTCGAGACGCTGACGCGGTCCCACTTCTGCCGGACAAAGTTCTAACCCCAATTCTTCGGCTGTAGCATAGATTTGGTCGGTGGTTGGATTTTGAGTAAAACCAAGATCACGGACTTTTAGTCGGACAAGATCAATCGTTTCAGAATTACTTTGTAATGTCTTAAACTCCTCACTTTGAAACATTTTATCAAGCATATCTTGGGCATAAGGACTAATATTTATTTTATTTTCTTTAAGCTCTTGCTCTAATTCTTGAGCTGATTTACCACCAATTTCCAGCTCCGATCTTCTGATTTTGCCTTCAGGAAATGAGGTGTAAATGTGCTCAAAATTAGAAAGCTTTACGAAAATACCCGGAAAAAGCGGGCCAACATAGGCTTTGGTATTTTCACTGATTTCGCTTTGTGACCAAGCAATTTCTTCTGGGAAGCATTCCATCACTATTGGAGTATCGGCTTTTGGATTGCGCTCTTTTCGCAATTCCTCAATTCTCGGATCCCTTTGATAGCCAAAACCTTCAATCTTAGAATTTATTTCATAAAGAAAAATAAGATCGTCTTTATTTAGTTCTTGACCAGCCTTAACTTTGCGTTCAATGCCAGTTAAAAAGCGCATATTGTCAACTTTTTTTTCATAAGTTTTGCCGTCAGGAAATTCTTCCAACTTTCTTGAAACTACATTATTAATATATGGATCAAGATTTTGCTCGGAGGCAATACCACGAACTTCGCCAATCTGATCGCCTTGCATTCTGATAGCCACGCGCGGAATAGTTGATTTTCCTTCCTGATCATGCGAGTAAAAAACATAAAAGTCGCCACCTTCAAGTTGGGTTTTCGCCGTAGATTCTCCAGCTGTGCACCAGCCGGTACCATGACCTTGTAAGGATTGAACAAGTGGCAGATGATCTGAATTTTGATCATATTTTACCCATTGACCATCTGTAATTGTGATTTGCTCAACTGAAGCGGGTGTTACTTTTTCAATCGCCCAAGCATACAATTTGGCAAAGTTTTCGCTGGTTAAAAGTTTTTCAAATTGCTCTTTTTCTTCACCTTCAAGCGAATCAATGCTTCTGTCTTCGTATTTCTTTTCCATTGCATCTAAAACATAGGCTAGAGCTTCACGATTAAGATCGGGAAACGGTTTGGTTGTACCTTTTGAGCGTTTAGAAAAGGCATGTCGTTCTTTGTCAAAGCCACCCATTTGGGTAACACTGCGCATTGCAAAATATTTAAGCCAGTCAGGGTAAGTGGCATCATCTGACGTGAGATAATCTGTCCAATTGTCCAAACTGCTTTCTTGATCAGCAAGGATTACTTCAGTTAATTGGTTGCGTTGCTCTTGTCCAATTTCAACATCGCCATGACCAAGTTCGCGAGCCATGCGCTGTTGATTTTCAAAATATGCCTCAGGTATTTCCTCGACTTTGATAACAAATTTATCATGGAGAATATTTTTAAGAGCTGACAAAAGTCGTTCTCGCTCTTCCGGATTTTTGCGATCAGTAATTTCCTTAAAACGATCTAAATAATTTTGAATGCGAGAATCGGTATCTTGAGGCAGAGTTTCACCAGTGCGACGTTCTGTCCGTTTTGCCGCCGACTCTACTTCTGGACTGTTGTGCAAATCATATTTTTGTTTTAGAAAATCTGGACCGGGACTGCCCTCAATGCTCATATAATCTCTTTCTAACCATTTAGTTCTTTTGAAAATTCTTCTATTTTTTGAACTCTTAGGTCTTTTGAACCGCGAGTGCGGACGGTGATATTGCTCTCTTTTTCTTCTTTGTCCCCCACTACAATAATATATGGCACTTTTTGAATTTCGGCGTCGCGGATTTTTTTACCAACCGATTCGTTGCGTGTGTCAATTTCGCACCTGATAGATCCCAGATCAGGTACCCTACCTGTCTGGGATGACAACATTGTTGTCACTTTTTTAGCATAATTTAAATGTTTTTCTGACACCGGCAAGATTATTGCCTGCACAGGCGAGAGCCAAGTTGGTAAAGCGCCGCCAGTTGATTCTAATAAAACCGCCATAAATCTTTCTACCGAACCTAAAATGGCACGGTGGATAATAACCGGATTTTGTTTTTTACCTTTTTCGTCAATATAATTTGCTTCCAATCTTTCAGCGGTGGCAAAATCCAATTGAATCGTCCCCATTTGCCAAGAGCGACCAAGAGAATCTTTAACATGAAAATCAATTTTCGGTCCATAAAACGCACCGTCGCCCTTATTTTCTGTGTAATCAATCTTTTTTTCTTCCAAAGCTTTTTTCAAACCTTCTTCTGCTTTTTGCCACTCTTGGTCCGTGCCAATTGATTTTTCAGGCCGAGTAGAAAGTTCTACCCGAATTTCAGAAAATCCATATCTCTTATAAGTCTCGTGAATAAAATCAATCAGTTTTATAAGCTCCGTTTCAATTTGATCTTCGTGACAATAAATATGAGCGTCATCTTGAGTAATAACTCGTGTTCGTAATAAGCCATTTACTTCGCCCGGTTGTTCGTAACGAAAAACTGTCCCAAATTCCGAAAATTTTAAAGGTAAATCTTTATAAGAATGCATCTGCTCATTAAATATTTTAATTGACCCAGGACAGCTCATTGGTTTTAAACACCAATCCACTTTTTCTTCTTTCATTTCTTTTTCGTTACCGCAAAAAAAGAGTTTTTCGCGATAATTATCAAAGTGACCACTTTTCTTCAAAGTCTCCACATCAATAATGGGCGCTGTTTTTAAATCTTGATAACCATCTTCAGCCAATCGCTTTTTTAAATCATTAACAATCAAATCAAAAAGTGTTGTCCCTTTTGGCCACCAATAAACGGTCCCGGGAACATTTCGGTTAAAACTAAAAAGCTCTAAAATTCTCCCCAGCTCTTTGTGATCTTGTTCCATTTTTTTACCTCAAGAATATCTTACTACAGATTGACAAAATAATAAATACATGCTACAATGTTTTTATCAAACCAAAGGGGGAACGGATGATTGACAACTAATAACCACACAGCAATGGCTTTATCGATTGCACTGATGTTCCAAAATGCTGATAGCCTAGAAAAAGCTGTTGTTTTAACTGCTTTAGTCATATCGCACTTACCCGCGGATGCTATTCCGCACGGTCACTATTCATCATTATCTAAACTACTCCAAACTCGACTAGGAAGCATTATAGAGCCATGTATTAGCATTATTAGTTTGACGTGGTTAGTTTGGCACATTACATCGGCAAACATTCTATGGTTAATCGGCTGTGTCATAGCTACTAACTTATTTGATTTTCTATACTTCGTCGGCATTGGATTTATTAAACGGCTTAATCATTTTGCCCATTGGTGGGATAAAAACTATGATTATCCCAATAAACTTAGATGGCAGTGGGAAGCAATCCAAACCATTGTTCTTCTTACTTTTCTTACACTATCCATCCTTAAATATGGATAAGACTAACCGCCGACACCTCTGGGGTGTCGGTTTTTTTATATTCAAACTTTAATCGGAAATTGGCGACAGAGCCTTAAAACTTCGGCTTTGATTTTGGTTTTGCTTTCTTTCTTAGAAAGGGCTTTAAATATTAGTTCAGCGATTTTTTTTACTTCTTTTTCTTTCATTCCACGGGTTGTTAAAGCCGGCGTACCCAACCGAATGCCAGAACCAACAAAAGGTTTTTCCGGATCAAAGGGAATGGTATTTTTATTACAAATTATATTCACATCTTCCAATATCTGTTGAGCTTCTTTTCCTGTCATTTTAATTGGTCTTAAATCCACAAGCATTAAATGATTATCAGTCCCGCCCGAAACTATCCGCAGACCTAACCTTTCCAGTTCTGATGCTAAGATTTGGGCATTTTTAACAATTTGCTGGGCGTACTTTTTAAATTGTGGATTTAACGCTTCTTTGAAACAAACAGCCATTGCCCCAATTTGATTTTCATGTGGACCACCTTGCATTCCCGGAAAAACCGCCCGATCAATTTTTTTTGAAAGTTCCTCACCGTCAGGAAGAGTAATGTTTTTACATATAATGATGGCCCCCCGCGGACCGCGCAAAGTTTTATGAGTCGTGGTCATCACCACATCGGCATAAGGAAAAGGCGAGGAGTGGACTCCACCAACAATTAAACCGGCAATATGTGAAATGTCGGCCAAGAGATATGCACCCACTTTTTTGGCAATTTCGGAAAACTTTTTAAAATTAATTTCGCGCGCATAAGCTGTCGCCCCACAAACAATTAATTTTGGTTTTTCCTTTTTTGCAATTTTTAAAATTTCATCATAATCTAACATCTCTGTTTTTGGGTCAACTCCATAAGAAATAAATTTATAAGCGGTGCCAGAAAACCCAATCGGTAGTCCATGAGTAATGTGTCCGCCTTGATCCAATTTCATTCCCATGACTTTGTCGCCGAATTTTAACAAGGCAAAATAAATTTCCATATTCGCCGGCGAGCCGGAGTAAGGCTGAACATTGGCATGCCACTTGTCCTCTGAAAGACCAAACATTTTGAGCGCTCGTGATTTTGCCAAATCTTCTACTTGATCAATATTTACTTGCCCCGCATAATATCGCTTGTGCGAGTAGCCTTCAGCATATTTATCGGTTAAAACCGAACCCAAAGCCTCGCGCACCGCCAAACTGGCATAATTTTCGGAAGGAATTAAATCCAAAGTTTCCTGCTCATATTTTTCCTGAGCTTTAATTAATTTTGCCATTTGCGGATCTTTTGATTTAAGACTCATTTTTGCCTTTCTAATATGACAAATTTATATTTATAGCCATCTGATTCTTTTTTTTCTTCACTGATGATTTTATTAAATTCTGAATAATCCGGAAAAAATGTGTCAGCTTCTTTTTCTTTATCCACGATAGTTAAATAAAGTCTGTCTGCCAATTTAATAGCTTGCTGATAAATTATTCCGCCACCAATAAAAAATATTTCCTCTTTATCATTTTGGCTGGCAATTTTAATAGCTTCGTCAATTGATTTTGCTATTTTAACATTATCAATTTTAATATCATCTAACGACAAAACAACATTCAACCTTCCTGGAAGAGGTCGTCCAATTGATTTGTAAGTATTATAACCCATAATAATCGGGTGCCCAAAAGTAATTTTTTTGAAATTCTGCAAATCTTCAGGAATATTAAATAAAAGTTTGCCACCTTTCCCAATTCCACGGTTTTTAGAAATACATGCAATAATAGAAATCGTTTGTTTTTTATTTATCATTCTTTTTAAGTTGTCATTCCTACTTTTATATTGTCATTCTTGCTATTCTTTTGTCATTCCTGCGAAAGGTTGTCATTCCTGCGAAAGGTTGTCATTCCTGCGAAAGCAGGAATCTTATTACCTAGTTGATAATTTCGTCGTATAAATCTGTCCATTCTGGATTATTCTTTTCAATTAATTCAATTTTCCAATTCCTCTTCCATTTTTTCATCTGTTTTTCTCGAGTTATTGCAGAATTGATATCTGGAGTTTGCTCATAATATACTAAATGTTTAATGAAATATTTTTTAGTGAAACCATCAACCATGCCATTTCTATGTTCATAAACTCTACGTTTTAGATCACTTGTTATGCCAATATACAAAACTCCATTTTTCTTACTTGCCATAATATAAACATAATAGTATTTCATCTTTTAAAGATTCCTGATCAAGTCAGGAATGACACAAAATGCCATTTTCCATTCAATTATTAACAATAAAATATATTAAATTCTCATTTTTTCTTTTTTCCATCATACAAACCGCCGGCGGCAGTAAGTTCAGCTTTAATCGGAGGATATGGATTATAATTTTCTAGAACAATCATTTCGGGCTTGAAATCCTCAAGTTTATTTATTTTTCCGATGATTTTTACTGTTGGAAATGGACGTGGTTTTCTTTTTAATTGTTCTTTAACTTGTTCAATATGATTATCGTAAATATGAATGTCTCCATAAATATGAATAAATCTACCGGATTTTAATTTTAAAACTTTCGCTAAAATTGTTGTAAGTAGCGCATAACTTGCGATATTAAACGGAACGCCAAGAAAATAATCACAACTTCTTTGATAGAGTATAAGATCAAGTTTTCCAGCACGATTACTTACTTGATACATATTATGACAAATTGGAAATCTAGAGGCATCTTCTCGTTCGGCCATTGAATAAAGATATTCAGGATTCCATGAGTTCACAATTGCATTGTGAGCATTTGGGTCAGCTGTTAGTTCGTCAATAACCCATTGCAATTGATCTATTGTTTTTCCCTTTTTTCTTGTTGGCCAATGCCTCCACATTTCACCATAAATACGAGGAAGATTTCCCCATTTTTTAGCAAAATTACTATCTGCTACGATTTTTTCAATAAATTCATCCTTAGTAATTTTTGATTTTGGATTTTTTTCTTTATAGATTTTATACGGATAATCGTCCCAAATATGGACATTGCGATCAACTAAATATTTAATATTTTTCTGACCAGAAAAAAACCAGTATAATTCTTCAATTACACCTTTCCAATACACTTTTTTTGTGGTTAAAAGAGGAAACCCATAATCAAGATCGTAGACATGACGAATCCCAAAAAGACTATGAGTAACAACTCCAGTTCCACGATCTTTTTGCTTTACACTATCTTTTAAGATTTCTTTTCCTAATTCAAGATATTGATATTCCGGATGTTTTGTGGGCATTGATTCTCCTTTTATTATTTTAAACTTGTTTTTCTTTTTTAACAGAACTTACTCGCCCCTTTTGCCATTGACCGCGATAAAGATTTGTCTCCCCCGAAATTTCATAAAATAAAATGTGAACAATTCGCGCGCCAAGCTCAATTTCCATCTCCGCTAGTCCGGCATTATAAAATAAAAAAGAAAGCTCGCCAACGTAGCCCGGCGCAACATTGCCACCAGAAAGCACAATTCCTGAACGATATAAAGTACTCCGAAGCCACATATTGGCGGTTAAATTTTCGGGCATATTTACTTTTTCTAAAGTTGTGACTAAATACGATTCGCCGGGCTTGATTATAAATGATTGTTTTTTATCTTTTTTGTATTCAAAAAGTAATTTTGATTTTGCCGAATCACGTTCTTCTAGTCCCATAAAACCATGACCCGATATTTCATGAACTTTGCCTAAACATAAATCAAAACCCGAGCCTTCTGGATTTTTTAATTCTCGTTCGCATAAACCTTCAACTAATTTTTGTCCGCCAGCTGGCGGATTTACTAATTCCAATAATTTATCAACACCTAAAATCATTAATTTCCTTTCTTAAATTTTTCAATTATTATGCCCCGTTTTTCGGCTAGCTCTCTTGCCTCCGGCTCGGCAGTTGTAGCTTTGCCATTTGAACCATCTAAAATTCTTAAATAATCATTTAAATAAATAATTTTTTTAACGCCCAAATTATTTAATGCTTTCATACAGTCATAGCAGGGAAAAACGGTAATATAAAGTGTTGATCCGCGTAGCTGATTAACATCGCCAGAATTAATAATTGCATTGATTTCGGCATGAATACCATTGCATCTTTTTATTTTGCCAGTTATTGGATCGCCATGAACTTTAAGACAACCAACTTCGTTGCAATGAATATCTCCTCGCGTAGGACCATTGTAACCGATTGAAATTATTCTATGAAGGTCATCAACAAAGATAGCAACCGCTTTAACATAAATACAGGAAATTCTATTTGTAGCAGTCACTGCGATATCCATAAAAAACTCGTCCCACGAAAGCCGAGTTCGTTTTTTAAATTTTTTGGGTAATTTTTTATCCATTTTTTTAAACCTTTTTTTACTGCTCTTATCTTAACAAAATAAATTTCAAAAAGTCAAAAAATTAGGTATAATTAAGGTATGATTATTGCACGAAACAAAAAAGCTCATCTTGAATATGAATTTTTAGAAAAGTTTGAGGCTGGCATTGTTCTTCAAGGTCAAGAAATTAAAGCCATTCGCCATGGAAGAATAAGTCTAGCGAGCACATTTTGTCGTATTCAAAATAACGAGGCTTTTGTTTTGAATATGCATATTGGAAGTACTGACGAGCCTGAAAGAACCCGCAAATTATTACTTCATAAAAATGAAATAAAATCACTTATTGGCAAAACCCAGCAAAAAGGTCTGACTTTAGTTCCACTCGCCCTTTATATTAAAAAAGGTAAAGCTAAACTTGAAATTGCCCTCGTCCGCGGAAAAAAGATTTACGACCACCGCGAAACTCTTAAAAAAAGAGACCTCAAGCGCCAATCAGAACGAGAACTAAAAGAGTAATAAATCTATTTTATTTTATAAATATATACTTTGCGATTTTCAACCATATATTTATCCCCTAATTCCGCTCCAGCGGAAATAAGGGATTTTTTAAATTTAATTGGAAACCCAACTGAAATTAATCGTGCGCCAGATTTTAATTCCCTTTGAAATTTCGGGGTTAATTTTTCTAAAAATTTTGGTAATAAATAGCAGTAGACAACATCGGCTTTTTGCAGATTAGTATTATTTATATTTTGATATTTTACGGTAATATTGGGCTTATTTAGAGTTCGTAGTTTCGCCCATAAATAATAGTAGGGCGAAATTTCAAAACCAACGGCTTTAGCGCCAAATTTATTCGCCTCAATTAAGCTGATCCCATCTCCACAGCCAAGATCGTAAAATATTTCACCTTTTTCAAGATGAGCAAGTTTTAGAGCGCTATGAATTAAATTTTTACGAGCTTTAACATAAGGACTGCCAAAAAAAACAGAGACCAAATTAGAAACTTGCCAAATCAGGATAATTAGAGACACAGGGATTAGTAAATATAAAATAATTATCACAGATCAATTGTAAATTAAAAATTGAAAATTGAAAATTATTTAATAAATATAGCCCATAATGGCGCCGTACGAAGAAGAGATGGTTCTGGACGAAATAACACCAAAACCACGATAATTCATTTCAGTAATAGTAATTTGATCGCCAATAACTGCATCAATCATGCCAACATGACCCGCTTTACCACCTTCACTTGTAACCACAATGGCACCAACTTGCGGAGTATTACCGGTCGCAAAACCAAAACTACGCGCGCCTGAAAGCCAAGCAATGGCATTACCAGACCATGGAATCATTCTTCTTTGCGAAACATAGTAAGTGCAGTATCCATAAGGGAAAAAGTGAGCACCAGCTTCAATAGCACTTGCTTTAGTCACTTTAACAGGTGTTGGTGTTTTTTTAGCTAAACGAGCCTTTGGCGTTTCCGGAGTTACTAAAGTTTCTGTAACCAATGGCTTTGACAAATATCCTTCAGGAGTAGAAGAGATTGAATTCAAATTTTGTGATTGATCCGGAATTAAATCAGGTGAAATATTGTTAACAATATTTCTAGCTATATCTAGATTAGTTTGCATTGAACTAGCCGCTTGCGCTTCTGGCATACTCAAAACAAGACCTGATGTAAGGCTAGACACAAAAAGAAAACTAAATACTAATTTTTTAATTAAAGGTGCGTAGTTATTTCCAAATTTATGAGTTTTTTGATTTTTGTTAAATGTAATTTTACTAAGGTTTTTTTTATTTTTCTGATTCTCCCCCAGATGCCCCGATTTTTCGGGTGTACAAATAATAAACCTCCATATTAAAGAGCAATAACTGAATCCCGTCCTTTTTAATGTGCCCTACAATCAACTATTAACTCTGTGGTGTACTTTAAAGAATTTAAAAACGCGCTTTAAAGCACGACATTATAAATTGTATCATACTGGTAAATCCTGTCAAGCCTCATAGTCTCACCTGTTAAAAACAAGATGAACCTTAAGCTGTGGATAACCTTAATTGACATAGCTAGCGCGAAAAAGTTTAGATTAGATACATCCCTTAGGTGATTAGTAATAAGACCAAATACTTAGCTGGAAGTATATAAAAGAGGACGGAGATTTCCCCGTCCTCAAACAATGTTTTCAGGCAAAATGCCTCACACAATCTCGCATATTTCACGCGCAAAGACGAGCTGTGCATTAATAATACCTGGTACATTATCCCGCCACCACTGCGCAGCAATAGGACTTTTATTCTCTAACAGCTCTATGGCCGCTTTACCACTAACATGGAATCCACCTTGATTTTCAGGTCTTCCACCTAGTGCACCAGTTTGACTTCCACTTTGTAAAGGGTCTGTTGTCGGGATTTCCAGTCCAACCCATTCTACGCGCACGTTTCTTGGTGCTTGACCTGGAGGTATTGCAATAATCCGAATCTTCTTTTCCATTACTTTGATCCTTTCGACTCTGAGATATTTATTATTTTACAGAATAAACAAAAAAAAGCAAGATTAAACAGGACAAAATTAAACCCATGGAGTTGTATTTTTGGTTTGGCTAATTTTTTTACTTGGTAATAATCATTGGCTTTCACGACCACATATGAGGCAGAAAAAATAATTTCTTAATTCGTTCTATAAAATGGCTCTCTTTTCACAAATATACTTCAAGTTTATTTTTTACAATAATTCTCTATTTTACCGGTTTGGCTATTGACAAAACGGTATAATCGTGATTTAATAAGATTAAATCACGGCTGAACACTGCCCCTTGACGGCGTAAGCCAACACGGGTGGGTTTCCGCAAGGAATAGGTCTTCCACCCTCTGCCCCTCGCTGAAACGCGAGAAGGCATGGTGGTTTTTTGGTACCTAAAATTTTAGTTTAACCTATTGATAATATTCTTTTGAGCAGCTTTCTGTGTTATACTTTTTGATTTTTTGTTACCTTGCTCCGCGTATCTTACCAAACCTGCAATTGCATCAGCATCCTGACCGCTTTCGTCAACGTAACAATAGAGTTTTTTCGTTACCTTTTTGTTCATATCTTTAATCTATCAAAATCATTAGTAATTAACAAAATAATATAATAAAAAAACATCCTCGCAAAAGAGGATATTTTTATTTGGTGGAGCTGGGGGAAATTGCATCCCCGTCCAAAAAAAGATCTAACAATCATTGACAAGCCTAAAATTTGCCTTTGTTTTCTTAATCCCGCCTACCAAAGCTATCTTGGCGGGAAGCAAGTTGATTTGTCATGCCCGATTCCAACCATTCAACCAACAGTTGGGCGGACAGCTTTCACTTTTTTAAGCGAATGCAGGTGCTAAATTTGGTTTAGCGCTTGAATTTTGCTACAAAATTTTACGAGCTTATGTAACCAGCTCGACTTGAAATTGTTTTTCACTTTTCCTGTCGAATCTATACAGCCCCTTCAATTTAGTATTATACCTGCTTTTTAGAAAAAATCAAGTCAATTCTGGACTTTTTTTAAAGTTATGGTATAATATAAATGAAAAATGTAAAGGATTCTTTACACTATGAAAATTTATATTACTCACATTTCCCGAAAAATTAAAAATCTCCGTGAAGAAAAAAACTTAACCCAAGAAGAATTAGCTGATCAACTAGGCATTTCCCGTCAGTCAATCATTTCAGTTGAAAAAGGCAAGTGCCTTCCTTCACTTCCCCTAGCGCTACGAATTTCTGAACTTTTTCACGCCAATTTTGAAGAAATATTTAATCCCCAAAAAAAATATAATTTAGAAAAAGGAGATGAAAAAATTATGCCCCATCCACTTATGTCATGGTCCCCTTTTGGTAACCTTGACCATTTCTTTGAAGAAGACGAAGTCCCTTCGACACGACCAAACAGAGTCCGTTTGTCTTTCCCAATGATCAATGTGAAAGACAAAGAAAAAGAAATTACTATCACGGCTGACATCCCCGGAATTAAAGAAGAAGATTTAACCATTGAAGTTGGCGATAATTTTGTAGATATTTCTGGCGAGCGCCTAGAAGAAAAAGAAGAAAAAGAAGAAGGTTATTTCCACCAAGAAGTAAGTTACGGAACATTTTCTCGTCGTATCCCTTTACCTACAGAAGTAAAAGCTGATAAAGCTCAAGCTACAGTTAAAAACGGTCAACTTCATCTTTCAATCCCCAAAAAAGAAGCCGTTAAACCAAAAGTTACCAAAATTAAAATCAAAAAAGCTTAAAGCCCCATTGCCTTACGAACCATTATTTCGTAGAATAAACTTATCATGTCTAATAAACCATACATTATTGGTATCACCGGCGGTACCGCTTCCGGTAAAACTTTTGTCATTGAAGCCTTAAAGGATTATTTTGATGGCAAGATTTTAGTTATTTCTCAAGATCAATATTACATCGGTGAGCGAGTAAAACACCTAGACCGTTGGGAAAGAGCTAATTTAGATCAACCTAAGGCTTTTGATAATGATTTGCTTGAAAAACACCTTCACAATCTAATTGCCGGTAAAACCGTTCTAGCACCGGTCTACGATTTTGCCGAACATAAACAAACTAAAGCCAAAGTACCACTGGAACCTAAGGCAGTCATTATTTTAGAAGGTCTTTTAATTTTTAATAATGAGAAATTACGCCGTTTGATAAATTGGAAAGTTTATTTGGAAGCCGCCCCAGATATTAGACTGGCAAGGCGTCTACTGCGCGATATTGAAGAACGAGGCGTGACAATTGAAAATTTAAGATCTTCAATTGAGTGGTATATGCAGAATGTCAAACCAATGCACGACAAATATATTCACGATATGAAAAAATATGCCGATACGCGCCTCAACACCGACAAAGGATCATTGGACGCCGCCAATGCTGTCAAAACAAAGGTAAAAGATGTCCTTAAAAAATACGAGTAGTATTTTGCGCGATTAGCTCAGTGGTAGAGCGTTTCTTTGACGTAGAAAAGGTCATCCGTTCGATCCGGATATCGCGCACCAATTAATACTATTGGAATGTCTCCAAAGTGTTTGATATTAGTTTGAAAACTTTAATGAGGTAAAAATGAATTATTGGACAAAATTAAGTATTGATTATGCTAGCCAAAAAAGTTATTTAGACGATCTATTTCAGGTTTATCCAACAATACCAGAAGGAATTAGGGATATAGATAAAACTATTTGGAAGAAAGTTGAAAAAGCTTATAAAAATAAGAACAATACTGAATTATTGAACATTCTCTTAAAATTTGAACTTTTTCCAATAAAGGATTCTTATGTAGCGTATCTAAAACGAGATAAATCCGCTCTTGCAAGAAATCCTGCAACAGCAAATCGCCTTTGCGGAAGATTATATGAAATGGGTCTTGACGTTATTTTTAATCGATGCTCCGAGGCAAAGGAAACTAATCGGCAGATTGGTCCACGTTGGATTAAAAAAATTAATTGGAATATAATTTCAATATGAAACTTGTAGAATTAATAATTGATATTTTAGAAAAGTCAGAGACGCCATTGAAACAGGGCGAAATTTTGTCTGTAGCAGAAAAACATCCTGCATACAAACATTGCGATGAGCTACATAATGTTCAGATGCCTTTGTCTGCCGTTGCGCGTTGTCTAACAAAATATTCAGGTGGAAGCAATCCTGTTTTTGGAATTTATTTTGAAGGAAGAGACAAACAAAGTCAAAAAAGATTTTTTCTAAAGACAAAAAATATTCCTGAAGTAAAAACTATCCCTGAGTCAAGTCTTCATCCATATTTAGTTAAATTTGCAAAAGAAAGATTCAATGTGCACTGTAAGACAATTAATGCTCTTAAATTTATAAAAATGAGAGATAAAATTGGAAAATGGACTAATCCAGATATTGTAGGGATAAATCCTGCTATTCTTAATCTCAACCCTCTTTTCCAAAAAGAAGTTGAAAAGCTTGGGATTGTATCAACAAAAGTAGTTCAGTTTTACAGTTTTGAGCTGAAACTAAAAATAGATAAAAGCAATATTACAGAGTGCTATTTTCAAGCGGTTTCCAATTCCAGTTGGGCCAATTTGGGATATTTAGTGGTAGGCGATTTAGATACCGATCCCATTTTTCTTTCAAATCTTGCACGACTTAATAATGGATATGGGATTGGTGTTATCAAACTTAATTTGGATGACCCATCAAGTAGTGAGATAATTGTTTCTGCTAGAGAACGAGAAATTATTGACATAAACTTCATGAACTTCTTGTCAGGAATCAATCATGATTTTTACAACTTTATAGAATCCGCATCTAATATTATTACAACGAAAGAGGTCAAAACAAAAGATTTTGATAAATTATTATGACAAAAACACGACGATATTTGACATTGATTGAAAATAAAATTGAGAATCTCGATTTTATATTTTTAAATAAAATTCAAGTCCATTTATCTTACAAGAACCTATATTTTCTAGCGTGCCTAAGCGAAGTAATTCATGAAGAATCAAACAATACATCTGCTGTTGTAAAAAATTTTAACATGAATGATTTATTAAGTTATCTGAACAAAAAAGCCGAGTATCTTTATCTTAATTCAAACATATCCGAACAACTTCAAATGGTAATACTAGCAAAGAATGGTGTAGATTAAATTATACCAAAGACCGACACTAGAGAAGCGATCCAGTTGTTTTAAAAAAAGTTAGCAGACATTCCGTCTAGTCTTTTCTCAAAGGTTGATTATAAATTATACAAACAAGAAAACCATGAAATGAAAAAAGATAGGCTAAATCCTATGCCTTCCATAAACCATGAATATTGCAATATTCGCGAACAATAATTTCAGAAGCCTTGATCTCAAATTCAGCCTCGGGTTTATCTCCCGGTTTTAAATGCTCTCGTAAAATTTTTCCATCGGCAACAATTTCAATCCATTGAATATAGTGCTTTTCTTCCATTGGATGAGGAATTGAACCAACTTTAACTTTGACAATATTGCCCTCTTTTTCAATCACTGGCAGATGTTTTTCAAAGCCTTCGTCTTTAGTTTTTTCTGTCAAAAGTTCCATCGGTTTGCCACAGCAAACTAAAGTGCCTCCGCCGGCAAACAAAACTTCAACAATGTTACCACAGACGCTACACTTATAGATTTGATTTTGAGTGATCATTTTTTCTCCTTTTTTAATTACTCATCGGTTAGTCTAAATTTTAAAATTGAAATCGTCAGCATTACAATAATCCAAGCAAGGACAATAACAATATTTAGAGGGTTCGTAAAAGGCGAAATGGTCTCTAGCCCAATTTGGCGAATCATTCGCAGAAGTGGCGCCAGTGGCAAATATTGAACAATACTATAAAGCCATTTTGGCAATTGATCAATCGGAAAAAAGACACCGGCTAAAAACATCATTGGAATAGTAATCGCCACCGACATGCCTTGAGCCGCATCGGTTGATTTGGCAACAGAAGAAACCATAAAACCAATTGACTGAAAAAGCAAACCGCCCAAAAGAGCAAATAAAAACAGTAAGGCAATATTACCATAAATATGAGCGTGAAAAAAGAAGACCCCAACTGTCAATATTAAACTAATTTGAACAACATTGACCACCAAATGAGAAAATACTTCTGCCAGAACAAACTTCCAAGTTTTAAGCGGTGTAGTAGTAATTCGTTTTAAAATTTTATCTTCTCTGTAATTTGCCATCGTAATGGCAATACCTTGGACCGAACCGTTCATTAAAGCTAAACCAATTATCCCAATAAGAACAAAATCAAAATATGTTAATTCGCGACCATTGGTTTTTTCTTCAAGCACTGAAAAAGTTGGCTTGGCATTTAATATTTGGAAATCAACGGCGGTTAAAAATTGGTTGACATAACCAATAACAACTCCATTGACCTGACTATTAGCCGGATCATTAATAATTTTAATCTGCCGAGGCGCATTGGGCAATAAACTACCAAAATCTTTTGGCACAACAATAATGGCGCCGACTTGATTTTTTTTCAAAAGATCTTTGGCTTGTGTTTCACTAACATCGGTTTTAATTTTGAACAATTTTGAATCTTGAGCTGACGCTTGGAACTTTTGAGCAAGTTCGGTATTAGAATTGTTAATAAAAGCAATTGTGCCAACATTTGTCGTGCCACTACCAAAGAAAAAACCAAAAATAACGGTGAACATTAACGGAAAGACCAAACTCCAAAACAGCGCTTGCTTTCCCCGGACCATCATTTTTAAATTAGCTATAAATAATTTAAACATCTTCCTCTTCCTTTATTCTGCTACCCGTCAATTCAATAAATAAATCTTCCAAAGTTGCTTTGCCAACTTTTAAACTTTCCGGATTTTTAGATTGCAGAAGCCCAACCGCTCTGTTCAAGGCACTTTGACTTTTAATATTCATTTCGTAGTGAGAAGTTTTTCCCGGCAATTTAATTAGGTCGCAAGCTTCTGCTTCACAGTCGCCTATTAGTCTTTTGATAAAAATAGGATCGTCTTTCTCTAGAATAAATTCAATTTTGTAAGGATGTTTAGTTTTTTCAATTAATCTGTGGGTTTGGTCGGAGGCAATTATTTTTCCTTTGTCCATAATCGCTACGCGGTCGCAAAGAATTTCCGCTTCTTCCATATAATGAGTTGTAAGAACAATTGTTTTACCTTGTTTTTTAATTTCCGAAATAATATCCCAAGTATGTCGCCTTGCCAATGGATCTAGACCAGTTGTTGGTTCGTCTAAAAAGACAATTTCCGGATCGTTAATCAAGCTGGCGATAATAGAAAATCGTTGTTTTTGCCCGCCGGAAAGATTGCGGACATATTGATTCGTCTTACTTTCCAGTTCAACCATTTTAAAAAGCTTTGCCTTTTCTACTTGTTTTTGGTAAAAACTGCCAAAGAGATCTAAAATTTCATTAAGCTTTAAATGATCATAATAGGCTGACGATTGAAGTTGAACACCAATTTTTTCTTTAATTTTTTGCCCATCGCGGGAAACATCAAGACCAAGAACTTTTATTTCTCCCGAAGTCGGTTTTCTTAAACCTTCAATAATTTCTAAAGTAGTTGTTTTGCCAGCGCCATTTTCACCCAAAAGCCCGAAAATTTCATTTTTCTGTACCTCAAAAGAAATACCGCTGACGGCCGTTAATTTATCATATTTTTTGGTTAAATTTTTAACTTCAATAACATTATTCATCTGACTTTTAATAGTATCACGCTTTGCTAACTTTTCAAAGATTCAGCCAGATTACTACCAGCTTTAAAATGAGGCACTACTCTTTCCGGAATATCGTGTTGTTTTTGAGTTTTGGGATTAATAAAAGTCAGAGCTTTTCTTTTTCGGAGCGTAAAAGTACCAAAACCCAAAATGGTCACTTTCTCACCCTTAACCAAACCTTCTTTAATTGAGGCAATAAAAGCATCCAAAATTTTGGTGGCTTCGCCTTTGGTAATTTGGGCCTTTTCCGCCACCGAAGTAACTAATTCTTCTTTTTCCATATTTATATTATAACAAATCGTGGTATAATATAAATAGTAGTTTTAGATAATAAGGATATTTAAATGTTTAATCAAATTTTGCAGTTAAACCAAATCGAGAAGCAAGCTTTAAAAGAATTTAAGAACCAATTAATCAAAAAATTTGGTTCTAACTTAGTAATATTAAAATTATTCGGTTCCAAAGCCAGAGGCGATTTTCACAAAGAATCTGATATTGATGTGCTCGTGATCATTAAAAATTTAAATCAAAAAGACAAAAAATGGATTATTGAATTAACATATGAACTATTACTAAAATATAATGACATCAATATTAGCCCAAGAATTTATTCTGAAAATACATGGAAATATTACGCAAGCCTGCCTCTTTCTTTCACTTACATAGTTGAAAAAGAAGGAATTAAATTATGAAAGAATTTCAGGTAAACCGCATAGAATTAAATGGTTTATTAAAATTGGCAAAAGAAAGTTTTGATGAAGCCAAAAATGATTTAAATGATGGTTTTATTCGAGGAGCAATTTCATCCTCATATTACTGTTTCCTGCATTTAATGAGAGCGTTACTTTTACAAAAAGGAATAATTACTAAAAGTCATCAAGGCGTAAAAATTAAATTTAATCAGGAATTTATTTTAAATGGTAGTATTGACAAAAAATTTGGCAAAATCATCTCTGATTTATTTGAAGATCGCTTAGATGCAGATTACGCACCATTGCAAAAATTCAGTAAAGAACAAGCTAAGGAAGCGATTGAATTTGCCAAGGAATTTTATGAAAAAGTTAAAAAAATAATATCTTCTAATCTTTAGGTGGAAAAATGACCACTGAAATTAAAGTCCGAACTTGAATTTAGGTCGCATTTGCCACCGTGGTAGTTTTAGGTGGCGGTTTTACTTATTGGAATCTTAAAGGAAACAAAAGTACTGTCTCGCCCACCATTAGTCCGACACCGACAAAATCAGTTGCGGTTTCATCATCGAATAAAACTGCAACCCCAGCTACCACTAACACTCCAACACCATCTTCAACTGTGACACCAAACTTTCCCGTTCCTTCTGGCTGGAAATTAACAACAGTCCAGTTTCCAGAACCACAACCGCATAATCTACCAAGAGTAATCACCTATTTTACATTTTATACAAAAGACACTTGGGTCTGTAGTGCTGCTGGTGATTACGATTACATCTGTTCAGAAGGAGATAACCGCTTATTTACTCTTGGCGATACAGGCTCTGGTATAAATACGGAAACATTTCCAAGTGCCCAAATTATTGAAGTTACTACTAAAGATATAGCGGGCAATAGATACCCTCTTTTAATTACCTCATCGCCCACAAAACCAGATATATTAGGATATTTAGACATTAATAGCAATACTGATATTCAAATAGTCAAAAAAAGCTTGGAACAAAAGTAACTATTTTTCTAATTCAAAAATCTTAACCATATATGCTCCGTGTCAAGTCGTCAAACTACCTAACTGAAATGCAGTTGTTGGGTCAAATGAA
>CAYZMA010000013.1:0-14106 GCA_964479405.1 uncultured Candidatus Saccharibacteria bacterium
CCGACGACATTATCTATCAACGCGCCTGTTACAGATCAGCTCCTTACAGTCAAAGGCGAACCAACCAATTTATTAAGCGATAACGGTTTTACTCTTTCAAGCTGGGTCAAAATCCCGGCTGGTCAAAGTCCGACTACTTCTTGGATTATCCATAATATTGATGCTAATAATAATGGTTATGGTATGGGTATATCTTCAAGTGGAAGTATGCTTATTTTCATTGGGAATAGTAAATATAATTTTTTTCAATCATTAAATCCTCCGTGTTCTTTCCCAATAAAAAATGATAATTCATGGCAACTTTTGACGGCAAAATTTGATCTTGCAAATAAACAAGTAACTTGTTATACAGATGGAGTTCCCAGTCTTGACCGTAGAGTAACGCTACCTGATTCATACTCCGGTTTTTCCCAAAATCCGCCGATTATCAGTCATCAAATAGTAGGTTTTAAAGGCTATCTTGATGAAACAAGAATTTATAATCGGCTCTTAAATGACGATGAAATTTTAAATTTAAAAAATAATGTCGCGGTTAATCCTAATGGTTTAGTTTCGTCACTATCTTATGAGGGAAATAATGATGATTTTGCTGGTAAGTTTAATTGGGGACGCAATTATGTTAACGGAGTTTCAACTGATGGATTTAACAAAGCGCAAGATCAATATGTTGACGGGGTTTTTGGTAGCAAAGGACGTAATTTTCTTAGCTCGGTTTTAAAGACAGATGGTACTACAGAAACACCAGTGCCAACTTATCTAACTGTCAAAGATGCCAATAACCTTCCTAATCCCAATAATTTTATTTCCAATCTTAATTTTAACCATCTTAATTTTGTAAATACCGACTGGCATTTAAAAAATGATTATTATACCCTGTCGCAGGGAGCTACTTCTGAATATAATATGCTTCCGACTCTTGATATTTCTAGCGCGAAAAATATTAAATTTACAAATTGCCAGATCAAACATACCGGTGGCTATGGCGCTAAAGTAAAATTTGCCGATAATGTTTTATTTGATTACAACACTTTTACTGATCTTGGCTTGGGTGGGGTTAGGGTCGGGGAGACAAATGATTTGCAATATACCAAAAATATCAATTTTTCCAACAACACAATTTCAAATTACGGTGTTATCTCGCCTGAAGCAACTGGTATCTTGACCCTACGGCTTTCTGACTCTACTTTTAATCATAATGAAATTACAAGTGGTGGCTATGTTGGTATAATTTCAGGTGGGTGGTTCCGCTACGATAAATATGAAAATACTTTTTCCTATAATCGCATTCACAGTGTTATGAAGGTTTTAAATGACGGTGGTGGTTTTTGGATCAATGGCTTACAGGCTGGAACAAAATTTGTTAATAATTTGATCTATGATGTTGTAAGAACACCGGCGCATATTCATAACCAAATTATCGCTGGAATTTATTTTGATGGTGGCACGGCTGATATCACTGTTTCAAAAAATATTATTTACAATGTGAATACTGGATTGTTTAATTTTACCCAAACCTACAATAATACAATTGATAACAACATTTTTGCCAAAACAGTTGAAAAGAATATGGATAACTTAAATATGAATGGCGGAGTCTGGTACGATGGTACCTATAGTGTAAATTTCACTCACAATATTATTGCTTTTTCTGACACCGATTCGGCTGATATTCGTATTCTTGCTGTAGGTGAATTATTCCAAAAAGAGGGTTACCCTTCAAATATTAATAACAATCTTTATTATCGTGGTTCGCAAGACCCCTTAGTAGAATATTTTAAGCCTGTTGATAATCAATATATTGACTTTGGTTTTAATACATACAAAACTAATTTTAAGGCTGACACTAATTCATTAATTAAAGTTGATCCTCAATTTGTTGATCTGGCAAATAATAATTACACCCTTCAGTCTACTTCGCCAGCTCTTGGGATTGGTTTTCAGCAAATAGATATGTCAACCGTTGGACCGATAATTTTATCAACACCTACTCCGTCGGCAATTCCAACTTCTACTTTTACACCTACACCTACACCTCCTCACTCTTCAAATTCATCCAAACCAAAAACTTCAACCTCAGCTCCAACTAAAACCAAAACTTTAACACCTACGCCAATTAAAACAAAAATTCAAGCTTCTAATATCAAGTCTAATGTAAAAGGTTTGTATCGAAAATTTATTGATAAAACAAAGCTTATTTACCAAAACGCAAAAGTAAAAATCAAAGCTCAAGCTCAAAAAGTCAAACAAAATATTCAAAGAGCATATGAAAAACTTAAAAAGATATTGGAAAAATATAAGAAATAAGAGGCTTTTCTTAACTCTGTTACTCTTATTTTTAGTCTTATCAATTATTGCTTTTGATTTTTTAAAAGTAAGCTCTTATCTTGCCGATACCAATCCAAACGCTCTAAAATATTACATTTCTTCCACAGGCAGTGATTTAAACGAAGGCACAATTGACAAGCCCTTTGCCACTTTAGAAAAAGCCCGTGACACAATTCGTACCAAGAGAAATGATTTTACTATCTTTCCCGGGGCAACAGTTTTTCTGCGGGGCGGGACTTATTCGCGCACAAATACTTTTGAACTTTTAGCCGAAGATAGCGGCGCCATGGAAGCGCCAATTACTTATCAAGCCTATCAAAACGAAAAACCAATCCTTAGTGGGGCAAAAGAAATTTCCGGTTTTACTCCTGTTTCCGATCCGACAATATTAAATCGTTTTGATAACAGTACACGGCCAAATGTTCTCCAAATTGATCTAAAATCGCAAGGCATTACCGATTTTGGACAACTGCAACAACGTGGTTTTGCCTCTGGAGAATCACCGGAAAACAATCATACCAATGCCGGCCTTGAATTATTTTTTAATGATAGCCCGATGACTCTTGCTCGCTGGCCCAATCCTGACGCCAGCAATAAACTCTTGGAATGGGAGCATATAGATTCATGGCCACTGACAATTACCAACGCCACCAACACAAATCCGATTGTGATTACTACTGCGGAAAACCATCAACTAGTCACAGGTGACTATATTACGATTGAAGGCGTCAAAGGTAATACTGCCGCCAATGTTTTTAATAATCAAATCACCGTTTTATCTTCGACTACTTTTTCGATAGATGGAATAGGGGGAACTGGAACATATGATATTAGCAGTCAGGGCGTTGGTTTTCTCAACAACCGATTCCGTTATACCAGTGAGCGGCCGAAAAACTGGTTGGACACTTCCGATGTTTGGGTTCATGGTTATTGGCGTTATGACTGGGCCGACAGCCATGAAAAAATTCTCTCTCTTGACACTACCAATAAGCTTATTTCTACCGAAACAAGAAGATATTACAGCTATACAGGATGGAAACCATGGGAGCAGGGAGGAAGGTTTTATTATCAGAATATTTTAGAAGAGTTGGATCAGCCAAATGAGTGGTATATCGATCGGACCAGCGGCATTCTTTACTTCTGGCCGCCTTCGCCGATTCAGACTGGAAAAACATCTGTCTCGGTTCTTCCGTCATCAATTATCAATTTAAATAATTGTTCCAACACTGTCTTTCGAGGCTTGACTATGGAAGAGACAAGAGGTATGGCAGTTTCTATCAACAACGGGACAAACAATTTGGTTGATAACTGCCTGATCCGCAATATCGGCACCGACGGAGTGAGAATATATAAGGCGTCAAAAAGCGGTGTTACCAATAGCGAAATTTACCAAACCGGCGATCTGCCTATCTATCTTGAAGGTGGTGATCGTAAAACACTTACTTCGGGCAATAACTTTGCCACCGACAATCATATACATAATTATGCCCGTTGGGATAGGACATATCGTCCGGCAGTTCATATATACGGCGTTGGCAATACCGCGGCGCATAATCTTATTCACGACGGTCCCCATAGCGCCATATTGCTTTATGGGAGCAACAATAACCTTGTTGAATACAACGAAATCTATAATGTGATGACGGAAACGTGCGATGTCGGTGCCATTTATACTTATGCCGAGCTTGACTATACCGAGCGTGGCACTATTATCCGTTACAACTACGTACACGATATTAAAGCCGACCCCAATATTGCCTGGCCTACTGCTCTTGTCGGGATCTATATTGACAGCATTTCCAGTAGTGACACCGTCTATGGCAATATTGTCTCCAAAGTACCCAGAGCGATGCAGATGAACGGAGGCCGGAATAATACGGTTGATAATAATATTGTTATTGACAACACAGAAGGTATTTTGATGAATCAAACTGGATTATGGCAAAATCCGGAATATTTTGACGGCACCCCGCCGACGAAACCCCATATTTATAACATGATAATGGCTGTGAATTACGAAGGGTCTCCCTACATTACCAATTATCCGGAAATGTTTAATCCTTTTATGTGGGAGGATCAACCGGCTCATGCGAAATACTGCAAAGTAAATAACAATATCAACTATCAATCGACGAACTTTTTAATTCTAAATAATGAAATCAACGGCAACCCCGCTCATCCTTGGTACACTTATACAGAAATACAAAATAATTTCACTTCAGGAGACCCTTTATTTATGGATTATGCCAACAAAGATTATCGCTTGCAAGCAAATTCTCCAGCCTATACTCTTGGATTTAAAAATATAAATGACAAAATCAGCCAAATCGGACCAAGACTTTTAGTAACTTCCACTCCAACACCTACTCCTATTCCGACTCCGACTCCAACAGCAACGGCAACAGCAACTCCTACTCCGATTCAAACTTTCGTTCCAACTCCAACAAAAACTTCTACTCCAATTAAAACTAAAATCTTATCTCCAACACCTGCGCCAATTAAAACTAAAATTCAGGCTTCTAACATTAAGTCTAGAGTACAGGGTGTTTTTCAAAGATTTATTGATAAAACAAAACTTGTTTTTAGGAATATCAAAGTAAAAATCAAAGCCCAAGCTCAAAAATTAAAACAAAGTATTCAAAGAACCAATGAAAAAATTAAAAAGATATTTAAAAAATAAACCTTGTTTTAAGCGCTCAAAACTTGTAAAATAAACTTATGAGAAAGTTTCTTGGAATTGTTTTTAGTAATAAAAATTCCTATGTCAGTGCCTCTATCATTCTGATTATTACTCTGTTTTTATCAAATGTCTTAGGAGTTTTAAGAGATCACTATTTAACTCAAAAAATTCTTACCGATGATTTGTCAACTTATTACGCTGCTTTTAGAATTCCCGATCTTTTATTTAATGTTCTAATTTTGGGAGCAATTTCTTCAGCTTTTATCCCGGTTTTTTCGTCACTGATTCATCAAAAAAAAGAAAAAGAAGCTTGGCAAGTGGCGAACTCGGTGATCAATATTGCTGTTCTTAGTTTAGTTGTTTTTTCTATAATTTTAGGTCTTTTAATGCCATATTTGGCGCCTCTATTTTTGCCTGGTTTTAGTAGTGAAAAATTGGCTACAGTAGTTAAATTAACCCGCATAATGCTTCTTTCACCAATCTTTTTTGGTCTTTCCTATATTTTTGGCGCAATTTTAAATTCTTATAAAAGATTTTTAGTCTATTCTTTAGCGCCGTTAGTTTATAATCTTATTATTATTTTAGGGACATTATTTTTAGCCCCAACCATGGGTATTATGGGTGTAGCAATTGCGGTTGTCGTTGGTGCTTTTTTACATATGATGGTGCAGATTCCCATTGCTGTTAAAATGGGTTTTAGATGGCGGGCGGTTTTAGATTTTAAAAATGCCTCTGTTTGTAGAATTGGTATTTTAATGTTCCCGCGAGCAATTGGCTTAGGCGCTAATCAAATATTACTCCTTGTTTTTACCAGCATTGCTTCAGTTTTAGGTGGATCGGCGATCGCGGTCTATAATTTAGCTGACAACATTCAAACTATGCCGATGGTTGTTTTTGGTACTTCTTTTGCCGTAGCCATTTTCCCAACCTTGTCGGAAAAATATTCTCATCAAAACTGGACTGGGTTCCGAACTGATTTTACTAAAACCCTCCGTTCAATACTCTTTTTTATGGTCCCAACTGTTTTTGGTATTATTCTTCTTCGGGCTCAAATTGTCAGACTAATTTTGGGTTCGGGACATTTTGGCTGGCAACAGACTATTGATACGGCTAACACCTTGGGCTATTTTGCAGTTGCTCTTGTTTTTACTGGTATTATACCTCTTTTCGCTCGCGCTTCTTATGCTTTGCACAATACAAAAATACCAATGCTGATCACCATTATTACTGTTGTTATTTCAGTCATTTTAGGTAAGATACTTGCCACTTCAATGGGAATTACTGGTTTGGCTTTAGCTTATTCCATTGGTTCATTTGTTAATGCTTTAATTTTATATCTTTTTTTGCGAGGAAAAATTAAAATTGCCGAATGGCCAGTTTTAATATATTTCGCAAAAATTTTATTTGCTTCAGTTATTATGGCCATAGCTTTGCAAGAGGCAAAATTTATTATGGCGATTTTTGTTGATATGACTCGCTTTTGGGGTGTGTTTTTACAAACTTTTGCTGGTATAGCGGTAGCAATTTCGCTTTATTTAACTTTAGCATGGATATTTGGTTGCGAAGAAGCAGCTTCTGTTAAAACAATTTTTAATCGGTTAAAAGGAAAGGTGATTGAGGATGAAGAACCATGAAGATGAGTTTTATGCTGAACTAGATAAAAAGACGCTGTATAAAAGTTGTTGCACAATGCAAACCATGCTTTTTCTTTTTATTGGTTTATTAATTGTATCAATTTTTGGCACAATTTATTGTTATAGAGAAATTAAGAAAATTAATTTTTCATCAAAAATTATTACAGCAACTTTTCAAGACAAAAATGATTTTTATGATAAGTTAAAAATTTTGTCTGGTCAAGAAGATTTTGAAATCACAGTCACATCAGCAGAACTAACGGCTATTACCGCCGAAGGCATATCGGGCAAAGATTTCATTATTAAAAATATTCAAGTTATTATTTCAAATACTGGTGTTGATATTTTTGGAACGCTTACAAAACCGTTAAGTTCTCAAATTAAAATTGAGACAATACCCAAAGTTTTAAATGGCAAAATTGACTTTGAAGTTTCGCGTTTTACGGCGGGAAGTCTGGCAATGCCAAAGTTTATAAAAAATGAAATTGCCAGCGCTTTAAATAAAGCCATGGATCAAAATTTTGACAAGTTATACAAAAATTATGAAGTTAAAAATATTAATCTCCAAGATGATAAAATGATCATCAGTGGAAAATTAAAATAATAAATATGATGGTTAAAAATGTTTTAATAATTCACGGTTGGAATGCTACAGTCCAAGACCATTGGTTTTTAGAAGCAAAAGAAAAGTGGGAAAAGAAAGGCTTAAAAGTAGAAGTGCCGGAGATGCCCGGCGACTATTTTCCTAAAGCGCAAGAATGGCTTGAATTAATTGAAAGTTTTCATCCGGATGAATCATGGGTTTTAATGGGTCATTCTCTTGGCGGAGTGGCTATTTTAAATTATTTAGAAAATACCGACCGACCAATTGCCAAAGCAATTTTAATTGCCACGCCTTTAACGCCGATGCATTTTGAGGCTTTAGATAATTTTTTTGAGGGGGGATTTAATTGGGAACAAATAAAATCAAAATGTCTGAAATTTGAAATTGTAAATGAAGACAACGATCCGGCTGTTCCTTTAGAGCATGGTCAAAAATATGCTCAAAATCTTTCCGGCAATTTACATGTTGTCAGAGGCTATACTCACTTTCACGATATTGATCTAAATTTTTTAGAGAAATTAATTGTTGAAAAATAATATTCTCGTAAAATAAAGATATAAATATTAATTATCAATTAACAGATAGTAAAAATAGTGTATATATCGCGATCGCGAAATACATACGATGATTAACAGGAGGAAATTGTATAATGACAAGGAGAACAATGACGGAAAAAATATTGATGTTAATTGCCGCTTCGGCACAGGAAGGTGTGGCAATAATAACTTATCCTCATTGGGGTTTGGGAAGATTATTTAAAGATTATCATGGTAGTTTGTCTCAAACAATATATGATCTTAAAAGACGTGGTTATTTAGAACAAATTGAAGTTAAGGGACAAAGATATTTAAAATTAACCCCAAAAGGTCGTTTAAAAACTATTAAAAGAAAAATATTAAAAAAATGGGACGGATATTGGCGAATAGTTGCCTTTGATATTGAAGAGAAGAGAAAAAAGACGCGAGATGTATTTAGGGCAAAATTAGGCGAATTAAATTGTCGACCTGTCCAAAAATCAGTTTGGATTACACCAAACGATATTTCAGTAGAATTAGAAGATTTAATTGAAATATTAAATTTAAAAAATAACGTAGATTATTTTCTATCAAAAGCTTTAACGAATGAAGAAAAATATCTAAATATGTTTGGTATCAAAAAAGAAATCAATTAACAGGAGGATAAATTCGTGCATATATCGCGATCGCGAAATACATACGATAAAATAAACCTGTAAATTGATAAATGTTTTAAATTATGTTTTGGTTTATGATTTAAAGATAAATCCTCGCTAATAAGGTTTAATTGTGCTAAAATAAGTCTATGGCTGTAGAAATAATAGATTTTAAAATTAAAAAAATTACACCTTTGGAAGAGGCGGCTTTTTCTGTTGTTAAAATTTTGCAAGAAAATGGTTTTAAAGCCTATATTGCCGGGGGAGCGGTTAGGGATTTTTATTTAGAAAAAGAAATTCACGATATTGATATCGCCACTTCTGCCAAACCGGAAGAAGTCAAAAAAATCTTTTTGCAAAGTTTTGATAGAGGTAAAGCTTTTGGCGTGGTAGCTGTTAAAAACAATGACTTTGAATTTGAGGTGGCTACTTTTAGAAATGATATTGGTATTGCTGATCATCGTCGGCCAAAAAAAGTAGAATTTACCACTGCCGAGCAAGATGCTAAGAGGCGTGATTTTACTGTTAACGCTTTGTTTTTTGATCCAGAAAAATCAGAAATAATTGACTATGTAAATGGGATCGCTGATTTAAAAAATAAAATTATTAGATTTGTGGGGATTCCAGAAGAAAGAATTGAAGAAGATTATCTTAGAATGCTTCGGGCAGTTCGTTTTACTTCTCGTCTTGGTTTTAAATTAGACAAAAATTCAGAAAAAGCAATTAAAGAAAATGCTCATAAAATTACAGACATTTCTGCTGAAAGAATTCGCGAAGAATTAACCACAATCATTACCGGTCAAAATAGAAAAGAAGCCTTAGTTTGTTTGGAGTCTTTAGGTTTGCTAAAAATTATCTTGCCCGAATTAATTATTTTAAAGGGTGTTACTCAACCACCGGAATTTCATAGCGAAGGCGATGTTTGGACGCATACTTTATTGGCAATGGAATCGTTAGATAATCCCTCGGCAGAACTTGCTTGGACGGTTTTATTTCACGATATTGCCAAACCGCAAACGCAAGGTTTTCGCGATCATCCCAAAAGTAAAATTACTTTTTTTGAGCACGACACTCAAAGCGCCCAAATGGCGGGAAGAATTTTAGACCGTTTAAAGTTTTCAAACGCCTTTATTGAAAGCTGTATTTGGGCTATTTCTCAACATATGCGAATTGTTAATGCCTTTCGGGGGATGTCGGAGCGAAAGCAAAAAAAACTTTTTACCCATCCACACATCCAATTGTTATTAGATTTAACCAAAGCCGATCTTGGTGCTTCCATTCGTCCCAATGGCAAGCCGGAAACAGAAATGTATTTTGAAGCATTAAAAAAGAAAGATCAATTTGAAAAGCAGGCAAGTCAAGAAGAAAAACAACAATTGAAAAAATTTACGCTTATCACTGGCAATGATATCATGGAAAAATTAAAAATACCGGCTAGTCCAAAAGTCGGAGAAATAAAGAAAAAAATTGAAGAAGCGTTTTTGGAAGAGAAAATTACCACTCGCGAAGAAGCGTTGGAAATGATTAGGGATTTAAAATGAATCTTGAAAATATCAGAAATTTTTGTATTATCGCCCATGTTGATCATGGAAAATCAACTTTGGCAGATAGAATGTTGGAAGTAACTGGCACAATATCTAAAGAAAAAATAAAACCCCAAATGCTGGACACAATGGACATTGAGCGTGAGCGGGGAATAACCATCAAACTCCAGCCGGTGACAATGAATTACGAATACAATAGTAAAAATACTATAAATGAAAATTTAAAATTGAAAATTGAAAATTCAAATTTAGAGTATACACTAAATTTGATAGATACTCCCGGTCATGTGGATTTTTCTTATGAAGTTTCAAGGTCTCTAAAAGCAGTTGAGGGAGCAATACTTTTAGTTGATGCCACTAAAGGAATTCAAGCTCAGACTTTAGCTAACCTTCATTTGGCGCGAGAAAATAATTTAACTATTGTGCCGGTGATTAATAAAGTTGATCTTGAAAACATTGATGTTGAAAAAGTAGTGGGAGAAATAGCTGACCTTTTGGAAATTAATCCTGATGAAATTTTAAAAGTTTCTGCTAAAACGGGTGAGGGAGTGGAAAAAGTTTTGGAGGAAATTATTAAAAAAGTTCCTTCACCTTCTGGCAAAAGCGAAGGGAATTTTAAAGCATTAATTTTTGATTCAGTCTACGATATTTATCGTGGGGTAGTGGCATATGTGAGAGTTTTTAATGGAGAGCTTTCTGTGGGCGCAAAAATTAAATTTTTAGCCACAAATAAAATTGAGGAAGTTCGTGAGGTGGGGGAATTTAAATTAAAATATGAGCCAATAAAAATACTCAAGGCGGGGGAGATCGGCTACATTACAACTGGCGCTAAGGACCTAAGTGAGATTCTAGTCGGCGATACCATTTCTTTGGACTCCCCCGATTTAGTCTCCCCTATTACTGGTTTTAAAAAACCGCAACCAATGGTTTTTGCCAGCATTTATTCTAACGGCGATGACGCTAACCTTCTTAGAAAATCGCTTGAAAAACTTAAATTAAACGATTCCAGTTTGGTTTTTTCGCCGGAAAATTCTTTAAGTTTTGGCTATGGTTTTCGTTGTGGTTTTTTGGGACTTCTACATTTGGAAATTACTAAAGTTCGTTTAGAGCGGGAATATAATTTAGATTTAATTGTGACCCAACCCCAAGTTTATTACCAAAAAAATCTGACAGAGGGCAAAGAAGAATACAAAGAACCATGGGTTAATTTGGAAATTATTACTCCCAAGCAGTATCTTGGGCCGATTATGGAACTTGCTCAAAATAAAAGAGGTGTTTATAAAGATACAAAATTTATTTTAGAAAAAGCAATTTTGTTTTACGAAATTCCCTTGTCGGAAATAATTATTGATTTTTATGATAAGTTAAAATCTGTTTCTTCAGGATATGCGTCGCAAAATTATGTAATAATTGATTGGCGACCGGGCGATTTGGTTAAACTTGATATTATGGTTGCGGGTGAAAAGATTGAAGAATTCTCCCGCATTGTCCCCTGCTCGCACATGCAAGGTGAAGCTCAAAAAATAGCTTTAAAATTGAAAGATCTTATTCCGCGACAAATGTTTGAAATAGCGATTCAAGTTGCTACCGGAGGCAAAATTATTGCTCGTGAAAATATTTCGGCGATGAAAAAAGATGTTACGGCTAAACTTTACGGTGGTGATGTTACTAGAAAAAATAAACTTCTAAAAAAGCAAGCCAAAGGTAAAAAAAGAATGAAAACATTTGGTCGGGTAGAAATTCCGAGTGATGTTTTTATTGACCTCCTAAAGTCCTAATATCTTTTATGGTCTTTAATTTGTTGATTTAAGTTTTATTCCAAAGAAAATGAGAGACAAGCCAATAATTAAGGCATAAATACCAATTAGCCAAATGGTGGCAGTAATCGTAAAGAGTGGATTAAGAAGAATTACAATTCCTAAAATAACTGACAAAACACCGGTTATACCAATAAAAATTTTACCCGGAGCGGCCCAAGTGGCGCTCAAGCTAGCTAAGAATTCAAAAATACCAGTGATAATGGCCCAGAAAGCGACAATGTAAATTAGGATAGTCAAGGTTAGCACTGGCCAAGCAAAGACAAAAATACCGGCAGCCAATGAAACAATGCCTTCCAGTAAAAGTATCCACCAGTTCTTGTGATCACCAGCGGCCATCAGTGAAGCAATGACGGTAAACAGTCCGTCCAAGAGTAAATAGATTCCTAGGAAAATCAAGAGAAGATTTAGGGTAAAACTGGTTGCTAAAAATGCTAACAAGGCAAAAAGAATCGCTACTATTCCTCTAAGTAGAAACGCCCACCAGTGTTTAGCCAATTTTCTCTCGTTCATAAAACCTCCTTTATTTAATTGTATCAAAAAATAATATTTTTACCACAAATTTAGTTTGTTATTTCAAATATTTTCATTAAATTTATTATATCAAGATTGCCAAGCTGACACCAATTAAAGTAAAATATAATTATGAAAATAATTAGTTCTGTTTTTGAAAATAAAGGATTTATTCCCTCAAAATATACTTGCGATGGTCAAAATATTAATCCGCCATTTTTAATATCAGATGTGCCAAAAAAAACTCAAAGTTTGGTTCTAATTATGGATGATCCTGATGCTCCAATAGGAATTTGGGTGCATTGGGTGTTGTTTAACATTGATCCTAAAATAACTAAAATTACCGAAAATAGTGTTCCGCTGGGCGCTATTCAAGCTAAAACCAATCGGGAAAATAATTATGGTGGTCCATGTCCACCTTCTGGCACTCATCGTTATTTTTTTAAACTATACGCTTTGGATATTAAACTTAATTTAACCGCTGAAGCTGGTAAATCGCAAATTGAATTTGCAATGAAAAACCATATTTTAGATCAAACCGAAATTATCGGTCTCTATCGGCGACCCCCGAAACTATAGCTCTATAGGGGACGGTTCTCTCTTACTCTGACGATTTGCTATTTTTTACTAAAAAACACCAGAAAAACTGGTGTATTTTTTGGAGGGCCAGGTGAGTCACTATTTAAAAATGTTAAGAGATGACCAGTATTGGAAGATGATGAAACCAAAAGATATCTTTTACTTAGAAAAATAGTATTTGCCAGTTTTGTAGGCAATTACAGCTCTTTTTGACATTTCAAACATGGGTTTAGGTAATTTTTTTATTGGATACCAATTCCAGCCTTCAATTCTATCTGGTTCTAACACTTCAGGTTTTCCGCTTAAATGTTTCGTTAATATTTGGATGTCAATGTAATGTTTATCATATTTGATAATATTACTCATGCATAAAAATTTTAATGCTTTGACTTTCATCCCTGTTTCTTCTTTAACTTCTCTTTCAACGCATTCTTTGATTCTCTCGCCAAATTCAAGATGACCACCAGTCCAAGCATACTCTCCAGCGCCATGGGACCCTTTCCTCTTACCAAGCAAAACTTTGCCATCTTTTAGAATCATACAGCCAACACCTACTTTTACTATATTTCTCATTAGTATTTTACCATATAATTATATCTTAAATCTGTTAAAATGTGGCATAGGGCCAGGCGGGGATCGAACCCGCGACGCTCACCTTAAAAGGGTGACGCTCTACCACTGAGCTACTGGCCCATAATTTTTAAATATCCGTCACTGATTATTTTCTCAATAAAATCTTTTCTTTTCCAACTTTTAATTTTTAATTCCGCTTTATGGGCTATATCAATACTATCAAATTCTTGTTTAAAAACTAATTTATATGGTCTTTTGTATCTGGTTGCTTTAACTTGTCCACTATTATGTTGTTTGAGTCTTTTATCAACATTTTTACTACAACCAATATAATATGACCCGTTCTTTTGGCTTTCTAATATATATAAATAACCCTTCATGCTATATTACTACCACTGCTCCGACGCTTTCCGACGCTGCGGTCGGAATCCCGACATAAAGTCGTCGGGAACGGTCGGAGCTCCGACATCCGTGACAACGGATCGTCGGAGAGCTACTGGCCCACATCAAATTTATTTTACCTTAAATTATTAAAAAATTCAAGAAGACAGATTAACGGACTACTTAGATTCTTGACAATTTTTCGTGAAAAGT
Source organism: uncultured Candidatus Saccharibacteria bacterium (assembly GCA_964479405.1). Classification (GTDB taxonomy): domain Bacteria; phylum Patescibacteriota; class UBA1384; order UBA12157; family JAENIV01; genus JAMCZU01. The sequence continues at coordinate 14,035 of CAYZMA010000013.1, forward strand.
GTATAAATAGGGCGACAATTGTTCTTTGACAATGGAGGTAGATCGATGTTGGCAGTAAAAGTTGTTTTTATT
>CAYZMA010000013.1:14116-17081 GCA_964479405.1 uncultured Candidatus Saccharibacteria bacterium
AAAATTCAATAGGAACTAGATTTGTGATACAATATATTTGAAAGGAGAAAAAATGCCTTGTTTATTTGCCATCATTGGCGCTTTTGCCCCGCGTTTAGCGCTAATCTTACTTTGGATTTTTACCCCGTTGGTGAACAGAGTCTTTAGCGGTGTGGTTTTACCAATTTTAGGACTAATCTTTTTGCCGTTTACGACTTTGTTCTATGTTCTAGTTATTACTTCTCTTAGTCAAAACAATCTCTGGGGTTGGCTTTTAATTTTGATTGGTTTTCTGCTTGATTTAAGGGCTTATTCAGATGTTAACTCCAGCCGACAAAGATAAGATTACTATAATAGAGAAAAAAATAAATAAGAAAGGAGATCAATGGATGTCAAAAAAACATTGCTGGATATTGTGTCCGGCACAGGGGAAGCTGGTAAAACTGTCGTTTCGGCCAGTCACGACATTATCAAGGAAGGCATGGCGACGGTTGGTGATTTAATTCACGCGTCTTTTGAAATTGCCAAAGAGACTGGCAAAGACACAACTGAATTAGTCAGAGATGTGGTTGTTGGCGCGATTAGCGCGACATTGGTAACAACCGGCGCGGCCGAAGGCGGCGTCGCTAATGTGGTGGTTGAAGCTGAAAAAGCGGCTGGCGATATTACCGAAGAAGGTGGCGAATCAGTCCGAAAAGGCATTGACGAAGCAAAGAAAATTATTCAAGAACCATTTAAATAATTGCGCTTTATAATTTAATCTGATACATTTATTTTCCTATGAATATTTTTAGGCATTATTTTAATTTAGCAAAATTTGCCCAGCGGGGTGAAGAAGGTTTTTACAATGCTCGTGAGTACTTGGCAGTTGATTTAATTTCTGAACTGGAAGAATTTGTTGATTTAAAAGGCAAAAAAGTTTTGGATGTCGGTGGCGAAAGAGGCGAATTTGCTAAAATTTTGGCCGAAAAAAGAAAATGCCAAGCTGTTAATTTAGAGCCAAAAAAATCAGCTCTAGGGGAATTTGTTTGGAAAACGGTAATTGGCAGTGCCGACAAATTGCCATTTAAAAATGAGTCTTTTGATATTGTCTTGCTTCGCGGGGTGATTCAACATATTCCGACCGATAAAAAATTAAAATCTCTGCAAGAAATTTATCGGGTTTTAAAAAAGGGTGGTATTGCTTACGTTATGATTCCGCCGTGGTATAATCCTTTGTCAGGTCAAAATATTAAACCTTTTCAATATTTTCCGTATAAAATGGCAAGACACTTCAGGAATTCGGTTTTTAATTCCGGTATCACTGCCAATTATGTCAATGCTTTAGGTATTTGGCCAATGACTTTTGTCAGAACTCAAAAACTTATTCTTCAGGCAAATTTTAAAATTTTAAAAACAACCGATATTTTATTTAAAATCCATTTTATTACAAAAATTCCCTTTTTAAGGGAGTTTTTACTGCCATCAGTAGGATTTATTTTAGCCAAAAACATAAAACTTAGGTAAGATAAAGTTATGTATAATAGTAAAGTAATTGATTATTTTTCCAACCCTCGCAATATGGGAGAAATTGCTCAAGCTGACGCGGTGGCTGAAGGTGGCAATCCTGTTTGTGGAGATGTGGTCAAACTTTATTTAAAAATTAAAGGAAAAAAAATTTCCGAGATTAAATTTAAAGCTTTTGGTTGTGGCGCCTGTATTGCTTCAACTTCTGCTTTGACTGAAATGGTTAAAGGAAAAAAAATTGTCGTAGCTCTAAAAATTACCAATCTTGATATTGCAAAGTATTTGGGAGGACTGCCTTCGCAAAAAATGGTTTGTTCTAATTTTTCAACCGATGTTCTAAAAAAAGCTTTAGTCGGAAGAGCTTGAATGGCGCTTAAAAAAGCCGAGGCCGATTAAAACAGCTACTGGCACAATTACCCACCAAAGATAATATTTAATGACTAAATTTGCCATGCGGGAACTTGCCATAAAAGCGTCTCGGGACTCTGGTGGCATAAAATAGAAGATTGATGATAAAATCAAACCTGTAGTTAAAAATGAAAAAATAATAACTTCAATCGGCGAAAAAATCCCTTTTGCTTTGGACCCCGAAATGCCACCCTTGGCTGAAAGAAGCATAATCACAGCCATAAAAATCACGACTCTAACTGTAAAAGGCGATGAACCGGATTTGATCCAGACTTGGCTAAATAAAGTTTTGTCGCCTTGAAAAAACGATAAAACATTACCCGAAAATACTTGAGTGACAACTAAAGCAACATAGACGCTTAGTAATGTGGCGACGATTTTTTCTCTTTGTAAAATGTATCCAAAAGCGATACCAATCAGAAAAAAAACGACTATCGCTAAATCCCACGATGGTGTGGGCATTTCCCCTGCCTTTCTTCAACTTTTCTTCATTATAATTCGGAACACTGAATTTCCGCATCAATATATTTATATATTGATTATACAATAAAAAAATGTTGTCAACAACAAAAATGATTTGTAACTGAAATTTGAAATGGTTATCATTAAATCACTGTGCTATATTAAATTTAGGTGGTGTTATGAAAAATAAACAAAACTCAATAATTTTATTTAATCAAAAGCAAATTCGTCGTATTTGGCATGATGGTGAATGGTTTTTTTCGGTTGTGGATGTTGTTGCAGTGCTTACAGATAGTTCATACCCAAGACAATACTGGGAAAAAGTAAAGCAAAGAGAATTTATAGAACTTCAGTTGTCCCCAATTTGGTTACAACTGAAATTAGTAAGTTTAGACGGTAAAAAATATTTTACAGACTGCGTAAATACTAAAAACGCTCTCCGTTTAGTTCAATCAATCCCAAGCAAAAAAGCAGAACCTTTTAAAATGTGGCTAGCTCAAATGGGCAAAGAGAGGCTTGATGAAATTGAAGATCCTGAGATAGCTCAAGAGCGAATAAAAAAGCTTTACAAGCAAAAAGGATATCCTAAAGATTGGGTTGACAAACGACT
>CAYZMA010000013.1:17091-19244 GCA_964479405.1 uncultured Candidatus Saccharibacteria bacterium
TCGCGGAATCGCAATTCGCCAAAATTTAACCGATGAATGGCAAGAAAGGGGCATCGTAAACAAAAAAGATTATGCAATTTTGACGGCGGAAATATCTAAAGCCACTTTTGGCATGACACCTAGTGAATACAGAGAATTTAAAAATATTCCTGACAAATCAAAAGCAAATTTGCGAGACAATATGACAGATTTGGAGCTGATTTTCACGATGTTAGGTGAAAGAGTGACTACAGAGATTTCAAAAGAGGAAAAACCAAAAGGTATGCCGGAAAATAAAAAAGTAGCTAATCGTGGTGGTTCTGTGGCAGGTAAAGCAAGATCGGAAACAGAAAAAGAGCTGGGACGAAGCGTGATTTCCGATGAGAATTATTTACCATCAAATAAATCTAAAAAAGAACTAAAATAATGCGGAATTGTTGACAGTTCGTTTCTTATTCTGTAATATAATGTTGTTCAAACGAATACAGCAAGGGAGTGATTAGGTTGGATATCTTGGTTGTTGGATTAGGGGTCATGGCAATCGGTTGCTGTTATTATGTTCGTCGCTTCAAATGGAGTTATTACTTAAATTGGCGTTTTGACAGAATGCTCTCAAAATCCTCTAGAGATAAAAAGCTTTTTACCGAAAAGCAGGAAAAATTTTGTTCTACGATGGATGATTTACGTTTCATAATTGGGGGTGAGCTACTTGATCCAGATACGCCGGCAGAAAGCGATCTTGAACTTGTTGGGTCATGTTTTAACATATTCAAGTCTTGTGGTTTAGGAATGACCGTGGTCAAACAAATTTCCACCGGAAAACTTTTTATAACTGGGCGATTGTCAATTATTGGAGAATCCTTTATTGAAGTCGATTGTGCCAATAATAATGCCGAAAGAAATCCTTGCATTTTTCCAGTTTCAGAAAAGTATTTTTATGGGGCTGAGGTACTTTATTTTTCAGAAGAAGTAATTAGACTTTCAGGCCAGACTATTGAAACCTTAATCACGAAGCATGGTAATCTTGGTTGGCAGGAATTTGAAGTTGACAATTCAACTTCAGGTGCAGAGCCACAAAAATATTGGGTATGCTTTGTTCTTCATTCGGTAGGAGAAGTCATTCTTGAGTGTATTGCTCAATTACTTCTTGCTAAATGCAGGGAACATGCTTGCGATCAAGGAAGTAATGAAGCAAATATTCAAGTCAAAACCATCGCTTTTGAAGCTATACAAGCTGCTACCAAACAAGAAACAAAAAAACAAGCACTTCTTTGTTTTGGTCATTCATTAGTATTGTTGAACTATCTTAATAATCAATTTATGAGAATAATGATTAAAGATATGGTTCGAAAAAGTTTTCCCGAGTGGAAATTCCATGACTATCTCAATGAATGCAAGTCTTTTAAATTATAATTTTGTCCGGCATCATTAATTTGGTACCGGCATTTTTTTAATTAAAGCCCGGTATTTTTGAGTTCTTCTAAAAGTTCTTTTTGCTCTCTGGAAAATCGGTGGGGAATTTTGACTCTGACGGTAATAATTAAATCACCCCGACCCCGTTTGGTCGCCATACCCCGACCCGGAAAACGAAAACTTTGGCCATCTTGAGTGCCAGCGGGAATTTTAATGGTAATTCTTTCTCCCTCCGAAGTTTGTAAATTTAAGCTGTCGCCTAAAATAGCGGAAGTCAGATTAATTTCAACTTCGCTTTGGACTTGCGAAAACATCCCCCCAAAAAAATCTTCAAAAATCTCCCCAATTCCACCGCTAAAACCCCAGCCCGATGATTGTCCGCCTTGACCGGAAAAACCGCTAAAAGGATTGCTTTGATCATCGTAGTTAAAGTTATCGCTTGAACCGAATTGGTCATATTGAGCTTTTTTTTGCGGATTAGAAAGAACCTGATACGCTTCATTAATTTCTTTAAAACGCTCACCGTTAGAGTGATCCTTGTTTTTATCAGGATGATACCGGAGAGCTAATTTTCGATAGGCTCTTTTAATTTCATCCGGTGAAGCGTTTTTTGAAACGCCTAAAACTTCATAGTAATCTTTATTCATTAAATAAATTTCTAATTATTCTAATTGACCTAATTAATATCTAATTACCCAATGACTAATATATTATATCATTGGTTATTGGGATTTATTTAGAATAATTAGGTTAATTAGAAA
>CAYZMA010000013.1:19254-24167 GCA_964479405.1 uncultured Candidatus Saccharibacteria bacterium
TTTCAATAGCCTTGTCAATGGTATCTTGTGATTCTTCTTTAGGCTTATCTTCTTCTGTTTTTACTTCATCTGTCTTGGCTTCTGTCTTCGCTTGTTCATTATTTTTGTAAAGAATCTCGCCAATTTTTTGAATTGCTTGACTTAACTCTTCAGTTTCTTTCTTTATTTTTTCCACATTATCAGTTTTAGCCGTTTCTTTTAAGGCGCTAATTTTTTCTTCAATTGGTTTTTTATCGGCTTCAGGTACTTTATCGCCGGCATCTTTTAAGGATTTTTCGGCGGTATAAATTAAGCTTTCAGCTAAGTTTTTAGTTTCAATCAAATCTTTTTTCTTTTGATCTTCAGCAACATGGGCAGTTGCATCTTTCTGCATTTTTTCAATTTCTTCTTTAGAAAGCCCGGAAGAAGAAGTGATGGTAATTTTTTGTTCTTTACCGGTAGCGCGGTCTTTGGCTTTAACATTTAAAATACCGTTGGCATCAAGATCAAAAGTAACTTCCACTTGAGGAACACCACGAGGAGCCGGCGGAATACCATCAAGCATAAAGCGACCTAAGGTGCGATTATCACTCGCCATTGAGCGTTCGCCTTGCAAGATATGAATTTCAACACTGGTTTGATTGTCTGCCGCGGTTGAAAAAACTTGTGATTTGCTACTAGGAATAGTGGTATTTTTTTCAATTAAGGGAGTCATAACACTGCCTAATGTTTCCAAACCTAGAGTCAAAGGCGTAACATCAAGCAAAAGCAAGTCTTTGACTTCGCCCGAGAGCACTCCGGCTTGAATAGCTGCTCCTAAAGCAACACATTCATCGGGGTTGACGCCTTTTGACGGTTCGCGATCAAAAATCTTTTTAACTGTTTCGTGAATTTTTGGCATTCGTGTTTGACCACCAACTAAAATAACATCGGAAATATCTTTGACTTCCAGCTTGGCATCTTTAATTACTTGTTCGCACAAAGGAATGGTTTTTTCAATTAAATCGCGGGTTAAATCTTCCAATTTGGCGCGAGTGATTTTCAAAACCAAATGCTTTGGACCATTACTATCGGCAGTGATAAATGGTAAATTAATTTCTGTTTCGTTAGAAGTTGAAAGTTCGCATTTCGCTTTTTCAGAAGCTTCTTTGATTCTCTGCAGGGCTAAAGGATCATTTTTAAGGTCAATACCTTCAAGCTTTTTGAATTCCCCTAAAACCCAATCGGTAATACAGTGGTCAAGGTCGTCTCCACCCAAATGAGTGTCGCCACCGGTGGATTTCACTTCAAAAACGCCATCGCCAATTTCCAAGATGGTAATATCAAAAGTTCCGCCACCAAAGTCGTAAATAGCGACATGGCCTTCTTTAATTTTATCTAAACCGTAAGCCAAGGATGAGGCGGTTGGTTCGTTGATAATTCTTTTAACATCAAGCCCGGCAATTTTTCCGGCATCTTTAGTTGCTTGTCTTTGAGAATCATTAAAATAAGCCGGGACAGTGATGACGGCATCAGTTACTTTTTCGCCCAAATAACTTTCGGCATCGGCTTTTAGTTTTTGCAAAATAAAAGCCGAAATTTCTTGGGGCGAGTATTCTTTACCACCCATAACAACTTTAACGCCATCGCCAGATTTAACCATTTTATAAGGCAAAAGTTTAATATCTTTTTGAATTTCGTCTTCCTCGTAACGACGACCAATGAGCCGTTTGACGGAAAAAATAGTATTTTCGGGGTTAGTTGTCGCTTGACGCTTAGCCAGTTGTCCGACTAATCGTTCACCGTTTTTATTAATGGCTACAATTGAGGGACAAAGATTGCCACCTTCGGCAGTGGGGATAACTTTTGGTTTGCTACCTTCAATAATAGCAACAACGCTGTTAGTGGTTCCAAGGTCAATGCCAATAATCTTTGACATATAAACTCCTATCAAATTAATTTTTTTATCTCTAATGTAAAGTATACTTGACACATAAAAACTTGTCAAGACCTTCCTCTTTTAACCAATCTAACCCCATTTACGAAATGGGAAAAAAAGATTTGGGTTAAGAAAAGATTTTGAAAAAGTGTAATATTTCTACGACCGTAGGAAAATCGCACTATTTTTAAATTAAAAATTTGAAATATTTCGAATTAAATCTGAAAAACTTGAGAAAATAATACGACCGTATAAAAGTCTCACGATTTATGGATGTCATTGTGAGTCCGAGTGTAGTCGAGGGCGTGGCAATCTGACAGATCGAAGATTGCTTCGCTACCGCTCGCAATGACGCCCTCTTGACATGCAGAGAGAGAGAGTTAAATGAAAGTTAGGAAGGCAAAAAGCTTTCTGGTAAAAATAAGTAGGAGGTCAAAATGTCCGAAGATTTAGAACAATCAAAAAATGAAGGGGAGGATTTTGTGGCACCGGAAACTGGTGGAGAAGAAAATCAAATCAAACCACAGTCGGAGTTTCAAATTTCTACAAACGAAATGTTAGAAGACGCTGAGAAGAAGGGTGAGAGAATTATAGAGATTCCTGTCAATATTTCTTATACTGTCAAAGTGCCGGAAAGTGCGTTCGTATCAATGACTGGTCATGGCGCGAGGTTAGACAATGCTGTTTTTTGGCAAACACACGACGTCAAAGAAAAAATCGATAAGATAGTTGGTGATAGTATTGAGGAGCAAGCTCCGGAGCTAGCTGAGGCAGAAGATATTAAGTATAGTGCTATGCAAGAGCTTAGAGGTATGACTGATTGGATAGTGAAATCCTTTGTGGAGCTTGGCGATAATATAGAATAATTTTTAATTAAATTACTGAAAATAAAAGCGTCTGGAGAAATCTCGGCGCTTTTTTATTTGTCATTCCAGTCCAGAGGGGCTCTGGAACTGGAATCCAGACTGGATTCCCGATGTCGGATTACCATCCGGCTCGAGAATGACAGCTAGAATAAAACCAATTAGTGCCATAATAATTCTCATAAAGCCAACCTTACACCCATACCGGGTATGGGGAAAATGGTTAGACTTGTTTTTATTTGGTATAATATGGAAACAATGACACAGCAAGAAGCATTGGAAATATTAAAACTTGGTTATAATGTCTACTTGACCGGTCCCGCTGGAAGCGGGAAAACTTTTTTATTAAATCAATATGTCAATTTTCTGAAAGCCAGAAAAGTCGGAGTTGGTATCACCGCCTCTACTGGCATTGCCGCTACACACATGAATGGACGGACGATTCATTCGTGGGCTGGTTTGGGTATTAAAAATGAAATAACAGCCGATCATCTTAAAAAACTGCTTAAGAATATTAATTTTCGGATGCGATTTGTGTCAACTAAAGTTTTAGTAATTGACGAGGTTTCTATGCTCCACTCGTTTAGATTGGACATGGTAGACAAAGTTTGTCGAGCGTTTAAACGAAGCGACTTGCCATTTGGTGGGTTGCAAGTTATTTTATCGGGTGATTTTTTCCAATTACCGCCGGTATCTAGAAACGGTGAAGATGATAGTTTTATTCACACCTCAAATGCTTGGAAAAATTCGGATATACAAATTTGTTACTTAAGTGAGCAATTCAGGCAACAAGATAATGATTTTTTACATATTTTAAATGATATTCGCTCGGGCGAAGCATCGGATAAAAGTTTAGAGCTTCTATCAAACAGGTTTAATCAAGCAATTACTTCAAAAATAACTTCGACAAAACTCTATACTCACAATGTTGATGTAGATGCCATTAACAATCTGGAATTAGATAAAATTAATAATAAAGCAAAAACTTTTAAAATGCACTATAAAGGTGACTCGCGTTTAGTTGAAATACTCAAAAATGGTTGCCTGGCGCCAGAGGAGCTTGTTTTGAAAAAAAATGCCGTGGTGATGTTTGTTAAAAATAATTTTGATAAAGGCTATGTCAATGGCACAATTGGCAAGATCATTGATTTTGATTCCACGGGCTATCCTGTGGTTAGAACCATTAAAGGGAGAGAGATATTGGCGAGTCCAACGAGCTGGACAGTTGAAGAAAACGATGTCGTTAAGGCAGAAATAAACCAAATTCCATTGCGCCTTGCTTGGGCGATTACGGTTCATAAAAGTCAGGGAATGAGTTTAGATGTGGCCGAAATTGATCTTAGCAAGGCCTTTACTTTTGGCATGGGTTATGTCGCTTTGTCTCGCGTCCGGACATTAGCTGGAATTAAACTGATGGGTCTAAATGACATAGCTTTGCAAGTAAATAATGATGTGGTTGAGCTAGATAAGCAACTTTTCAGTCTGTCACTATCTTTAGCTAATAAACTTCGCCAAATGAATTGGCTTGAAAAAAGAAAAAGACAAAAGCAATTTTTAAAGCAACTTACCTCTTGAGACTCTCACTTTAGCTGGTTTTAGAACTTTGTTATTAAACATCCAGCCGGATTCCATTTCGGCAATAATTGAATCTTCTGGCAGAGAGTTTTCTTCGTAAGAAATGGCTTCGTGGAAATTGGGATCAAATTTAGTACCCGCTGAACTTGAAATTTTTTGAAGTCCTTCGGAGGTTAAAATATCTTCCAGTTGTTTTTGAATTTGTAGAAAACCTTGGACTGTAGGATCATTTGTTTTAGCATGTGAAAAAGCCCGATAGAAATTATCTAAGACAGGAGTAAGTTTAGTCATAAATTCAGCTTTAGCAAAAGCCATATTTTCCAGTTTTTCGTCCTCGCTTTTTTTACGAAAATTATCAAAATCAGCCTGCGTTCTTTGCCAGCCAAGTTTTAATTCTTTGATTTCATCTTTTAACTTAATTATCTGATTATCTAAGTTATCTTTTTTTACTTTGGTAGAATGTTTTTTAATCATATCAAAGTATATTATATAGAAAAGGAGGAAAAAGTAAAGCCCACAATCAGATTAGCGTACCAAAATTCGGTTGCTAGCCTAACCTGTTTTTAACTAATGTATCC
>CAYZMA010000014.1:0-23488 GCA_964479405.1 uncultured Candidatus Saccharibacteria bacterium
GCCCGCCCTATAAATTTTGGGCGAAATCTGTTCGAATTTTTTCGAACGCACACCGTTTATTTATTTAGTCAAAAAATATCAAACATCAGGTTAAAAGAGAACCGTCCCCTAATTCTAATTCTAACTAATTATTTTTAAAATTGTGGTGCGGGGCAAAATGCTCCGCACCCGACAGCAACTACTTCTTCGGATCCTTAGAGAATCTGTGCCCCTCAAATAAGCCGTAACACATTTCAGTGGCTAGACGCTGGTGCCGCCAAAATCCGTCCTTAATCTGCTCGGCTATGTCGGCTTCAGAATAGCTCGGATCCTTAGGACCATGGATAATTTCCACCGGAAAGCGGATGATTTCTGCTCCAAGCGATTGCACCAAAGGCATAACTACCTGTAACCATGTATAGTCTTGGTTGGCTTTGGCTACTTCGATCTCTATGCCAAGCGTCATGGCAACAGACTTGATAATCCTATTAAGTCTTTCCAACTCTGCTATATTCATCCATTTTCACCTCCCATCGCCATTATTCTTATACCATTCTTATACCACAAATTTCGTCTTTTTGAAAAGAAAAATTAAGTGACGGTAAAAATCAAACAATAGCGGTGGGAGAAAATCCTACCGCTTTTTTATTTCTATATCGCGGTAAAAATCGTTATAATAGAAAAGGTGGTAGAATACATTACAGAAAAGAGGTGAAACGGTTTGAAAATGATTGCCCTGATTTATTTGAGCTTGATCTGCAGTTTTTGGGCGGGACAAGTAATAGCTGGTCCTGCTAATCCGTATCTTGTGATAATAGTATCGCAAGGACAGGGTCCAATATCAGAGGCCCAAAGTTGGAGTGACCATTCCCAAGATACGATCTTTGAGACTGGAACTTATAGTCTTGATCGTCCATGGGTGGCATTTGACTGGGGAGCAGATAAGTACACAACACTAGGGCAGGATGAAAAAGGGGGATGGACAGCGTATGTCTGGGCCGGCTACCATATGGTAGTTGATTCTTCTTACGATCTTTCTATTCAAGTGTTTGGTCCGAGCCAAGTTATTTGCAGTAAGCCGGATGGTTCGGAGGTTTTTAGAACAATGCTTGGAACAGGGGGAACGTGGTCTTGGACATTATCGGCGCAGCCTGCTACCGCCAGTCAATGGAGAACAAAGGGCTATAAGCTTGCTATTTCTCCTGTACCAGAACCGTCATCGGTTATGATTTTGGCCGGTTTAATGATTGGTTTCGCTGGTCTTTATTGGCGAAAATTATAACTCTGTTTCTCTAGGGCGCTCATGCGAGCGCCCTTAATTTTTTTGACTTCCGCTTCCCGAAGCGGTATTTTTATATCGCTATGAAATTTCCTTCTAATAAACAATTTGCTTTGACGATTGTAGACGACACTGACGGCGCGACTATTGAGAGTGTTAAACCGGTCTATGATTTGTTATATAAATTTGGTTTTAAAACGACTAAAACCATTTGGGTTTTGCCTCCAAAAGATAGTTTTAAAGGAAAATCGTTACAAGATTATCGCTATCGCCAATTTATAAATAAACTCCAGCGACAAGGTTTTGAAATTGCTTTGCACTCCGTTTCCTCGGGTAATTTTTCAAGACAAGATACCCTTGATGGCTTGGAAATATTTAAGCAATTTATTGGCCACTATCCAAAAATTCAAATTAACCATGCTCAAAACCCCGATAGTCTTTACTGGGGAGTTAAAAGATTTACGCTTTTAAAACTATTTTGGCGCTGGTCAAAATTCCAAGGAGACAATAAAAAATCAGCTTATTTTTGGGGTGATTATGCCAAAAAATATATTAAATATATCCGCAATTTCAGTTTTAATAATTTAAATACCTTGAAGGTTGATTCAAGTATGCCATATAAAGACCCGTCAAAACCGTACGCCAACTATTGGTTTAGTGCCTCGTCTGCGCCAGATATTCAATCTTTCATTAAAATTACATCTTTGAAAAACATTGATAAGTTGGCAGAGGAAGGTGGGTGTGCGATTATTTACACCCATTTTGCTTCCGGGTTTGTTAAAAATGGAAAATTAAACCATGAATTCCAAAAAAATCTAGCCTATATTGCTCAACAAAATGGCTATTTTGTGCCAGCGGGGACACTTTTGGATTATCTTAAAAGTCTTAAAAAACAAAACAATACATCTCAAATAGATATTAAAAAATTAGAATTAAAGTGGTTTTGGGATAAAATAATTGAAAAATTGTTCTCTTTCAGGTAAAATAAAAGCAATTGCTTACGATATTAATTTCGCGCCCGTAGCTCAGCGGATAGAGCGCAAGATTGCGGATCTTGAGGCCACAGGTTCAAGTCCTGTCGGGCGCACCAGTTTCTGTCATTAGGTCAATTAGAAATTAGTCATTTTGTTTGTATGTCTTTAACCAGAAAAGTTGCTCACAATACAATCGTTCAAATTGTTGGCAAGGTGATTACCACCTTGATTTCTTTATTTTTGATTGCCGCTTTAACCCGTTATTTGGGGGTTTCGGGTTATGGCCAATACACCACAATTTTTGCTTATACCCAATTTTTTGCGGTTTTGGCTGATTTTGGCTTTTTCTGGTTTTTAGTCAGAGAAATTTCCAAACCCAATATTGAAAGCGATAAAATTACCAACAATGTTTTAACTTTTAGAACTTTAATTGCTTTAGTTATTTTTTCACTCTCGTTTCTGATTAGTCTTTTAATTCCTCAATATCACGAGATTCGTTTAGGTATTGGCATTATTGTGGCCGCCACCTTTTGGATTACCCTAAATGGCACTTATGTTGGCATTTTCCAAAATAAATTGCGGATGGATAAAGCAGCGATAACCGATATTTTAGGCAGAATAGTGATTTTTGCCCTAGTTCTTTATCAAATGAAAAATGGCGAAAATTTAAATCATATTTTATGGTCATATTTTTTGGGCAATATGGTTAATTTCTTTTTAAGCGCTTACTTGGGTCGTATTTATCTTCATTTTAGATTAGCTTTTGATTTTTCATTATGGAAAAAGATTTTTTGGGAATGCCTGCCGATTTCGGTAGTAACAATTTTAAGCGTTATTTATTTTAAAATTGATACCGTGATGCTTTCTTTGTTTCGGAGCGCGACCGATGTTGGTATTTATGGTCCGCCATATAAAGTAGTTGAAATTTTGCTTTTAATTCCGGCAATTTTTATGGGTAATGTTTTTCCAATTATCACTCGTTATATTTATGAAAAAAATGATCAGGTTCAAATGGTTTTTCAAAAAGCCTTTGATTTTCTAATAGTTATTGCCGTGCCGATTATTGTGGGAGTGATTTGTCTTGCTCCGCGAATTATTGAAATTATTGCCGGGACTGATTTTACCACCATTCATACTATTGGTCCGGTTTGGGGGATACCGGCGACCTCCGGTTTTGCTTTGCAAATTTTAATTGTCGCTGTTGGTATTTCCTTTTTGTCCCATCTTTTTGGCTACACGGTTATTTCTCTAGGCAAACAAACAAAATTAATTTGGCCGAACTTGATTTTAGTCTTTTTTAATATTGGTCTAAACCTTATTTTGATTCCCAAAATATCATACATTGGCGCGGCGATTGCGACTGTACTTACAGAAACGTTGGTCGTTTTTCTTTACTACGGCGTTATGCGTCGGCACTTTGATAAAAAAATTCGTCTTCATATCTTGTGGAAAGTAGTAATTTCGGGTATAATTTTGGGTCTAGCTTTGAAATTTTTCAGTTTTCTGGCTTTATGGTATTTAGTCCCAATCGGAGTAGTAGTTTATTTTGCTAGCCTGTTATTAGTTAAAGGAATTTCAAAGGAAATGATAAGAGAAGTAATTAAATTAAAATGAAAATTGCCATAGACGCTCAAACAACTTTGGGTCAAAAAACAGGGTTTGGTTTTTACGTTAAAAATTTGGTTGAAGCTTTAGTTAAAGTTGATCCGGAAAATGAATATATTTTAATTAAGCCGCGAACCGAGGCAGATTTTCCGGTTTGGAAAAGGTTTTGGTGGGATCAAGTGGCTTTTCCTTGGAAGTCTCACTGGGCAAAAGTTGATTTAATTCATCAGCCTTGTTTTTCAGCGCCAATTTTTTATCCGGGTAAAGTGATTGTTACTTGCCATGATTTAATTTCTGTTTTTTTTCCGGAAAATTTACCTTTAGCATCCAGACTTTTTTATTCCCGCTGGATGCCTTTTTCCTATCGGAAAGCAATAATGCTAATTGCCGATTCGGAACATACTAAAAGAGACATAATTTCCTTGCTTAAAATTCCTGAATCAAAAATTAAGGTGGTTCATTTAGCGGTTTCGCCTGATTTTAAACCAATTGAAAATAAAATAAAAATTACCAAAATTAGCCAGAAATACAAAACTGGTCCAAAATATTTATTGCATGTGGGAACTTTAGAACCGCGGAAGCATTTAGAGTTTTTGGTGCGAGCTTTTTCTTTAGCCTGTAGAGAGGGAATTAAGGAAAATTTGGTGATTACGGGTAAAAAGGGTTGGTATTACGATGGACTTTTTAAATTGGTTAAAAAATTAAATCTTGAAAAAAGAGTTATTTTTACTGGTTATGTTGAGGAAAAAGACTTGCCGGCCTTATATTCGGGGGCAACGGCTTTTTTGTTTCCATCTTTGTATGAAGGTTTTGGTCTGCCACCGCTAGAGGCAATGGCTTGCGGCACGCCGGTTATTTCTTCAAGCACTTCTTCTTTGCCCGAAGTGGTGGGCAGTGCTGGTATTCTTTTACCGCCACGGGACGAAAGACTGTGGGCGAAAAATATTTTAAAAGTGATTAAAGATAAAGGACTGGCAGAAACTTTAAAAAAGTTAGGTCCAAGACAAGCGGCAAAATTTACTTGGGAAAACACTGCTCGTCAGACAATTGAAGCTTATAAAGAGGCAATGGGGTCACACTAATAACTAATTGTAACTAATAACCAATAACAAATTGAAATTATATTAGTTATTTGTTTAGATTCGTTATTAGTGAGGAGTTTTATGAAAATTGCCATTGATGCTTCGCGAGCAATCAACGAAAAAGCGGGCATTGGCCGATATACTTTAGAGTTGGTGCGGGAGTTGACAAAAAGTGATTTAAAAAATACTTATCTTTTGCTATTTAGCTTTATGAGAAGCAGTCGTCACAAAGAAAAAATTATTAAAGAATTTCGCGCTTTAAAAAATGTTGAAGTTAAAATTTTAAGAATTCCCGGCAATCTGAAAGAAAAAGTTTGGGGCTGGAAATTGCCGTGGTTTAGACGGCTTTTAAAAGATGCTGATATTTTTTATGCGCCGAGTTTTTTGGAAGTTAATTTAGGTTTAAATTTGCCTCAAGTGGTTACTATTTACGATTTAACTACTTTTCTTTTTCCAGAACATCTTGGCAAAAAAATGTCAGAGTTTTTCAATTTAAAAACCAAGAAAGCATGCCTTACGGCGACTAAAATTATTGCTATTTCTAAGTCAACCAAAAATGATTTAGAAAAAATATTAAAGATTGACCCTAAAAAAATTACCGTTGTTTATCCGGGTCAAAATGTCTTAGGCACACCAACAAAAAATCTGCCTCAAAATTTAAAAGCAAAATCGTATGTTTTAGTTGTTGGCACGATTGAACCAAGAAAAAATCTAATCAATCTTTTTAAAGCCTATGCCATCTTGCCTCCAAGGCTGCAAGAAAAATATCCTTTAGCTATTGTCGGTGCTAGAGGCTGGAATACGGGAAAAACTTATGATGCTCTAGAGCATTTGAAATTAAAAGACAAGGTCAAATTTCTTGGTTTTGTTTCTGACTCAGTGCTGGCTAAGCTTTACAAGGAAGCAATGGTTTTTGTTTATCCTAGTTTGTATGAAGGTTTTGGCTTCCCAGTGTTAGAAGCTCTGTCTTTTAATACGCCTGTAGTAACATCTAATAATTCTTCTTTACCGGAAGTAGCGGGTAAAGCGGCTATTTTAGTTGATCCACAAGATCCAAAATCAATTTCAAGCGGTTTGCAGAAGCTGTTGGAGCATAAAGAGGAAATATCGCTTTTAAAGGAAAATGCTCGTTCGCGGATTGGTAAATTTTCATGGGAAAAAACAGCTCGTGAAATTTTGGTGGTTTTTAAGGAAGTTGTAAAAAAAACTCATGAAGCTTAATTTTTTTGAAAAATTTTTAATTGCTTGGGGTTTGTTTTGGGGTATTTTGGGTATGGGTCTTTATTTTTTAGGCCTTTTGAGTTTATTCTATTCAAACGTTGTCATTACCTATGGCTTAATCTGTTTTATTGTTCTGATATTTTTTCTTTATTCGTCATTGCGAGGCCGTAGGCCGTGGCAATCTGACGCGGGGTGTCATCGCGAGCGTCAGCGTGGCGATCTTTTTATCGGACTTATTTTAATTACTTTTTTGGCTTTTGCAGTTTTAAATTTTTTAATAATGCTTGCTCCCGAAGTCGGCTTTGACGCTCTTTGGTATCATTTAACTTTGCCAAAAATTTATCTTATGACCCATCATGTTTCCTATCTTTCCGGCGGACTTTTGTATTATTCGGTTATGCCGCGACTGGTGGAAATGATTTATGGTTTTGGCTTGGCATTGGATCATACAGGAAACTTGCCAAAAATTATTCATTATCTCTTTGGTTTTAGTTGGTTTGGGGCGATTTATCTTTTTGCTCGTTTATTTTTAGAAAGAAGATACGCTCTTTTAACAGCTTTAGTTTGCTACGGCACATATCTTGTTACTTGGCTTTCGGGAACGGCTTATATTGATTTAATTGTTGCATATTACTCGGCGATGGCGCTGTGGGGGGTATTTAGGTCATTGCGAGTGGAGGCGCCTTTAGCTATGGAGCAATCTATCTTTTTGTATTTAGCAGCGATTTTTATGGGTTTTACTTTGGCAAGCAAACTTTATGGCTTAATTTTATTGGCGGTGTTGGTGGGCATTTTAATTTTTTCAAAGACTAATTGGAAAATAGTTTTGCGCTTTACCATCATTGCCATACTTATTGTTTTACCGTTCTACCTGCAGGCATACATTTCAACCGGCAATCCTTTTTATCCGGTTTTCTCGGTCAAAGAATCGGCTTTAGCAATGTACACTGGTGGTTATAGTAATTTGAAAGATTGGTATCTACTGGGCTGGTGGCGACATTTACCCAGTCTTTTTTTGGGAATGATTATTTATAGTTTTACACCTATTTTTAGCTTAATTTTTCTGGTTTTCTTCGCCAAAAGTTGGAAAAAAATGTTGCCTTTACTGATTTCCTTTTTGGGTTTCTTTTTTCTTTGGTCTCTTAATCCTGTCCAAGAGCCCCGTTATTTTATAGTTATTTTACCGGTTTTGGCGACAATTTCGATTTATACATTAGTCAATATTTCATGGAAAGTATTTAAAGTTTTAGCTTTTGTTTTGCTATTAGTTGGTTTTGCCTATAATTTTTCCTACGCCAAGAGCAATTTTAAAGAGACTTTAGAATTAGTTTTTAGCAAAAACCCCAGAGAAAACTATCTTCAAGCAAGACTGACGCCACCTCGAAATTTTTATGATTTTTCGGGTAATTTTACCAGAGAGGTAGGGAATAAAAAAGTTCTGACTGTTAATGTTCATAATCTGTTTTATGTAGATTTTAATTTTTACGATTGGAGTTTTATTGAAAATAAGTATGATTCTGATTTGTCGGCAACTCTTATGGGCAAGGAGCTTAAAAATAATGGCTACAGTTATGTTTTAATTGGTCATCTTAATGTGGCGCAGTGGTTGGAATTACCACAAGAGGAAGTGGATAAAAATTTTAAACTGATTTTAAAAGAAAATGACTTTTCACTTTACGAGATATTAAACTAATGAAAATGAAATTATCAATTATCATTCCCGTTTTTAATGAAGAAAAAAACATTAAAACCGTCATTTCTCAAGTTAAAAATGTACCAGTTGAAATGGAAAAAGAAATCATTATTGTTGACGATGGTTCAAAAGATAAAACTAGAATAATTCTTCAAAGTTACAACAAAGATTTATCTATTAAAATTATTCTTCAGCCTAAAAATTTAGGCAAGGGTTCAGCTATTCGTCGGGGTTTGGAAGAAGCAACCGGTGATTTTGTATTAATTCAAGATGCCGATCGGGAATATTTGGTTAGTGATTACTCTAAAATATTAAAGCCGTTTTTAGCGCAAAAAGCCCAAGTGGTTTATGGTTCAAGATTTTTAGGCAACATTTCAGGGATGCGCTGGCAAAATCGGCTGGCAAATAAAATTTTGACAGCAACAACTAATTTATTATATGGCACAAGAATTACCGACGAAGCCACTGCTTACAAAGCTTTTCGGCGCGATTTCATTCAAAAAATACCCCTAAAATGTCAAAGATTTGAATTTTGTCCGGAAGTGACGGCTAAAATCGCTAAAAAAGGCTTCAAGATTTACGAAGTGCCGATTACCTATCATGGTCGGTCAAGTAAAGATGGTAAAAAAATCAAACTAAAAGATGCTTTTGAAGCTTTTTGGACGCTGGTAAAATATCGCTTTAAAGATTAGTATGAAAATTATTCGTCAACTTATTTTAATTTTTGTTCCCCTACTTATTTTGGGTTGTTTTATTTCTTACTTCGTTGAGCCGAAATTTAACTTGTGGCAAATGGATAAATCAATTGTCCTAAAAAAACAAGATTTACCTCTTTTGACGATGTTTTTGCCACCGCATCAAGATAATGTTTTTTTGGTTGAAAGTAGTGCTCCGCAATTTGTGCTTGCCGGTCCAAAATTAACCCTTTTTAGCGGGCAATATCATTATCAATTAGAAATTATCCCCGCTTGCTCTAATAAAGATTTGGGTTATATGGATGTGGTTAGAAAAAATGGCAGTTTCGGTTTGGGCGCCAAAGAAATTACGGCCCAAAAACAGGGTCAAATGCAGATAGAATCGCTTGAATTTGAAGCCGAAACTACCTTTGATTACGAATTTCGCCTTTACTCCAAAGGCGAATGTCCGTATGAAATTAAATCAGTTTCTCTAGAGAAAAAAAGAATTGATTTTCGGGCATTCTTGAGAAACATTTGGCAAGAAGGTCAAAGTATCATACAATAGATAAGTATTAATTAAAAAAGGAGATTTTAAATGAAAAAGTTTCTCATCGTTTTTTTTGCTCTTGTACTTGGCACTACAGGCGGGTATTTCACTTATAAATATGTTATTAACAAAGATGATTCCGGCAAATCGTTTATGTGGGGGGTAACCATGGGTCCATCGGATTTGAATAATTATAGTAAATCAGTTTGGTCTAAACAGGCAAAAGTGGCGAAAGAATTGGGGGTGGGTTGGATTAGGTTAAGATTTGATTCAGAAAATATTGATCCTTTTAAACGCAACGATGAAGAGATTAGTGTTCTTGAGTCTTATGGCTTGCAGACAGTGCTAATTATTGAACAAGACATTCGTAATAAAGGCGGGGATAATTACAAAGATGGTTATAAAGACGGCTCTACTATTGCCGGCCATTACAAAGGCAAAATTAAGTATTATCAAATGATTAACGAAGGTGGTGGCGAAACAATCAAAGCTCCGACTATGAATGGTCAGGATGAAGATCAATTTGATGAAGTAAAATACAAGTCTTTGACTGATTATTTGCGTGGTGTTTCGGAAGGGATTACTTCGGCTGATCCTGATGCAAAAAAGATTGTTAATATGGGCTGGACCCATGTTGGTTATTTGGATAAATTAATAAAAGACAATATTTCTTTTGATATGATCGGGATTGACTGGTACGGTTGGATGGGACCGATTGGGGAAAAGAAATTAGAAAACGGTCAGTTATTAATTGATAGACTTAAAAGTTACAATAAACCTTTGATTTTTATGGAAGTCAATGCCGATTCCGATGGTAGAACAGTCCACGAAGATAAACAAGTGGAATTTATTTCATTGATGGGTAAATGGGCATACGAAAATCGTTCCTTTATTTCCGGATTTTTTGTCTTGTCACTTTTTGATGGGATTAATAATCCTAACGATAACGCCGAGTACTTTGGCATTGTTCAAGCTAAAAAGAGTTCCGGCGGAACAATGATACCCGGCGATCCGCGCAAATCTTATTATACTTATCAGGAGATGATTAAAAAATATACTAAGTAGAAAAGAGGAGATTAAATGGATAAACCATTAACCGAAAAAAGTTTAGAAAAAGTAATTAAAAAAACTTTTAAGGCAGAATTTAAAAGTGCGTTTAAAGAAGAATTTAAAGGAGCTTTTCAAGAATCTTTTAAGGAATCTTTTAGACCTGCTTTTCAAGAATCCTTCAAAGAATCTTTTAAGCCAGCTTTTCAAGGAGCTTTTGAACCATACGCTTTAACTATCCAGCAAGATTTTGCAAGGTTAAAAGAGCGGGATGACATTCTTGCGGAAGATGTTTCGGAGATAAAATCAGATGTTTCTGATTTGCATGATGGTCAACAAAGAATTGAGCAGCGTCAAATGGTTGAAATTAAAAGAAAAGATTTTCTATCTATAAAATTAGATAATCATGAAAAGAGAATTGTTCGTTTAGAAAAGAACCCAACTCGGTAATTTGATTCATAAATAAGGAGCGTTTTAAATAAGGTAAGGAAAATATGGGTGAAAATTTATCTCTAGCTGAAAATGATGTTGAAAATAAAGAAATTATTTTTCCTTCAGTTTTAGAATATTTATCGGCTTTTGAGCAATCGTCTCAATTTAATGAGGTGCTCTCTCAAAGAGAAAAAGAATTAGCCTTTGATAGACCGGATATTAATTTATCAGAAGAAGAATTAGCTGAAAGTACGCGACTAAGTTTTGAGTATCGAAAAACTCTAATTGATTTTTATCATGATGGTAATAAATTACCAATTAATTTAAGTGATTATAATGAAGATATTCAAAAAGCAATTGCCGAGTATTGGGATTTTGTAAAATCAATGCCGAATCATATTAATGTAGTTCGGGCTACTGCTAGAAGTAAAGATGACGAAGAAACAAAAATATTTCGGATGGAAAAAACTCGTGATCGGTTTCATACTTTTGCTGGACTTGCTCTTCTTGGAGAAGGCATTACTCTTAGTAATGGACAAAAAATTACTTGTGACGAAATGAATCCTCAAGATGAATCAGCAATGGATTTAGAAGCCTATTCGGTTTTAGGTCGGACATTGGTATCAATAATTACTGAAGAAAATGGTTTAGATATAGCTGATCCTAAAAGGGAAGAAACTAAAATGGCGGCTACTGTAAGTTTCTTGAATAGTTGTCGATACTCCGGAGGTCACTGGGTGGCTAAAGGCGAAAAATAAAAATTAAAAAAATCCCCGACGAGAAATCGGGGTTAATACAAGTTAAGCTCTATTTGGGTTCTGCCTCTTGTTTTTCTCTCTTGTAACGGAGAGTAACGGCTTTACAGCCGGGGCATTTTTCTAGATGTTCTTGGATTTTTTTGGTGGCTTCCATGCCTAATTTATCTGGGTAAAATACTAAATCAATCAGATCGTCAGTTTTTGGACATTGCATTTATACCACCTCCAGAGTTTGTTATCATACCATATTACTAGTCAATTGTCAAGGTGTCTGCTATACTTAAACCAAATGAAAGGTAAATCCGCCAGCTGGCGGACAAGAAATATTTTAATTGCCTTATTTAGTGTTGCTTTAGCACTAGCAGTCGGTTTTTTGATTGCCAAAATCGCCTTTTTAGGGTTATTACTCATTATTTTGGCAGTAATAGCTTTAATTGTTGCTTATCTTGTTTTTCGTTCGCCTGAATTAGGCTGGCTTTTAATTATTTTCTTTTTACCGTTTGAAAGAGTACCGTCAATTGAAATGGCGGGAGTGAATTTAAAAATTAATACTTTTCTTGGTTTTTTGACTCTGATTGCCTGGATTTTGGGGCTTATGTTTCAAGGCAAAAAATATAAGGTTCAGCCGAATTTTTTAAGCATTCCGCTGTTTTTATTTATCATGGCACTTTTGCTTTCTTTAACCCAAGCCTTTAATTTTACCAGAGCCGTTTCGGTTTTAATTTTTACTGTTTTTACGATTATATTTTCAATTTTGGCTGTAAATATGGTTTATTCCAAAGAAACACTTCGTAAAACTATTTTAGTTTTGTTTTTTTCGGCTTTGGTAGTTAGCCTTTTTGGTCTTTTTCAGTTTGGCGGTGATGTGGTGGGGCTACCTCAATCCCTGACTCTTTTAAAAGAAGGATACACTTCGGTTGTTTTTGGTTTTCCGCGAGTGCAGGCTTTTTCCATGGAGCCATTATATTTTGCTAATTATCTTTTAATTCCGATTAGCGTTGGTTTGGCTCTTTTTATCAATAGAGTTGAGCCAATTAAAAGATGGTGGATGGCCGGTTTAATCGGTTTAATTTTATTAAATTTCATTTTGACTGTTTCGCGAGGTGGTTATTTGGGACTTTTAGGTTCATTTTTGGTTTTAGGTATTTTGCTTTTTAAGCGCTTATTTAACTGGAGAACAATTTTAATCGGTATTGTAACGGTTATTATTGTTGTTTATGGTGTTGCTTTTGCCCTGTCAAAAGGTGAAACGCGGGCAACAATGGAATTTTTGGGCCATGTTACACTCCAAGATGTGAATAGGGGCGAATCTGTTGAAGGACGGTTAATTACATTTAAACAAGGAATGAATGCTTTTTACACCAGTCCAATTTTTGGGATTGGTTTGGGAAATTATGGTCCGTGGGTTACTTTTTATCCGGACGCGCGACCAATAACCGGTTGGCCGATTGTCAATAATGAATTTATTGAGCTTTTAGCCGAGACGGGAATAGTTGGCGCCGGGACTTTTTTATTACTAATTATCTTTTTAAGTGTCAGGACTTTGATGGCTTTAAAATACGCTCATGATATTTTTCTGAAATCTGTTTTAATTGGACTTTTTGCCGCTTTTGTTGGCGTTTTAATTCAGTATAATTTTATGTCAACTTTATATATAATTCATGTGTGGGTGCTGATAGGGCTGTTAGTTGCCGTGCAAAATATTATCCTTAAAAATAAAATAACCAATTTTTAATTTCTAATTTTCATTAAATTTTCAATGATTTAATTTTCAATTACTATTTGTATTTAGTTTGTAAATTGATTCATTGAATCATTGATTGAAAATTGTAAATTGTTAAATTGAAAATTATATTATGACATACTTAATTTTCCTCATCTTACTATTATTACCAACTTATCTTATCCGCTTTTCGGTATTTGGAATTCCAACGACTTTTTTGGAAATTTTAATTTATCTGGTTTTTGTTTATGGTCTTTTTCAGGCTAAAAAATTAGGTTTTAGAAAAATACCAGCAAAGATTATTTTGCCAATCGCACTTTTAATTATTGCTTTAGTTATTTCCACTATTATTTCACCGGACAAAAGAGTGGCTTTAGGTGAATTTAAAGGTTTTTTTATTGATCCTTTGTTAGTTTTTTGGCTAATTTATCAGTTTGTTAAAAAAGAGGATTTACCAAAGATTTTTTGGGGATTGATTTTATCTGGGACTTTCGTGGCAATTGATACTATCATTTTGAAAATTTTGGGCTACACGACTGCCGATGGTCGGGTGATTGGTATTTTTGGTTATTCGTCCAATTTTGTCGCCTTATTTTTGGCGCCGATTACTGTTTTAACTTTGGCTTATGGCTATGAATTTCTACTTAAGAAAAAATATTGGTTTTTCTATTTTCTATTTTCTATTTTCTTACTTCTTTTACTTTCTATTTATTTTTCTGGTAGCCGAGGTGGAATTTTAGCGGTTATGGCTGGCTTGGGTATTTTTGCGGTTTTAAATTTTTGGAGTTGGATTAAGTCGCGGCTTTCGGCCAAAATTATAATTGGTATTTTAATTGTAATGGCTATTTATACTTCGTGGATATTGTTTCGGCCCGATTTTACGGTAACGCAAGTTTCTGGTGGTCGGGTGGCAACTTCCAACAATTTGCGTTGGCAGATTTGGGAGACTTCCTTGGAAATGATTAAAAATCAGCCGATTTTAGGAGTGGGTTTGGGTAATTTTCAAAATGCTTTTTCGGAACTAACTAAAAATCGAGGTAATTTTCCAGAATATATTACACCACAGGCGGCGACACCGCACAATATTTTTCTGATGTTCTATTTAAGTTTGGGGATTTTAGGGCTTTTAGGATTTGTTTGGCTTTTGGTTTTGTTCTTCCATGAAGGCTTAAAAAAGATTAATTCAAAGTCAGCTGTTATTGTAATGGCTGTTTTTTCATCAATTATTATCTACGGTTTAATTGAATCTTCAATTTGGAAAAATGATCTTGGCATTATTTTTTGGACCATGTGGGGGTTGATTTGGATTATTTAAAAAAAAATTGGCTCGCCTCGCGGCGAAGCGGGCAAAAAATTATTTTAGTCGGGATTTTTCTGGTTTCTTTTTTCTTGATGATTTTTTCTAGTGCCACCGACTCAATGGTGGTGGATGAAAAAGTTCATATTCCAGCCGGCTATCTTCATGTTTGGAAAGGCGATTACACTTTTAATAGTGAGCATCCACCCATGCTCAACGATTTGGCTGGATTATTTGCTAAATTTGCTAAACCAAATGCACCGGCGGTGCCGGCAAATTTCACCGGCGGAGATCAGTGGGAATATGGTGATATGTTTTTTTATTTGTCAGGTAATAACATTGATAAGATTCTTTTTTGGGCGCGACTACCTTTTATTTTTTTAACTTTGGGACTGATTTATTTGGTTTTTTTGTGGGCAAAAACTTTGTTTGGTCCAAAAGCTGGGCTAGTAGCGGCGACATTAACCGCTTTTTCACCCAATATTTTAGCTCATGGACGATTGGCGACCACCGATATTGGGGTTACTCTTTTCTTTCTTTTAGTCTGCTGGCTACTGCGGAAATATTTTCTAAAACCAAATTTAAAAACAGTTGCCTTATTAGGTTTGGGGTTAGGTCTGGTTTTATTGGCAAAATTTTCCGGTATTTTTGTTGTGCCAGTTATTATTTTAGGTCTGATTTTTATTTGGTTTTTAAAGCGACAAAAATTTCTTAAAAGTTTGTTAGAATCTTTACTAATTTTTGCTGTGGCCGGAATTTTAATTTGGGGCGTTTATTTTTTCTCTATGCGAACGCAAATTATTACAGCGCCGGACTCTTTACAGCTGTCAAAAACCTTCCATCACAAAGTAATATCGGGAACATTTTCCAAGTTTCTTATTATGCCTTACGATAAATATTTTCAAGGTTTAGAAATTCTTACAGATCATAATACCTCTGGTCATTGGTCCTATCTTGATGGTGAAGTGGGCTACAGTGGTTGGTGGTATTATTTTCCTCTGGTAATGCTTTACAAAATGCCTTTGACAGAAATTATTCTTTTAGTTTTAAGTATAGGATTCGTTATTAAAAGATTGCTTCCCCCGCCATGGCGGGGTCGCAATGACATAAAAACCTTTGATTATTTATTACTATTTTTCCCGCCTCTTTTATTTTTAGTCGTTTCAATGATTGGCAGAATTGATATTGGTATTCGTCATATTTTGCCTATTTTGCCTTTTATATATATTTTTATTAGTAGCCTGGTTTTGAGAAAAAATAAAATTATTCAAAAATTAATCTTTGGTTTAGTTGGGCTTCAAATAATAATTGGAATTTTAGCTTTTCCGAATTATATAACCTACTTTAATCAATTTGCTGGTGGTGCCAAAGGGGGGATTAAGCATC
Organism: uncultured Candidatus Saccharibacteria bacterium; assembly: GCA_964479405.1. Classification (GTDB taxonomy): domain Bacteria; phylum Patescibacteriota; class UBA1384; order UBA12157; family JAENIV01; genus JAMCZU01. Next base: position 15,701 of record CAYZMA010000014.1, read on the forward strand.
TTTCTGACTCAAATTTAGATTGGAATCAGAATATGAAAAGATTTGGCGCTTATGCCAAAGAAAATAACATTAAAAAAGTTTATGCTCTTTGTTGGGATAATTATTCTTTTGTCTATCAAGGGGTAGATGTAGAAACATTGCCCAATGAATTTGCTAAAGGCGTGGTGGTAATTTGCGCTCAACAAATGTTGGTGCCACCAGATGGTTTTGATTTTGATTGGGTGACAAAACATCCACCGTCTGCAGTTGTGGGCAACGCAATGTATCTTTGGCGGTTTTAAATGTTTAAAAAAAATAAAACCAAAATTTTACTCATTGCCATTATGTTAGCTTCTTTTGTCTTAATGTTTTTTTCGGCCCAATCGGATTCTTTGACTAATGATGAAAAAGTTCATATTACGGCAGGCTATCTTCATACTTGGAAAGGCGATTATACTTTTAATACCGAGCATCCGCCTTTGTTAAATGATTTGGCAGGTCTTTTTGCTAAATTTGCCAAACCGAATTTGCCGGAAAAACCTCTTTCTTCCTTTAATTCCGGCAGTGATCAATGGGAATTTGCTGATCTTTTTTTCTATAATTCGCAAAATAATGTTGATAAAATTATTTTATTCTCAAGATTGCCTTTTATTTTTTTAACCCTGTGTTTAATTTATTTGGTTTTTTTATTGGCAAAAACTTTATTTGGTGTTAAAGCCGGACTTATTGCTGCTACCTTAACCGCTTTTTCACCCAATATTTTAGCTCATGGCAGACTGGCAACAACCGATATTGGTTTAGTTTTCTTTTTTCTTTTAACTTGCTGGTTACTGCGGAAATATTTTCTAAAACCAAATTGGCAAAATGCTCTATTCCTTGGTTTAAGCTTGGGTTTGGTGATTTTGGCAAAGTTTTCAGGAGTAATTATTTTGCCGGTTATTTTTTTGGGCTTAATTTATATTTGGAAAACAAAAAAGCCAAAATTTTTATCGGCTTTCGGTCAATTTTTGATCATCTTAATTTTGCCAATTATTTTAATTTGGGTTTTTTATGCTTTTTCAATGCGGGCAAATCTTGATAATTCGTTATTAATGATGCCATTTGAAAAATTTGTTGCCGGTTTAAAAACAGTCATGGACCATAATAATCAAGGACATTTAACTTATCTTAACGGGCAATTAAGTAGTACGGGTTGGTGGTATTATTTTCCTTTAGTTTTGTGGTACAAAATGACCTTGTCGGAACTTATTCTTTTGGTGGTGAGTATTATCGTGTTGTCATTGCGAGCGAAGCGAAGCAATCTTTACCAAATAGATTGCTTTGTCGCTGACGCTCCTCGCAATGACAAACATATAGATAAATTTAATTATTATTTAATCATTTTCCCGCCTCTTTTATTTTTAGTTGTTTCAATGATTGGCCATATTGATATTGGTATCCGTCATGTTTTAGTTTTGTTGCCGTTTTTTTATATTTTTATCAGTCAGTTAATAAATTATCAAAATCGTTATTTAAAATTTGTATTGCTTGTGCTTCTTGTAGGGCAAATTGTCATTTGCATTTTAGCTTTTCCTAATTATATTGCTTATTTTAATCAAATTGCTGGTGGTTCTAAGGGAGGAATTAAGCATTTAGCCGATTCAAATTTAGATTGGGATCAAAATATTAAAAGATTTAAAAAATATGTTGAGGAAAATAAAGTTGAAAAAGTCTATCAAGATTTTTATGATGGCAATCCTTTGAACTATTATGGCATTAATTATAATGATGTGCCAAAAAAACCAACAAATGGCATGGTAGCTATTTCGGCTCAATGGCTAGTAGTCCCACGAGACAGATTTGACATTGATTGGGTAAAGAATTATCCGCCCGATGACATTATTTCTAATGGTATTTATATTTGGCGATTTGATAAAAAGCCAGTAGAATTAAGGTAGGTTAAATATGTTTTTATCGGTTATTATCCCGGCCTACAACGAAGAAAAAAGATTGCCCGAGACTTTAAAAAAAGTTCGGAATTATTTAAATCATCAAAATATCACCCGCCTTGACTCGGCGAGGCAGGCCTACGAGGTGATAGTGGTTAACGATGGTTCAACCGATTCCACCCCGCGGGTGGCATCTGGTTTAATTAAAGATTGGGATGGGTTTAGATTAGTTGATAACAAAGAAAATCAGGGTAAGGGAGCGGTGGTAAAACAAGGAATGCTAGAGGCAAAAGGTGATTGGCGATTGTTTATGGATGCAGATAATTCAACGGATATCAGTGAAATTGAAAAGCTTTGGAAGTTCGCAAATCAAAGTTGTCATTCTGAGCAGAGCGCCTTTAGCAGACCAGAATCTGTCGCGAATGCGACATCTTGGACAAGCCAAGAGATCCCTCGGCAAGCTCGGGATGACGACAATTTTCGTGCTTATGATGTTATTATCGGTTCTCGTTATTTAAGCAAAGATTCTATTAAAATTAAACAACCACTTTCTCGGAGAGTTGTTTCGCGATTTGGGAATTTGCTGGTTAGATTATTTTTGGGGATTAAATCGGTTGATACCCAATGTGGTTTTAAATTGTTTTCCAAAGAAGCGACTGAAAAAATATTTCCTTTGCAGGAAATTACCCGTTGGGGTTTTGATATGGAAATTTTAGCCATTGCTATTAAAAAGGGCTATAAAATTAAAGAAGTACCGGTTTCTTGGTGCGATGCCGAAGGTTCGCAGGTTAAAAAATCCGCTACTTTTAAAACCTTAAAAGAACTCCTAACAATTAAGTGGAATATGATGAAGGGAAAGTACAATTAACAGGAGGAAAAAGTAGTGTATATATCGCGATCGCGAAATACACACGATTATTTTAAGGAGGAAATTGTATAAAAAAAGCCCCCGGGGTAAAAACCGGGGGCTTATATTATACAGAAAGTAATTGATTATTTGCGACGTGGCTGGATAAGAAAGTATCCATGCGTGCCGTCAGGCCGTTCGGCTTCGGCGAGGATTTGGTTTTGGTCATTCAGCCCTGTAACATTCGTTACTTTGAGATTTTTGACCAGATTTGATATAAAAATCGGCTTAGCTCCCGGTGAATTCCAGAAGACCGGTTTGGAATCAAGGAAGCCAAGAACCGTGCCTCGGTTGTTAATATTTGTGGCGAAACCCCACAGTCCCAGAGAAATTAGCTTATGAAGCTGTCCATTTCTCCAAAGACCGGGTCGAGCAGCATTCGGAGTTCTGGCGGTGGCGTCGGTGTTATAAGAACCGACTACTTGACTCTGGTCATTAATATCACAGACCAAGTCAGTGCTTTCAAGTGGCCACACACCATTGTCCCAAAGAATTGGGTTTAGATGTGTCGGGTTATTTGGATCAGGGGCATAGCCAACAGCTTGACCCAAATTGTTGTTAGCGACGAGCCACGAGTTTAGCTCGTGCTCAATTGCCACTTTGTAGCTCGGATGCCAGATTAGAGCGGTGGAAGGACCATGTTGAGAAGAAGTATAACCAACAACTTGGTTAAGGTTGTTTAATCGGTAGAGGAAAACATGACCTCCGTCTACCGTCCCGGCAATCTCGTTCTTATTGCCGTTTGGTTGAACCAACAAATAGTTTAATACTACTGGATTGACAGATTCAACCTCTAACAACAGACTGCCTTGGTCGTTGATGTCCAGTGGTCTGGCATTGTTGTAGCCAAACGTGCCTAGACTGCTCAACTGACCTTTTTCCCATCGGACCGTCTCAAAACGACGATCGTCGTAGTTGTCAGGATTGAGGTAACGCCACCCAATAACTACGCCCTGATTATTAATCGCTGTTGGCGTAAAGTTCAGGGGGGTCGCCTCAAACAAAGTTGGGTTAATAACGGGAAGAGTGACAGCGGCGCTGGTGGCGCTAGCCACCAGAAGAGACGAGAAAACTACCAGAATAACCGAGAAGATAACTACCTTTTTCAATGTACGCCTCCTTGGAACGGATTTAGCTTGCCTCTACGCGGTTAGCGTAAAGTGCAGCTAGTCTATTCCAAGGCAACTAAAACATCATACCTTATTTTAAGGCATTTGTCAAGCCCCGCAAGAGTGAGGGATTTGAAATTCTAATAAACTATCTATTTAAATCTTAAAGAATTAGCAATTGTGTTGGTTACCAAATCTGTGCCATTGGTCTGTGCAATGCTTACAATAGTTTTATTTGTATTTTGGATTGCGGTTGTTTTTCGCGAACTTTTTGGGTCGGTATATTGAATAACTGACAATCCATTTATTGTGGATAATTTATAGTCAATTATTTCGTTTCTATTAATAAAATCTGTTAAATTTTCATAAGGTTGATCTATGCACTTGGCTGCAGTAGTGTATGTGCCACGCTCATAAGATTCGTTAGAAACAATGGCTGATGATATATCACCATTACGTATTATAATATTCGTCCATCCAGCTACTGAAGGTGTTCCTCCTTGAATAGTGACAGTGGAATCTTGAGGGTATTCAAACGATATAGTAGGTATACAACTTAAATTAGTGCTTCCGTTTGGATCTTTAATACCTAATTTACCTTCCCAACTTTTAGTTTCTACTGACGGTGTTGCTGTAGTTGACGGTGTTTGCTCGCCAGTTGGTGTGGCAGTTGTTTTGGCTGATGCCGAAGGCGACACTTTTGAGATTATTGTTGGGGTTGGACTAACTGTGGGCGAGACAGTACTTTTATTTCCCTTAACATTCCAATAAGTAAAACCGCCACCTAAAATCACGACGGTGGCAAATGTGACCCAAATCCATGTTCGAACTTTAATTTCAGTGGTCATAATTCCTCCTAAAATAATTATAACACATTACTATTATCAATATTGAACTTTTGTTAAATTTAAGGTATATTTATTTTGTGAAAGAGTTATTGAAGCGTCGCGTAGTGCGACAATTTGTTAAATTTGGCTTGGTTGGTTTAAGTTCGGCGACCATTGACTGGGCAATATATTTAGGTTTAACCCGATTTTTTGGGTTTTATTATATTATTGCTAAAATTATTTCTTTTCTTTTCGCGGTGATTAATTCTTACACTTGGAACAGACGGTGGACATTTCGGTCAACCGAATTGCGTCGCACTCGTCAATTTACCAAGTTTTTGGTTGTTTCTGGGGTAGGATTAGCTTTGAATACGCTAATTATGATAATAGTGGTTGAAAAATTCCATCTTTCTGATATTTATGGTTTAATTTTAGCCACCGGCATTGTTACTTTTTGGAATTTTACAATTAATAAATTGTGGACATTCAAAAATTAAACCACTAAAAATTTAATAATTATTGTCATTCTGAGTGAAGAGAAGAATCTCCGACAAATGTCGGATGTCGCATTCGCGACAGATCCTTCACCTGATGGTTCAGGATGACATTAGAAATTTTATTATGCTTATAGGAATTGATGCCCGAATGTATCGTTCTTCCGTCGCAGGTATTGGGCGGTACAGCCAAAATTTAATCAAAAATCTTTTAGAAATTGATTCTGAAAATCAGTATATTTTATTTATGACATCGGCTGACGCTGAAGAATATCAAAAAGGTCTGCTAAAGGCAAGTCTCAAATATCAAAATGACAATGTAAAAATCAAAATTGTTGATATACCGCACTTTACTCTTGCTGAACAAACAAAATTGCCGAAAATTTTAGAAAGAGAGAAATTGGACTTAATGCATTTTCTAAATTTTAATTATCCGGTAAGTTACAAGGGTAAATTTATCACCACTATTCATGACTTGACTTTACTTTTTTATCCGGAAACGGCTAAGAAGACAAATTTTATTAAAAAAAACGCTTTTCGTTTTGTGATGAAAAAAGCTTGTCAAAATTCTGCCAAGATTATTGCTGTCTCGGAAAGTACTAAAAAAGACATTATTAAGACATTTAAGATTAATTCGGAAAAAATTAAGGTTATTTATGAAGCGTCCGACGACAAGACTTTTGCCCAAACAACTAAAGAGGATTTGGAGCGGTTAAAAGAAAAATATAATTTAAAAACCCCGGTTATTTTGACTGTCGGACAATTTCGTCCGCATAAAAATTTACCTGCTTTAGTAGAGGCTTTTAGTAAGTTACGAAAAGAAATACCCTCAAAACTTGTTATTTTAGGCAAACCCGATTCAAAACATACCAGATTATATGAAGCTATTGACAAAGACAAGGTAAAAAATGATATTCTTCTGCCAGGGTTCGTTGACAATAAAGAATTAGCTTTGTGGTATAAAATTGCCTCGGTTTTTGTTTTTCCAAGTTTGTATGAAGGTTTTGGTTTGCCGGGGCTAGAGGCAATGATGGTCGGGACGCCGGTAGTAGCTTCCAATCAATCTTCTTTGCCAGAAATTTACCAAGATGCCGCTTTATATTTTGACCCCTTTAATTTAGAAGATATTTCTGCTAAAATAAAAGAGGTTATGACAGATAAGAATTTACGTGATAAATTAATTCAAAATGGTTTAAGAGTTTCACGACAATATTCTTGGAAAAAAACAGCTGAAGAAACATTAAAATTATACGGAGGTTAATATGCCCATTGAAACCGTATCCTATCTTATCGCCTTAGGTTCAGCCGGTCTAGCCTTGATCTATGGTCTAATTCTAACATGGCAAATTTTAAAGTCCGATCCCGGAAGTCGCCAAATGCAAAATATTGCACTGGCAATTCAGCAAGGCGCCAAAGCTTATCTTAATCGTCAATACAAAACAGTTGCTTGGATTGCTTTAGGTTTGGCAATTATTTTATATTTTGTTCTTGGATTGAAAACTGCTACCGGTTTCTTGCTTGGCGCCATTCTTTCTGCTTCCGCTGGTTATATTGGCATGAATGTGGCGGTGCGGGCCAATGTTAGAACTGCTCAAGCGGCTTTCAAGGGTTTATCTGAAGCTTTATCAATGGCTTTTCGGGGTGGAGCAGTTACTGGTCTTTTTGTTGTTGGATTAGGTTTAGTTGGTGTAACTGGTTTTTATATTATAACTAAAGATATTTCCGCTTTAATTGGTTTTGGTTTTGGGGCGTCTTTAATTTCTATTTTTGCTCGTTTAGGCGGGGGAATTTACACTAAAGCGGCCGATGTCGGAGCAGACTTAGTGGGTAAAGTAGAAGCTGGTATTCCCGAAGATGATCCGCGCAACCCGGCAGTGATTGCCGACAATGTGGGTGATAATGTTGGCGACTGCGCCGGCATGGCGGCTGATCTTTTTGAAACTTATGCCGTAACAGCGATTGCGGTTATGCTTTTAGGATCATTAACATTTTCGGCTGATAAAGCCATTTTATATCCCTTGGTTTTAGGCGGAGTGGCGATTATTTCTTCAATTTTGGGAACATTTTTTGTTCGTTTGTCGGGCAATAAAATCATGAATGCTCTGTATAAGGGTTTATTTGCTTCGGCTATTTTTTCGGCAATTGGTTTTTATTTTGTGACCAAATATTTTATGACGGGAGTGCATCTAAAAATGCAGGTTCCTGATGGCGCCCTTATTAGTGCAGTAACATTAGTTGATACAACTCATCTATTTTACACCAGTCTGGTTGGTATAGCTGTCACTTTAGGAATGGTTGTTATTACCGAGTATTACACTTCTACTAAATACCGACCGGTTAAAGGTGTTGCTGAAGCCTCGGAGAGTGGTCATGGCACGAATATTATTGCGGGGCTAGCTTTATCAATGAAGGCGACAACTTGGCCGGTTATTCTTATTTGTATTGCTATTTTAATCTCTTACGGTTTGGCTGGTCTTTATGGCATTGCCATTGCCGCTTTTTCTATGCTTTCAATGACGGGTATTATCGTGGCGATTGATTCTT
>CAYZMA010000015.1:0-5159 GCA_964479405.1 uncultured Candidatus Saccharibacteria bacterium
AGCTGAAGTGTCCCTGCTCCTGAATGGGTTATTGAAGAGAAAGTTTTACCACCAGAAACTAAGGTTTGGGTGGAACTGCCTTTGTCAAAGGTGATGGTGCCTGAAGTAGTAAATGTCCCGGTAGCTGACATTGTCCAGTTGCCAGAAACTGATACCGCGTTGGCTTCTGGGGCAAAGGTAGCGGTGCCTCTGACTTCCAAGTCTGATGTATCTATTACTCCTCCACCAGAGGTGTAATTATAGCCACTTTCTACCCAGAGTTTTTTACTAAAAGTGGCAATATTGGAACCGTCAACAGAGAAAAACATATTGGCATCAGCTAGGTTGTCGGCAGTAGCAAGCAAGGTGTTAGTCATTGGGCCAGCTGTTTCATGGCGCAAGGAAATATCACCGGTGTACATTTCCAGTCCGGTAATATCGTTGGTCGTATTTAAGACTTGAGTAATAAGATTGCCTTTGTTGGTAACATCATCAATAAAGAATGTCAGGGTGTTGTTGGCGGCGACACCGACACTATTGAAACTAAATACCCCGTCGGCGATGGTTGTCGTTGTATTCTTGGCTCCCCCGTTGACCGAAAGAGCAATGCTGATGCCGGCGCCAAGATTGGTTGATTTGTTCTCATTAGTATAAACGGTGCCTGAAATATATGTTACTCCGCTACCAAATGTCCAGTTGGTATTATTGCCAGAGTCATTGGAAGTGTTGGCGGTAATCAAAGCGCCGCCGGAAGCATTGCTATCCTTGGCGTCAACATAAGTTAAAGTGGGAGCATTGGTCACATTAAGAGCGTATGTTGAGCCGGCTGACGAAGAAATCATTGTAATCAGATTACCCGCTGTGCCGTCAAGATCAAGAGTTGGAATGGTGTAAGTTGCTCCGGCAGTAAAAGTTAGTTTAGAATTTCCGGTATTATCCGCCAGAGTCCCACTGGTAGCCAAAGTTAAACTGTCGGCAAAAGTAACACCGCTGGCTGAAGCATTGGTAACTGTAATATTATACGGCGTATGCCCTGCGCCCGTTCCACCAGCGGTAAAGCTTTGGGCGCCTGAACCGTCCAAAGTAATTGTTCTTGTCCCTTGTGTGAAGGAGCCAGTTGTTAAATCAACATTGCCAGCAACACTCATATCTAAACTATTAGTATTAAAAGTCCCTGCTGAATTGGTGAAATTGCCATCAATATTGATATTATTGGTCAGAAGTTGCAGTGTCCCCGCGCCGGAGTGTGTCAGATTGTTGAATAATTGAGTTGCGCCCGTCCCACCGGAGTTGAGGGTTTGGGTGGCAATCGGTTTATTAAATGTGACCGTACCCGAACCAGCCGTAAAGGTGCCGGAATTAGAATAGTTACCGGAAATATTGGTATTTGCGCCAGCAATTAAAGTACCAGCAGATATGGTTAAATTTAAGCTAACGTTAAATGTCGCCGGAGCAGTGAAATTACCAGTTGTTTGTAAAAAAGAGGTAGTTGCCAAAGTGGTCGTGCCGCCACTGACGCTTAAGAGTTGTCCATCGGTTTTGGCGACAATAATATAGAAGAAGGTTTGCGTGACGGCAGTGCCGTTGATTGCTTGGACGCTGGTGCCATTGAAAGTAACCGACCCAAAATTACTTGAATAGGTACCACCATTATTTGTCCAGTTGCCGGAAATATTAATAGTACCACCCATTCCGGAGGTTAAAGTACCGGCTGTCAGAATTAAATCGCCAGCAATATTAAATGTAGCTGGAGCAGTAAAGTTACCAGTCATTTCAGTAAAGTTGGTAACTGCCAAAGTGGTCGTACTGCCACTGGTGCTCAATGTCTGTCCAGCGGTCTTAGCGACGATAATATTGTAAAAGGTTTGTGAAGCGGTCGTGCCATTTATTGCTTGGGCGCCGGTGCCATTGAAAGTAACAGTGTTAGAGCCGGGTGTAAAGGTGCCACCATTATTAGTCCAGTTGCTGGAAATATTAGTATTTGTTCCGGCAGTAAAAGTTCCATCCGTTAGAGTCAAATTACCAACAGTAACATTAAATGTGGCAGGGGCAGTAAAGTTGCCTGAAGTTTCCGTAAAAGCAGATGTTGATAAAGTAGTAGTACTTCCGCCAACACTTAATGTTTGACCATCAGTTTTGGCGATAACAATATAGGAAAAGGTCTGTGAAGCAGCTGTGCCATTTATTGTTTGACCGCCACTTCCATTGAAAGTAACAGTATTATCATTGGGTGTAAATGTACCGCCATTGTTTGTCCAGTTACCAGTAATATTGGTATTAGTCCCAGCCGTTAAAGTGCCAGCCGTTAAAGTTAAATTACCAGTAATATTTAAAGTAATCGGCGCGGTAAAGTTGCCAGTTGTTTGCGTAAGATTAGCAGTATTAAGAGTGGTCGTATTACCACCAATACTTAATGTCTGTCCGGCGGTCTTAGCAACAACAATATTGTTAAAAGTTTGCGTTACGGCCGTGCCATTGATTGCTTGAGCAATAGTGCCATTAAAATTAACTGTTCCGGTGCTAGAGGTAAAAGTACCACCGTTGTTCGTCCAGTCGCCATAAACCGTCATTTGCCCGTTAGCAGTAAGACTACCATGAATAATGACATTATAGACCACAAAGCTACACGATTCATTGATAGTTAAATTGGTATTAGTATCAATAGTAAGACTGCTTGTATGAGTAGGAGCAGAACAACTTGCAATAGAATAATCAGTTGCGCTAGTCGGCGCCAAAGTTAAATTATTATAAGCCGCATCAGTAACAATAGTAGGAGTCGTTGTTCCCGTGTAAAGAACGGTTGAACCAGTGCCTTTGTCAAAGGTGGTAACTGCTAAAGGTGTGCCGGTGCCGGTGATTGTAAGTGTATAACTGCCTGCTCCAAGGTCTAATGTCCCTGCTCCGGAGTTTGATGCCATGGTTAAATTAGAGCCTAGTGTTGCCGTGCCTGAGATAGCCACCGTATCCAGACTGGCAGCGGCAGATGAACTGTTAGTTACAGTAGATGTGCCGTCAAAGGTCAGAGTTCCTGCTCCTCTGGTAAAGGTGGCTGAACCAGTATTATTCCACGCTCCGGCAAAGGTCATATTTAAATTATTTGAGTCAAAGGTTCCTGCCGAGTTGGTAAAGGTGCCATTGGTGTCAAGGTCATTGGTTGTAAGTTGGAGTGTTCCTGCCCCTGAATGGGTAAGACTTGAGAAGGTTTTACCACCGGAAACCAAGGTTTGGGTGGAACTTCCTTTATCAAAGGTGATAGTCCCGGAGGTGGTAAATGTTCCAGTGGCGCTCATTGTCCAGTTACCAGAAACTGAAACAGCGTTAGCTTCTGGAGCAAAGGTGGCTGTGCCACGGACTTCCAAGTCTGATGTATCTATTACTCCTCCACCAGAGGTGTAATTATAGCCACTTTCTACCCAGAGTTTTTTACTAAAAGTGGCAATATTGGAACCGTCAACAGAGAAAAACATATTGGCATCAGCTAGGTTGTCGGCAGTAGCAAGCAAGGTGTTAGTCATTGGGCCAGCTGTTTCATGGCGCAAGGAAATATCACCGGTGTACATTTCCAGTCCGGTAATATCGTTGGTCGTATTTAAGACTTGAGTAATAAGATTGCCTTTGTTGGTAACATCATCAATAAAGAAAGTAAGAGTGTTGTTGGCGGCGACACCGACAGAGTTGAAGCTAAATACCCCGCCGGCCGTGGTCGTAGTGGTGTTCTTGGCTCCCCCGTTGACAGAAAGGGCAATACTGATGCCGGCGCCAAGATTGGTTGATTTGTTCTCGGCGGTATAGACTGTCCCGGAAATATAGGTTACTCCGCTACCAAATGTCCAGTTAGTATTATTGCCGGAGTCATTGGAGGTATTGGCGGTGATAAGAACGCCACCGGAGGCATCGGAGTCTTGGACGTCAATGTATGTTAAGGTTGGAGCATTGGTCACATTAAGATTCCAAGCCGAGCTGGGAGTTGAAGAGCGAAGGGAAATTAATTGCCCCGCTGACCCATTCATAGTTAAGGTAGTAACAGCGGTGGTTGAGCCAGCCGGAAACTGCAAGGTTCTAGCCGTAGCTGTTGTCGCTGTTAAATTATAGAAAGTATTTGAACCAGTAATAACTTGGGTTGTGCCGCCGGCGCCATTGAAAGTGACTGTGCTAAACGACCCTGGTGTAAAGGTAGCGCCATTATTTGTCCAGTTGCCGGAAATATTAATATTGCTCGCTGTTCCAGCCGTAAAAGTACCGGCTGTCAGAATTAAATCGCCGCTGATATTAACAGTAAATGTCGCTGGAATAGTAAAGTTGCCTGTCGTTTGCGTCAAGTTGGTTACATTAAGAGTAGCCATACTGCCGCCGGGAGTTAATGTCTGACCGGCGGTTTTAGCGACAATAATATTGTAAAAGGTTTGCGTTACAGCTGTGCCATTGATGGAGGCATTGGCGCCATTGAAGGTAACTGTATTGCTACCGGGCGTAAAGGTGCCGCCATTGTTAGTCCAGCTACTACCAATATTAGTATTTGCTCCAGCTGTAAAGGTGCCAGCCGTCAATGTAATGCCACCGGCAATATTAAATGTCGCCGGAGCGGTAAAATTGCCAGTTGTTTGCGTAAAGCTAGTAGTTGCCAAAGTGGTGGTACTGCCACTGACGCTCAATGTTTGGCCGGCGGTTTTGGCGACAATAATATAGAAGAAGGTTTGCGTGGCGACCGTGCCGTTGATTGCTTGGGAACCGGTGCCATTAAAGGTAACTGAGCTGAAATTGTTTGTGTAGGTACCACCATTGTTTGTCCAGTTGCCGCCAACATTAATATTGCCAAACATTCCACCAGCAAAGGTGCCAGCCGTTAGTGTTAGATCACCGGCGATATTGAATGTTGGTGGAGCAGTGAAGTTACCGGTTGTTTCAGTAAAGTTGGTGACTGCCAAATTGTTTGTACTGCCACCTGTGCTCAATGTTTGTCCGGCGGTTTTGGCGACGATAATGTTGTAGAAAGTTTGGGCGGAGGAGGTGCCGTTGATGGCTTGGGTACCGGTGCCGTTAAATGTAACTGTAGATGTGCCAGCGGTGAAGGTGGCGGCAGTTGCTTTGGTCCAGTTGCCCGCCAAAGTAATATTGTAGTTAGAACCAGTAGTGGTAAGAGTCGCATTAGAATCAATGGTTAAATTGCCAGTTAGAACATT
>CAYZMA010000015.1:5169-22789 GCA_964479405.1 uncultured Candidatus Saccharibacteria bacterium
AGATGTCCAGTTAGTGAGTAAGTGGTGGCTCCTGTTGGAGTTAAGGTTAAGTTATTGTAAGCCACGGTAGTGATATTGGTAGGAGTCGTTGTTCCCGTGTAGGCAACGGTTGAACCAGTACCTTTGTCAAAGGTGGTTACCGCTAAAGGAGTGCCAGTCCCAGTCAATGTTAGAGTATAGCTACCAGCTCCAAGGTTAAGCGTCCCAACCCCAGAATTAGAAGTCATGGTTAAGTTTGAACCTAGCGTAGCGGTTCCAGAGATAGCCACCGCATCCAGACTGGCGGCGGCAGATGAACTGTTAGTTACAGTAGATGTACCATCAAAGGTCAGAGTTCCTGCTCCTCGGGTAAAGGTGGCACTGCCGGTATTATTCCATGCTCCGGCAAAGGTCATATTTAAATTATTTGAGTCAAAGGTTCCAGCCGAGTTGGTAAAGGTGCCATTGGTATCTAGATCATTGGTTGTAAGCTGAAGTGTCCCTGCCCCGGAGTGAGTAATACTTGAGAAAGTTTTACCACCAGAAACTAAGGTTTGGGTGGAACTACCTTTATCAAAGGTGATAGTCCCGGAAGTAGTAAATGTTCCGGTGGCGCTCATTGTCCAGTTGCCGGTAACAGAAACGGCATTGGCTTCGGGGGCAAAGGTAGCCGTGCCTCTGACTTCCAAATCACTGGTATCAATGATTCCTCCACCCGGGGTGTAGTTATAGCCAGATTCTACCCAGAGTTTCTTGGAGAAGGTTGCTACACTGGAACCATCAACCGAGAAGAACATATTAGCATCAGCCAAGGTAGCAGCAGTGGCAAGCAAGGTGTTAGTCATGGGCCCAGCGGTTTCATGTCTTAGTGAGATATCATCGGTGTACATTTCCAGTCCGGTAATATCGTTGGTGGTATTTAAGACTTGGGTGACTAGGTTGCCTTTGTTGGTAACATCATCAATAAAGAATGTAAGAGTGTTGTTGGCGGCGACACCGACACTATTGAAGGAAAAGACCCCATTGGTAGTGGTGGTGGTAATGTTCTTGGCTCCCCCATTAACCGAAAGAGCGATACTGATGCCGACACCAACATTAGTAGATTTGTTCTCATTGGTGTAAGCCGTGCCGGAAATATAGGTTACTCCGCTACCAAATGTCCAGTTGGTGTTATTGCCAGAGTCGTTGGAGGTATTGGCAGTGATTAGAGCTCCACCGGAGGCATCGGAGTCTTGGGCATCAACATATGTTAGGGTTGGAGCATTGGTAACATTAGTATGGTAGTGGGTGCCGGGAGTTGAGCTTCTTAGACTAACAAGATTCCCCGCTGTCCCGTCAAGATCAAGGGTTGGAATAGTATAGGTTGCCCCAGCAGTGAAAGTAAGTTTTGAGTTGGCAGTGTTATCAGCCAAGGTTCCACTCGTAGCTAAAGTTAGACTATCGGCAAAAGTAACTCCCGAAGCCGAAGCGTTAGTGACTGTAATATTATATGGTGTATGCCCCACCCCAGTTCCACCAGCAGTAAAGCTTTGAGCCCCCGAGCCATCCAAAGTTATTGTTCTTGTGCCTTGAGTAAAGGAACCAGTAGTCAAATTAACATTGCCCGCAACACTCATATCCAAACTATTGGTATTGAAAGTTCCTGCCGAATTAATGAAATTGCCATCAATATTGATATTGTTGGTTAATAATTGCAAAGTCCCTGCACCGGAGTGGGTTAAATTATTAAACAATTGAGTCGCCCCCGTCCCGCCGGAATTGAGGGTTTGAGTACCTGAAGTAGCGGTGAAACTAACCGTTGAAGCGCCGGCAGTGAAAGTGTCAGAGTTAGTCCAGTTGCCCGCGACATTAAGATTGATTGTTTTTGTACCAGAGGCATTTATTTTATTAAATCCAGCTCCGGCATAGATAAGAATAGCATCCGAACCGGCGACGGCAGTGGCCGTAATAGTTGAATCTGTAGAAGCCGAAGAGTTAATAATTTGACCATGCCTACCTGTATTGCCACTTACCCCTACAAGTATAGTCGGAGTATTGATATTATAACCTTTCATATCCAAAGAACCAAGAACATTACCGCCGTTGGCATTAGAATAAACACGTACACTATCTGTGGTGGTAATATCACCGCTTAGTTCCACCGTTTCAGTTGTTGTTGTACTGACATTTGCTACAATAATTCTGGCATAAAAAGTCCCGGCTGGAATATATAAAGTGGTTCCATTTGGCCAGAAAGTGGCAGAAGCTGAACCAGTGAAATTAGCCCCGTTAGATGTTATACATGGGTTAGCTAATCCAGCAGTACTACCAAATATGGCATTAGTATACTCACCTGCCCAATGGCCCGTACTATCACCGGCTAAGACAAGTTGATGATAAATATAAATATTCCCAAGATTAGTAGTGGTTTGTCCGGTCTGAGCCGCTTCAAGATTATAGAATGAGCTACTACTTGTTATGCTACCAGATAACATCATTTTAACCGTGGAGGTGCCATAGGTAAATGTCCCTCCGGTTGCGACCCAGTTGCCGGAAACGGTAAATGTTGAGCCGTTGGCAGTTAAGACACCACTAGCGGCGATAGTTAGATTGACGCAGTCAATATTGTAATTTGTGCCGGTGGTAGTAAGGGTGGCACTGGCATTAATTAATAGATTGCCGGTCATAGCGGTAGAGTTGGCGGCATTGAGGTGTCCAGCCAGTGAATAAGTGGTCGCTAGTGTCGGAGTCAGAGTTAAATTATTATAGACTTTTGCCGCGATGTTGGTGGCGGTAGTCGTACCGGTATAGATAGTAGTAGAGCCGGTGCCTGCTTGGAAAGTTGTCACGGCCATTGGCGTGCCAGTACCGGTAATAGTAAACGTATAACTACCGGCGCCAAGATTTAAAGTACCGGCGCCACTATTGGAGGCCATGGTTAGATTTGAGCCAAGCGTAGCAGTACCGGAGATTGCCACCGCGGCCAGAGTAGCGGCAGCAGAGGAACTATTGGTCACAGTAGAAGTGCCATCAAAGGTCATTGTGCCTGAACCACGGGAGAACGTGGCTGAGCCGGTGTTATTCCATGCTCCGGCAAATGTCATATTTTTATCATTTGTATCAGCATCAAAAGTGCCGGCAGAGTTGGTGAAGGTGCCGTCAATATTAATATCGTTTGTGATCAGTTGCAGAGTCCCGGCGCCGGAGTGTGTCAGATTGTTGAATAATTGAGTTGCGCCCGTCCCACCAGAGTTAAGGGTTTGGGTGCTAGAAGCTTTGTTAAATTCAACCGTGCCACCTGCCGTTGAGTCAAGAGTATCGCTATTAACAAAGTTGCCACCGACTTTGATCAACCCGGAAGCACCGGAAATTAATTTAGTACTTCCTGATCCATTGTAAATAGTAAGATTTCCAGACACGGTCAAAGTAGAGTTGTTTATATTTAGTTCAGCTTGACGTGTGGCAACAGTATACCCAATAGCTAGATAAGAAGTCAAAGTAATCGCATAATTACTGGTAGTTGTGCTTATGACTGTCTTATTGGTTGATTGATTCCCCAGTATCTCCAAGGCACCACTAATATTAATATCC
The DNA here is from genome assembly GCA_964479405.1 of uncultured Candidatus Saccharibacteria bacterium. GTDB lineage: Bacteria > Patescibacteriota > UBA1384 > UBA12157 > JAENIV01 > JAMCZU01. Next base: position 8,719 of record CAYZMA010000015.1, read on the forward strand.
CCTGCCAAATTAGCATAGTTGGTGCCGCTAGAAGTATTTCCTTTCATCTGCACATTTGGATAAGGATTAGAGAGAGTGGTGGCAGGAATAATATCCGGTGAACCTGAACTAGTTGAATTTAAGATAAAGTATATATATGGCTTGGATGCGCCATAGGTAATGCCATTGTTAACAAAAGAAGCAGAAGTTGGGCTTGGGATATTTATACCCACTGCGCCATTGAGGGTCCCTGTTGTTAATGTAAGAATACCGGTAGCCGAGATCTGATTACTTAAGGTTACTGTACCGGAGGTATTGATAGTAAGATTTTTGAATAATTTTGTGCTAGCATAACCATTGGTGCCAACATCAATAGCGCCGGTTCCAGTCATAATGACCGTAGAAGTGCCGGCAGTAAAGGTGCCGGCGGTATTTGTCCAGCTACCGGGAATAGTAATTGTGGTTGCATTGGCTCTGTAAGTGGCACCTCCCAGAGTAAAAGTACCTGTCCCGCCCTGAGAAGTATCCAAAGTTAAATTATTATTTGCTGTTATGATTTGGGTATAGCCGGCATTAACAGTAAAAGAAGCGGCCGTAGCGGTGGCATCAATGGTGATGGCTGTGTTTGAGGTGGCGTCCAAAACAACATCATTAGTGTTATCTGGCACATTGCCGCAGGACCAGTTACCAGAGGTGTTCCAACTGGTAGTGCCAGCGCCATTATTCCAAGTACAGGTGGTGGTAGCGGCGCGGGCAGAATGAGGCAGGCCAAAAATTGATAGCGATCCAACGGTTAAAAAGGAAATAAGGACTAAACTCAAAATAGCGGTATGAATTTTTGACGACCATGGATTCAAGTGCCATTTATAATACCAAGGATACTTTTGCCTTAAAAGATCATGGATTGACAAAAGAGCCGGAACTGTTGTTCTAGTGCTTTTAGTAATTCTGGCAATTTCGGCATCAAGAGATTTGACCCTCTCCTCTTGGTCCATTAAAATCCCCTCCTGTAACTATTATTTGTCATCGCGAGCCCCGCAATGGCGGGGCGTGGCGATCTAACCAGATAGATTGCTTCGTCGCTCTGCTCCTCGCAATGACGGATAAAAATAAAACCTTGTTCTTACTATTATTATATCCAATAATTAAATACTTGACAAATAAATTTTATCTGCGTACTTTTAATTCAATTTCCTCTTTCAGAAGATCAAATTTAACAACAAAAATATCAAAAAATCCTCTTTGACCAAGAACTCCGTAACCTAATTTTGCTATTTCCGGAAGAAAGCCGACTTTAATTTTATACGACCAGCCACCAACTTTAATCTCAACAAGATGAACATAATAAGATTGTCCAACACCAGTAATCCCCCACACTTCTCGTCTTTCGCCTTTAGTAATATTAATACCCAAAAGCTCTCCAATTTGGGCATCAAAAATACAGAAATCAGCTCCCGAATCAACCAAAGCCTCACAAGGGATAGAGAGATTTTGATAAATAATTTCAATTGGAATAACTGGCCTTAAAAATCCTTGGCCATAGTTTTTGTATTTAAATTTCATACCCCATAACCGACATAAGTTACTAATTTTTCTGGCATACGAGTAAGAATAGGTTTTTTGCAACCTTTGACAAGAGCTTTTGTCCAAGCTTCTTTGGCGGTTTTGCCACTGGCAATAACTGTTTTTTCGTCTTTAGTCAGAGCAACCCATTGACCTCTATATTTACGATAAATTTGTCTCCAATCAATCGCCATATTGTCCTCAAATCTATTTATTATTTTTACTATATCATTTTTAATTCACAATTACCAATTATATTTTTGCCTTAAAAGATCATGGATTGACAAAAGAGCCGGAACTGTTGTTCTAATGCGCCCCTCTTCTTGGTTCAAAAACCCTCCTAAAAAATTTTTAACTCAGTATATTCCAATCATCATATGAGCATGAAATAGTGGTTTAATAGGCAACTGATAATTACAGGACTTACGCAGTTTATACTGTCATTCTCGAGTCGGATGGTAATCCGACATCGGGAATCTAGATTCCAGATAAGGAGTCCCTCCTTTCTGGAATGACAAAGTGCGTGAATCATATCAATTGTTTTTTATGCTCATTTTGCGTTGGAACTGGCATCTATTTCATGCTCATCTTGTATTGGACAAGACTAACTCTTGACAAACAACATCCAATTTGTTATTATAATAATAGTTTTACAGTACCCCGATGCTAAACCCATCGGGGGCTTTTTATTTCCGTGCTATTTAAAACTAATCTCTTTCCCCTCTTTTTGTGCTTCACCTAAAACAACAGATTCTTTAGCCATCTTTTCAAATTCCTCATTAGTGTAGCCCAAAATATCCATCGGAATAAAAGTAAATTGATTGCCTCGTGCTTTAGATAATAAAATCAGTCGGTCAATGTATTTCATTTTTTTAAAATCGGGAGAAATAATAATAATGTCCAAATCGGAATCTTGGTTCATTTCGTCTCGAGCAGATGAACCAAAAAGAATTGTTTTTTCAACTCTAATCTTATCTTTTAAATTTTTGACATAATCTCTAGTTATTTGAATTGGATTAAGTGGTTTTGTAGCCATTTAAAAATCTCCTTAGTAGTTTTGATATATTTTTGAGTAGTATTTTTACTTGACTTTATATCCTCAAGGGCAGTGTCTGGATATCTAACTTGATTATAATAAGGGTTAATTTCTTCCAAAAATTCTAAAATTGTTTTGGAGAAAGTAATTTCACATTCTTTTGAAAGCCTTGGCAGATCATGAATTTTAGGAATACGTTTATCCTTTTCAACAATAATCGCTTTTAAAATTTTCTCAAGAGCTTGATGACAATGCCAAATTGAACCTTCGTAAGAACGACCTTTAAAAAGAATCTCCGCATCTCTAATATCTTTTTTAGCAAATTCTATCCATTTTTGAGTAATTTTTTTCATTTTGACAAACTTAAAATATATGATATTATTTAATTACTAAACATAGGGGAGATTCTATACGAGTCTCCTCACTTTTTATATGAATCCCTATTCTCTTAGTACTATTATATAATAATGTAATAAAAAAAACTAGATAGTTTGAGTCTTGTCCAACGCAAAATGAGCATCCACTTTGTCATTCCAGAAAGGAGGGACTCCTTATCTGGAATCTAGATTCCCGATGTCGGATTACCATCCGACTCGAGAATGACAGTATAAACTGCGTAAGTCCTGTAATTATCGATTACCTATTAAACCACTATTTCATGCTCATATGATGATTGGAATATACTTAGTCAAAAAGTGGCGATTTGTTGTATATTACACATTGTAGTATAATAATGTAGTATAATATAGTTGATTAATTATCATAAAAGGAGGATTTTATGAATCATCAAGAGAGTTCACTCCCACCAGTTGACAAAAAACAGAAAAAGAAAAGTTTTATGAGCCATCGGACAAAAATTGCGCTGATAGTTGTGGTTTTGGTTATTATTGTCGCCGGAGGTTTATACGCGTTGTATAAAACGAATTTTTTACCCGCCGTCAATCTTTCAAACAAAAGTTGGCTTGAAGGTAAAGATAAAAACCTGCCCAAAAAAGACGAAATCACCAGCGACTTACCCGTCAACGCTTCCACTGTTCGTTTAAATCTACCCACATCAATTGGAAAATTGATGATTTCCCAGAAAAAAGGCCTCGGTGGTTTAGGAGTAGAAACCGACGACCCCAATGTCTACAATTTTGTCTGGATGGATATTACCGCCGGCACCGAAATTAACAGTTTAGCTTCCGGTAAAGTGGAAAAAGTTACTCGCAAGAATTTAGGCGAATATGAAATAGTAGTTAATTTTTCCTACGGTTTGTGGGGCAAATATTTAGCAATTAGCAAACCTTTGGTCAAAGAGGGCGACTTGGTCCGTGAAGGTCAAGCCATCGGCATTGGTTTAATTGGCGGACAGGAAAATAGCAATCTTTTAGCTTTTTCAGTTGCTGACGAGAATGTTGATCAAAATGCTGAAGGCGCAGTTAAGAGTTCATTTTCTCCCGGCATCATTGTCGAACCCCTAGACTACTTAAAACCCGATGTCAAAGCGATTATTTTAGGAAAATATAAGTAGATCTACTTTGTCATCCCAGACTTGATCTGGGATCCAGAACTGGATTCCAGCTTTCGCTGGAATGACAATCAGCCTTGCAATGACACCTATCATGATTTGTCATTGCGAGGAGCGAAGCGACAAAGCAATCTAAAATCCCCTGCCAAAGATTCAATTTCTTGACAAGATGATTTTAGTTGTAAGATATTATTTGGATTTTTAATATCTTTTTCTGCTTTTATAACAAAATTCTCTAAACCCTTGCACTCCATTGCTCCGGCGCTCCCCTTTAAGGTATGAAAATTAAGCAGACAATCTTTAAGAGCTTGTTTATTTTGAGGATTTTTAGCTAAAATTTCAAGATTTTTTTGCAAACCAATCATCAAACTTTTAGTTTGCCGACAAAAAGTTTGTTCATATTTTTTCAAATTAGCCATCATTAAGTTAAAATACGATTAATTTCTTTAATTAAATCGCTACTTTGAAACGGTTTGTGAAAATAACCCTGCACGCCAACTGCCTCAACCTCTTTTTTAACTTCCTCATCTTTATAAGAAGTAGCAATAATAATAGGGATACCTTGAGTCTGAACTGAAACCCGCAAGTTTTTGAGTAGTTCAACGCCATTACCAGCTGGAAGCATTAGGTCTAAAACAATCAAATCTGGTTTTAAAGAGGAAACGGCTTGCTGGCCTTGCATGGCATCAACTGTTCTGGTCACACTAAAACCGGCTTTTGAAAGATCGTCGCTTAAAATTTTGGCAAAGACTTCATCGTCTTCAACAATTAAAACTTTTTTCATACTATTTTTTATTATAGACAATATAACTATTTAATGTAGTAAAACGATCGCCGTCGGAGCTACCGGTTTTACCATCATAAGGTACATCATCCCGAAAACCCCAACCAAATTCTAAAGTGCTACCAGAAACTTGATAGATATCGTACATCACCATTCCGGAAGCAGGCGCGTTAGGATTAGATCTAGAATTTTCCTCGCTGACAATTGTCTGGTCAATCTTTCCTGCCGAAGGAATTGATAATTTGATTTGATCGGTAATAAGCCCTGTTGGTTGAACAGAAGTACAATCATTCATCTCCCAATCTTGACGAGTATGGATGGCCGTTCCATCCGAATTAATGACATATTTGTGTTTTTCCGCCCATTTGCTTCCCGGGTCGGGCACTAAACAATCGGACTCCCAAGTGCCGACTAAATTTTGGTCAATTTTACCGTTGGTTTTGGTAGATGTATTAGGACTGGTGCCATTTTTGAAAGCAGAAGGATTGGCCATTATTTGATTAGCCAAGTCGTCAACTTTTTTCGCTTGATAGTATCGCCAAGTAAAAAATCCAGCCACTGCCAACAAGAAAACTGCCCCAACAACAACCAAAATAATCCAAGATGATTTTGATCCGCCCGTTTTTTCTTCAGGCATAAAACCTCCTTTTTTATATTGTATCACACTTTTCAATTTTCCAAACGCCTCTTTCTATAAATGCGGGAATTGATTGACGACGAGCGACATTAAAAATTGCCGAGGTCAATAAAGCATGAATATAGGTCATCATTTAACAGTATTCACGGCTTTTTTGGGAAATGAAGTTTCAAAAAAACAGCCACCCATTTGCTGTTAGCTTAAAAAATCTCGAATAATAGTCCTAAGAGTAACTTTTCCTTTAGTAGTTTTAAAATATTTTTCCCGTCGTTCAGCATCTGTTTTAGATAAATGACCCTCAAAATAAATTAGCTTTAGAGGTAATCTTTTTGCAGTTGAAATGTTTTTACCAGCCAAGTGCTCTTTTAATCGTCTTTTTAAATTATTAGTTGAACCGATATAGAATTTATTGTCTTTTAAACTTAATAGGACATAAACATAATAAAATTTATTCATAATTAAATATAGCAGTGAACCATTTGCTACGCTTCAGGTACACTGCATAAGCCAAGCTTTATTAAAAATGGCTTGCCATAAATCAGACCGCTCATGTTATTCAGAAAGGATTTCTGATAACAGGAAGGGCTTGGTTTATGGCTCCCCGGGTCCGATTCGAACGGACAACAATCTCCTTAACAGGGAGGCGCTCTACCGTTGAGCTACCGGGGAATATGTATTTATATTAACAATTTTAAGCCATAAATACAACGGGGAGTCTTGTCCAATACAAGATGAGCATGAAATAGATGCCAGTTCCAACGCAAAATGAGCATAAAAAACAATTGATATGATTCACGCACTTTGTCATTCCAGAAAGGAGGGACTCCTTATCTGGAATCTAGATTCCCGATGTCGGATTACCATCCGACTCGAGAATGACAGTATAAACTGCGTAAGTCCTGTAATTATCAGTTGCCTATTAAACCACTATTTCATGCTCATATGATGATTGGAATATACTGGTCTACCCAACCTGAAAGCTGGTTTTGATTTTGGACATAACCCTTAATATCAATTCTATTATCAGATAAAATAGCAAAATGAAGATGCCTTCTTTCACCATCGGTTTCAGTGCTATAGCCCGTCCCCAAAAGACCAATTTGATCGCCTTTTTTAACCACCTGACCAACCGACGGCAGACTACTCGGACGAATATGACCATATAAAATAGTATGCTTAATACCCGCTAAATCAATTTCCATCATAAAAACGCCACCATAGCCGGAAGCAGTTTCCGCTAGAACAACTGTGCCGTCGGCAACCGCATAAACAGGTACATCCGTTGATATGTCTTGATATTCAGCATCAGCCCCGGTATGATAGCCGGTAAATCTTTCAGGCTGAACGGGTGAATTTTGAGGTGTAATGTAAATACCAAAAAGCTTTTTAGTCACTCTTTCTTTGAATTGAGCCACCGGTTCGGCTAAAGTGCTCTCCGGAGTAGAAGTAGGAGTTGATACTGCTAATGGCGACGGATAGATTGCTGGATTGCTTCCCCCGCCAAGGCGGGGTCGCAATGACAGAAAAACAATCACTCCTACAACTATTATTAAACCGGCTAAAATTAGAATCTTTTTCACCCTTTAATTTTAACAATTTTATGGTCGTCTTCAACCACTAATATTCTCATAGCCTAACACTATACCACAAAACTGAAAATAAACTGAGAGAACGATAATTTCTACTTTTTTAATTTTTTATACCCTAGTTGCCGTATCTCCTAAACACACTTGATGCTCCATATCCCAAAGCAAAAAACGAACTGAAGATTGATCTTTTTGAAGCGATTCGCTTGTTAAAAGTTTTTTAATATTACGCTTGAATTCTTTTTGAGAACGATTATATGACTCAAAGACCGTACGACCTTTTATCAAAGAATTTATAACCAAATTTGATGGTTCAAAGAACAAAGCCGCCGTTTGATCATCAAGTGGGCGAGTAATAAATGACTGTTCGGTTAAAAAAATAAAATCGTTTTTGTACCCAATAAATGATTTTGTTCCCTTCTGAATGCATCTTGATCCTAAAACCGAGGCCGCGCTACAAGAAAGAGCGTAGACAACACTGTCCTTGGTGATATCTTCGTTATCATTTGATTGGATTAAAATCTCTTGACCCTGACCAGTAATAGCGTTTTTATTACCATGTCCATTTAAAAAAATTAATTTTGGATTTGTTTTTTTAATAACACTACAAAATTCTTTTCTGTTAGCTCGTTTTTCTCTTAAATCAAAAACTTGACCACCCTTTTTTATTACTTCTTTAATAACCAAACTAGCCCATGAAAATAAATAGTTTGTTGTTAAGTCATCCTTGGGTCGAGTAACTAAAATTGAGAAGTTATTCATCAAAAAATATTCCTTTTTTAAAAGCTTTGAGATACGAGAGTTCTATCTCAACTATTTTTTTACCAATTTCATCATTCTTTTTAACATGACTGATAATTTGATCTTTTGTAAAATTGCCATCTTGTCCAATTGATATATTCTTATCAGAAGGAAATAATTTCATCCGTTCAATCACTAATTCATTTATTTCGGCGTCAATTTTTGCTTGATCAATATCTTTTAACATTTTATATAATCTCCAGACGGATTAGTTGGTCCAAAATTTCTTCGCCTTTTTTGGTATTTTCATCTATCTCCAATTTCGCCACACGCCAAGAAATTGGTTCCTTGTCAATAACAGCTACCAATTCTTCACGTAGGCCAAGCGGTAAATTGCTATAGACCTTATAAAATCTCTGTTTTTTATCCATTGCACTTGTATTGTAGATCAGCTTGAATTAAAAAACAATCCAAACCCTTGATTTTTAACCCATTATTTGCTATATTATAGGCAATTTGCATTCCGCAATCTTGCGGAAGCACCTGAACAACTCGAAGGAGGAAGAAAAGGATGAAAACGCTGATTCTGATAGTGATTCTTGTTTCCGTGCTGGCTCTGCCAGTATTCGCCTATGATTGGGTGACAAACCCAACCAACGGGCATCGTTATGCCTTGACCGACACTCCCATTCTTCAACCCACTTGGGTAGAAGCGGAAGCCGAAGCAGTAAGCTTGGGCGGACATCTCGCTACAATCCGAAACTTAGCTGATGAGCAATGGCTAAAAACAACCTACGGAACCGATTGGTTGTGGATAGGGTTAAATGATGTTGCGAATTTGGGTTCATTCGTTTGGACAAGTGGAGAACCAGTGTCTTACATAAACTGGAACCCTCTTTGCCCCAGTAGCACTAATGGTCCATGCAACGGAGTCGGCTACAATATCGGAGTTGAACGCGGTTGGAACGATTTTCCAGACTGGTATAGGTTATACGGAATTATTGAACTCCAGCCAGTCCCCGAGCCATCCAGCCTACTCGCCCTTTGTGGCGGAGTTGTTGGGTTTCTTGCCTTCCGCCGACAGCGTAAATAACGAACAGAGCTCATTTCAAATCAAACAGTGCGAAAAAACTACGGTCGTAGTTTTTTCGCACTAAATCCCCCGGCGCAATCCGGGGATTTTCTTTATGTATAACCCAAAATCCAACCTACGAAGTTGGATTTACTGGTTCATTTTTCCTACCTTAAATAATCCCTTAACTTCTGTGATTGTTCGTTCTTCTTCATTTTTTGAAGAGATTTGGCTTCAATTTGACGAATTCGTTCCCGAGTAACGCCAAATTCCTTGCCGACTTCTTCCAAGGTATGAGTCCGACCATCGTCTAGACCAAAACGCATTTTTAAGATTTTTTGTTCGCGAGGCGAAAGAAAGACCAACGATTCGCCGACATGGCCTTTCATCAACTGGTAAATGGCATTTTCTTCCGGCGACAAGGACTCTTTATCTTCAATAAAATCACCCAAACGAGAGTCTTCTTCTTCGCCCACCGGCGTTTCCAGAGAAACCGTTTCTTGAGAAATTTTAATAATATGATCCACTTTTTCCACCGGAATTTCCATCTCAGCGGCAATTTCTTCCGGCAAAGGCTCGCGACCTAAATCTTGGACCAATTGCCTTTGAGTTCTGATTAATTTATTAATTGTTTCCACCATATGAACCGGAATTCTGATTGTTCTAGCCTGATCGGCAATGGCGCGGGTAATTGCCTGCCTAATCCACCAAGTGGCGTAGGTTGAAAATTTATAACCCTTGTGATAATCAAATTTAACCACGGCTCGAAGAAGCCCGGTATTTCCTTCTTGAATTAAATCCAGCAAGGAAAGTCCCCGACCGATATATTTTTTAGCAATAGAAACCACCAACCGCAGATTAGCTTCGGCTAATTTTTTCTTCGCCGTTTCGTCGCCAGCTTCAATTCTTTTGGCCAAACGAACCTCGTCATCGGATTTTAACAAGGGAATCCGGCCGATTTCCCGTAAATACATTCTGACCGAATCGTCGGAAATATCTTTCATTTCCCCCACTTTTTGAGTCGGCTCCGATTCAATTTCCAGTAATTTATGGCCTTCTTTAATATCAATTCCTTGCACCGAAAATTCATCATAAAGTGCATCCAAAAGAGGGATTTTCTTTTCCGGCAGTTCAAAACCTTGCAAAATTTCTTGATAAGTCACAAAACCGCTCTGACGGCCTTTTTCCAAAAGTTTTTCCAGTTCTGGCGGAAATTTAATAATAACTTCTTTTTTCCGAACACTGCTCGGCCGACCTTTAGCAATGTTTTTCTGATTTTTCATTTTCAGCTTTAAACTGACCCGTTCACTGGTTGCCTTGGTTTGTCTTTCACGCGAAGACTTGGCTGCGCTAGAACTTTTTTTAGTTTTTCGTTGATATGGCATCTTGGAACTCCTTCATTAATTTTTTAAGTTGTTCCGTGTTTTTATCCATTTCGGCTTTTTTAATTTCTTTAGCATAATAACTTTTTAAATCTTCCCGCCGATTTTCTTTTAAAATTTTTAAAACCGAATCTAAATCTTCTTTAAGCATTTCCGCGTTTTCAGAAGAAACAACCAAAAGAAGATCGTCAAGCTTAAGCAGTTGCTCGCGATTAATATCTTTTCGTAATTTAGTTATATTATACTCCGTCAAAAGGGCTTTGTAAATTGCTAACAAATTTTCATCCTTAAAATCGGCATCGGAAAGATCGTTAGAAACTTGTTTAATTTTTTCCGGCCATTTTAAAAGTATGGCTAAAATAAATTCGGCAGTTGTTAGATTTTGCTTTTTTGGTTGCTTCTTAGCTGTCACTTTAGAATTTTTCTTTTCTTCAACTTTTTTTAGAGCACTAAAAATAACCTCTTCCGAAACATCTAATTTTTCGGCCAACAAATTGACATAATGAGCCTGTTCAATGGTGTCGGGAATTTTTTTTAATAAGGGTAAAATTTCTTTGGCAATTTCTTTTTTCTCTTGGGAGGTTAAATCTGCTTTCTGCTTGGCAAAGGCTAATTCAAAATACCAGTCAATCACCGGAATAGGTTTTTGGACCGCCGATTGCCAAATTTTCGGGTCCTGCGCGACCATTTCGCCCGGATCTTTAAATTTACCTAAGTCAACCATTTTAACATTGAAGCCCTCAACAATTGCCATTTCATATGCCTTCTTGGCGCTTGTCAGACCGGCGCTGTCAGAGTCAAAAGCAAAGATGATGTTTGGGCTGTATCTATAAAGAATTTGCAAATGATCCGACGTTAAAGCCGTGCCGGAAGTCGCCACCACATTTTTGACGCCCGCTTGCCACGAGGCAATAACATCCATTTGCCCTTCCACTACTACAGTGGCTTTTTGAGTTTTAATTTCACCCCTAGCTTTTTCTAAATTATAAAGGACCCGACTTTTGTGAAAGATGATCGTTTCAGGGGTATTTAGATATTTTGGCTCTTGTTCCGAATCTAATACTCTCCCTGTAAAAGCAATTACATTGCCCATGGCGTCTTTAATCGGAAACATAATTCTTTTATAAAACTTATCAGGATTGCCCGCGCCCTGAAGTTCCAAATCGGAAAAACCATGTTTTTTTAAATAGCCGTTAATCGCCCGCGACGACGGGGCGTAACCAAGCATATATTCTTTAATAAGAGCCGGGGTTAATTTGCGTTTTTTTAAATATTCCAAAGCCGGCTGACCTGACGGATGCGAAATTAAAATTTTATTAAAAACCCGAGCTGCTAAATTATTTAATTCATAAAGACGATTTTTGGAAATTTGACTACTTTTTTGAAAATCTGAACTTTGTCGCGATTCAAGTTGGACGCCAGCGCGATCGGCTAAGAGTTTTAAGGCTTCGGGAAATTCCAAACTTTCCATCTTCATCACAAAAGTAAAAATATCGCCACCCTCACTGCAACCGCCAAAACAATGCCAAATTTGCTTTTCCGGAGATATCATTAAAGAAGGCGTTTTTTCATTATGAAAAGGGCAGATTGCCTTGTAATTGGCGCCGGCTTTTTTGAGGGTTAGATAACTGGAAATTAGATCAACAATGTCAATCCGGTGCTTAATTTCCTCTACTTCATTCATTTTTAATTTCTCTTGCCCCGCAGATGACACTCCTATAATAACAGGACGTAGTCCGTTTTATAGGAAGGAGTTGTGCGGGGTCAACTTGGTCATTCATAAATTCAATGACTCCTTGTTTTTAAACCATATTTTTGCGTATTTTTATTAAACATTTTTATACTCTATTCTGTTTATTTTTGATTTTAAACATATCTAAATATTTTTCTTCACCAGTTACAGCTCTTGAGATAAAATAATCAACACTGCTTTTTAAATCTAACAGAAAAATTAAATCTTCCAACTCGGAAGAAATATCATTGGGTGTAATCCAAACTGATTTTTGAATCGGCTTGCAATCTAATTCAGATAGCTTGAATCTAAAAAGATCGCGAGTTTTCTTTCGTTTCTCCTCAATGTCAAAAGCAACAATTCGCCAGAGACCATCCCATTCTCCTAAAAATTTCTTTTTAATTAATTTTAATTTTCCTTTAGATGTAAGTTTTAAGAATTTTTCACCTTGATCTTCAATTTCTTCAAGATAACCACGTTTTTTAAGTTCGTAAATTGTCTTAGAAAGACTGCCTTGATAATTTCTAAAGTATCTTCCTAAACCCAAATAAGGACACATTAAACCAGCAACGCTTTCCTTTATAGTCCCATCAATAACTAATAAAATTTTCTCAGTAAAAGTGTGCCTTGCCATTCTTGCAAATCCTTCCTTTAAATTATACCCACTTTCTCGCGATCGCGAGATTTAAAGGAAAATATAAACCTGTTATTTGGTAAGAAACTTTTATTTATCTTATTCATTTTATTTTGGCAAAACCATTAAAATATATTTTAAAATCTTTGGGATCGAAGACTTCAACAACTTTATATTTCCCTTTAGTATATGGCTTTTTATCTAATACTAAATGAGTCGCATCTAAAATAATAATACTGGCAAGTGGTTTAGAAAGTTGCTGATTCCCTTTTGTCTCAAGTAACGGTAATTCGCCCTCGAGCCAATAATTTCTCTGACCCTCTTTAAGAAAAGGATATATTTTACCAACTTTAATTAGTTGCGGAATACATTCTTCCCTCTTGCGATTACCATTTTTAAATTCATCAAAATTTCTCAAAGCAAGGTCTGGATTAAATTCAACTTGTATACCCATAGCACTTTTAGTATATCAAAAAAGATAGTAAAGACAATAAAATTGATGTATGATACGGAAAGCAAAACGAAACGAGGTGAAAGAAATGAAAGAGATGCGTCGTCCTTGGTTTCTTGTAATCTATATTCCACTCCTGCCAGTTCTAATCCCATTTTTTCTCTTGCTTTTCTATCACTGTGGCTGTTGGCGCCACGACTGGACTAACTGCCATTAACCTTTTTCCGCCATCCCTGAGATGGCGGATTTTTATTGCCTTCGGAGAGGCAGGGATTCGAACCCTGGAGACCCTTGCGGGTCTACGAGCTTTCCAAGCCCGCGCACTCGGCCACTATGCGACCTCTCCATGAACTAGTTGTCAAACGAATATTGATAGTAATAGGTCGGACAAGGTTATTTGCGAAGCAAATGTTCTTATGCGACCTCTCCATGACTTAGATTGTATCAATTTTCCCCTTAACTTAAAAGGCCCCGAGATACGGGGCCGATAAAAACAAAAAAGAAACGAACGAGAAATCAGATGCCGAACTGGCAGGCTTTTAACGAAGATCGATTGTTAGACGCGTAGTGCGACTGCACTTTGTGCTTATGGCCATTGCCATTATGAGCTTCTGCTGTCTGAATAATCTCTCTGATAATCACCTCTGCCCTATCACTGCCTGAAGCCTCATGCCGCTTTTTTCGTCTACGCTCAGCAGCCGAAAGTTTAACTTTCCCATTTCCATTACTCATCAGAAACTTCCTCCTTGTGTTTGCATTTGTTAATATTCTAGCCAAGAAAAAAACAAAAACACAAGGACAACTCAACTACTATTTAGCAACCTGCCCACCTCCCTTCCTGTGAGGTATGTGTAACTCTATGTTATTTATTATGATTATGACGAATTAAATAGCGCTTGTCAAGCCCTACGCATTGAGTCAGCTAAAATATAACTATGGGACAGCCATTTAGTCATTTAAAAAT
>CAYZMA010000016.1:0-21734 GCA_964479405.1 uncultured Candidatus Saccharibacteria bacterium
CTTATGCTATCCTTCCCCAATGCCAAGCATTGGGGCGTGTCGCATTGCTGTCAAGCAGGGGTCCAGAGACTCTTTTTTGATATCTATTAATTTGCGACGGGGTACAAATACAATTTTTTTGAGTATCGCCCAAATAACCACAAGGACAGGGATTTTGAGCGGCAATTAAAATAAATTTGGCAGGAAATTGCAAAGAGCCTTGCGCCCGCGAGACAGTAATAATGCCATCTTCCAAGGGTTGACGCAAACTTTCCAAAACCGAGCGCGGAAATTCGGCAAATTCGTCCATAAATAAAACTCCCCGATGAGCTAAAGTAATTTCCCCCGGACGAGGATAAGTACCACCACCCACTAGCGCCACATTTGAAGTAGTGTGGTGAGGCGCGCGAAACGGCCGAAAATTAATTACCGGCAAATCAGTTGGCAAGAGTCCCGCCACCGAATAAATTTTCGTCACTTCTAAAGTTTCGTCATTGGTCATTTCCGGCATGATGGTTGGCAGTGTTCGTGCCAAAAGAGTTTTGCCGGCACCGGGCGGACCAAAGAAAAAAACATTGTGATTGCCGGTAGCGGCAATTTCCAAAGCCCGTTTTGCTTGTTCTTGACCTTTAATATAGGCAAAATCAAGCTCGCTTTTTTCCGGTTGCTGGATATTAAATTTTTTCGTGTACGACGAAATGCTTTTTTCTTTTTTAAAATAAAAGATCAGGTCTTTTAAATTTTCAGCTGGCCGAATAATAATATTTTTTACCAGCGATGCTTCGGGGGCATTGATAGCTGGCAAAATTATTTCTTTAAATTTCTTTTGCAAAGAGCTGGCGATTGGCAAAATGCCGTTAATGTGGCGCAAATTACCATTGAGTGAAAGTTCGCCCACAAATACAATATCTTTATCAACCGGCGGAATCAATTCGGCCGCGACTAAAATACCCAAAGCAATGGCTAAATCGTAAGCCGGTCCTTCTTTTTTAATATCAGCCGGAGCTAAATTAACGGTGATTCTTTTGGTCGGAAATTGGGCGCCGGAATTTTTAATCGCCGAACGAACCCTTTCCTTAGACTCTTCAATCGCTTTGTCAGGCAAACCGACAATCGTAAAAGAAGGAAGACCCGCCGAAATATCAACTTCCACTTCCACTGGCGTTGCCTCCAACCCAACCACAGCCGCCGAAAAAACTTTAGCAAGTGCCATAAATTAACCTCATATTTTTATTATACCCTGATTTCCCTACCTTACCACTCCCACTTCGGAAGTGGGAGTGTATGGTTGAACTACCCACCATATTCATCAAGTAAAAGTTTTTTGATTAAGGATAATTGTTTTTGGTAATCAATTCTATCATGGACAAAATTTTTATATTGTTTTGGATTTAGATCAATTATTGTCTTAAAATCACAAATTGCACTGTTCTTAGGGTTATTAATATACTCATAATATGAAGAAAATTCCCAATCTTCCGGTTTTTTCACCAAGCTAGCAGAAGTAGGGTTAAGATGGATATACCTAGTTAAATGCAACATTTGATCATCATTTCCTACTAAAATATTTTTAAATTTTCCTTCCCACAAAGGTCCTTTTCTTTGATGTCTAACATTAAAATATCTTGTATAACTGTTAAAAACTTTTGCCATATATTTTGAAATACCATTTTCTTTATTCTGTTTTAAAATTAAATGAATATGTGTCGGCATAATACAATAAGCAACAATTTCTACTAATTTTGGGCTGGTAGTCTTTAGACGATCTACAAAATGAGTCCGATATTGGTCAGCTAGCTCTAAATAATCCGAATATTTATACAAGAATTCTGTAAATCTACAAAGATCAAATAACTCAATTATCCTTAGATAATCTTGGTCATCATTGAAAATTATATATTTAGCAATACTTCGATTTATTATGTGATAGTATTGTTCGTTCACTAAAGGATCTTTTCTCATATATTTATTCTACCACTTACACTTCGGAAGTGTAAGTGAGAGGTTAGAAAGTCATATTAAAACAATAAAAGAAAACCCCCGATTGCTCGGGGAGATTTTAAATAAGTTCGTTACCGCCGGCGGTAGCGGAAGATTATTAGTCATAACGGTCTGAATAAATATTGCTGACTATTGATTTCCTATGATTAATTATAGCAGAATCTACAGGATCATCAGTGCGGTTCCAAATCGCTCCATGTTGATAGAAAAATTCTGCCATAATTATACATCCATATCCTACCGCTAGTTCTAATGATGTTTTGCCTTTGCTATTTTTGAGATTTATATCCGCACCTTTTTCAATAAGCAATTCAGCAATTTCAATTGACACGGGAATATTTGAAGTTTTCGCCAGATGGTGCAGTGGTGCATTACCATAACTATCTAAGAGGTTTACATCCGCACCTTTTGCTATCAGATACTTAACCAAATTTCTTGTTTTTTGAACCGCAAGATTAAGCGGTGTTATAGTCGACCGGTTGTAATGCACATCTGCTCCATTTTCAACAAGCAATGCTACCATTTCTTCATTACTTCTGTCAATTGCATAAAGTAGTGAATTACCACCACTACCTGGTCCATATTCTTCAGAGTTTACATCCACACCTTGGCTTAGTAATTTTTGAACATCTTCCAGACTACCCATTTTCACTGCTTCGATTAGTTGTTCTACTTTTTGTTCCATCATTTTCTTAACCTCTTTCAAGTTGTTTAGGTACTTTCCTATAAAACTACCTAAACTATATCAAAAAACACCCTAATAATCAAGTATTTCAGTATATTCCAATCATCATATGAGCATGAAATAGTGGTTTAATAGGCAACTGATAATTACAGGACTTACGCAGTTTATACTGTCATTCTCGAGTCGGATGGTAATCCGACATCGGGAATCTAGATTCCAGATAAGGAGTCCCTCCTTTCTGGAATGACAAAGTGCGTGAATCATATCAATTGTTTTTTATGCTCATTTTGCGTTGGAACTGGCATCTATTTCATGCTCATCTTGTATTGGACAAGACTATTTCTGTCATTACCAAGAATTTTTTGTTAAAATAAAAAAGAGGTGTTATGGAAAATTTAAAACCACACTCAAAATCAATCCGCATGTTTTATTTCTGGTCAGGTATAATTGCCACCATTGCTTATAGAATAATCATTGTTTTTTCCGATATACAAATGTTCTGGATAAAATTTTTTTGGTATATCGGTACAATCGGTTTTGTAATTTACTTTGTTCATCGCTATCAGATTTCTGAAAAAAGAACGCAACTAATAAAACAACATGATTTAGAACAGAAAGTGGCTCAACTAAATGAGGTTACGAGTGACGACAAAGAAGCTTTAAATTATATTATTAAATCACTTGGGGTCTCCCACGAACGCTGGAATTACATTATTATTTTTGTCTCTTCCGCCCTGGCATTGCTAGCCGGCATTTATTTGGATTTTATAAAATAGTGTATAATAAAAATGAAAATAAAAAATAAGGAGGGTTTATGTTTTCAAAAAGAGACTACGACAAAATCTCTTTCAAGGGAGTGGGTCTAGCTTTCATTGTCTTGGGTATACTAATTTGCGGTTTTGCCTTTGCCGCATGGGTCTTGCGTTACTTTGGCTTTGACAATGTCTGCGCGTTGCCATTTTTCAAAGTAATGGGCGCAATTATGATCATCGGTTTTGGTTATTTAATCTTGGAAATAGACCTTTTAAGAAAAAAATAATTTTATTTTTTTAGAAATTTTTTGATTAACTTTTCAGCGTCCTCGTATTTTTGGACCCATTTAATATCTTTATTTTTTCTAAACCAAGTTTCTTGCCGACGAACATAATCGTGAGTATTGGTTTTGATTTTTAATATTGCCTCTTTTAATTCAACTCGGCCTTGCAGATAATCAATGATTTCTTTATAACCAATAGTATTTAAAGCAGGCAGATCGGGCGGATATTTTTTAAGAAGGATTCTGACTTCTTCAACCAAACCAGCCTTTATCATTTGATCAATTCGCGCGTCAATTTTTGAATATAAAGTTTGACGATCGGTTTTAATACCAATAATTAATATTTTAAACGGTGATTTTTTCTTTTTATTTAACTCAACTGACGGTCGTCTACTTAGTGATACAATCTCTAATGCCCGAATGATTCTTCTTTTATTTTGCGGATCAATTTTTAAAGCTAATTCTGGATTTAATTTTGTTAATTTTTGATAGAGTTCTAAAGTATTTTCTTTTTCTAAATTTTGCCTAAATTTTATACTTTCTTTTTGAATGTTAGGAAGGACGAAGCCATACAAAACAGCATCTAAATAAAGTCCCGTTCCACCAACTAGAACAGGTAAAGATTTTTCTTTAAAACATTGGTCAATTAGTTCATTGGCCATTTTTTGATAATCAAAAAGAGTAAATCTTCTTGTTGGCTCAGCGATATCAACTAAGTCTTGATGAAAACTTTTGTCTTTGCCAGTGCCAATATCAAATCCTTTGTAAATTTGACGCGAGTCCACAGAAATAATTTTGGCCGGAAATTTTGAAACAATTTTTTTTGCCCAAGCAGTTTTGCCAGAACCAGTCGGTCCAATAATCGCCACGACTTTTTTATTTATCATCTTCTTCTTGAATTTTTATCTTTTTTTCTTTTTCTTTTATTATTTCTTGCAAACGAAAAACTGACCGACCAGAGATTTTTTGACCTCGACGTTTTTTATCCTCTTTTTGCTTTAGTTCTTCTTCTAAATTATTTAAATCGTCCATAAATTTATTATCGCTCTACTTCAAAAGCAATTTTTACATTGGCATTCCAACGAACAATTTTACCATTTTCCACTTTGGCTGTCAGTCCTATAACGTCAATGCCAGTCACGTTTCTAACAGTCTTATGGGTGCAGGAAAGTGCATGTTTGATTGCGTCTTCAATTGATGTTTCGCTCGTGCCAATTCCTTCAATAATTTTAATCGCCGCCATTTTTCTCCTTAATAGTTAATTATTTTTATTTTGGTGCCCGCGGGAGGATTTGAACCTCCACATCCTTTCGGACACATGGTCCTAAACCATGCATGTCTTCCGTTCCATCACGCGGGCAGATATTATTTTTATTGTCCCACTGTAATTAAATCTTTTAAATCTTCAAAACTTTTATCCCCGATACCTTTAATATTTTTTATTTCCTCAATTGTTTGAAAACCACCATTTTCAGCGCGATAGGAAATGATGTCGGCCGCGCGCGCCGGACCAATATTTGGTAAAGTGTCCAATTCTTCGGCCGTCGCAGAATTTAGATTAATTTTATCACTTTCGTCAGCTTCATCATTAGTGGATATTCCTGCCACTTGCGATTGTTGACTCAATTCCGATCTTAATAATTCATTTTGATTTTTAAGTTCCGTAATTTCTTGATTTTCTTGAATTTTTTTTGTTCCCCGAACCTTGTCCTGCCAAACAACCCAAACACCAGTAGCAATAATAACAACCAAAACTACACCAATCAACCATTTATATTTGTAAAGAAATTGATCATTCATTCAAAGTGTCTTTCTATTTTGGATTCTTCTAGTTTTTTTATAAGGTTTGGATAATTCTCAAGACCCTTTTCAATAACTTTTTCTGCCACTTGTCGCACCTTGCTAATTAATATTGTATCTGAAAGCGAAGCCATTTTCAAATCCGGCAGACCAGATTGTCTAATGCCAACCAATTCACCCGGACCGCGAAGTTGCAAATCAATTTCCGCTAGTTCAAAACCATTATTGCAGGAAACCATTGCTTGTAATCTTTTCTTTGTAATTTCCGAAAGTTGATCAGAAAATAAAAAACAGTAAGATTGATGCTCCGCGCGGCCAACTCTACCGCGAAATTGATGCAGTTGCGCCAGTCCAAATCTTTCGGCGCTTTCAATCATCATCACAGTAGCATTTTTAACATCAATTCCCACTTCTACTACTGCTGTGGAAACTAAAATATCTAACTTTCCATTATGAAATTTTTTCATTGTTTCTTCTTTTTCTTTTGCCTTCATTTTGCCATGCAAAAGACCAATTTTAAATTTTGGAAAAATATTTTTAGAAAGTTTTTCGTATTCGGAAATAACCGATTTCCTGTCAGCGTCAAATAGCTGGGGACAGTCCCCGGCAAGGGGACTGTCCCCTTTTTCAATCAACGGGCAAATGACAAAAGCTTGACGACCTTTTTTAATCTCATTACCAATGAAATCGTAAGCTTTTTGACGATTTTCAAACGCTACTACTTTGGTTATAACTTTTTTCCGACCCGGGGGTAATTCATCAATAATTGATAAATCTAAATCGCCATACAAAGAAAGGGCTAAAGTTCGAGGAATGGGCGTCGCCGTCATTGAAAGAAGGTGGGGAATAAGTTTTCCCTTTCTTAAATGTGCTCTTTGCTTAACTCCAAAACGATGCTGTTCGTCTACAATAATTAAAGCTAAATTAGGAATTTCCACATCTTTTTGAAGCAAAGCGTGGGTGCCAATAATTAAATCATCTTTTTCTAAATTTGCATTTTTATTAGCCGCGGTCATTAGACCAACTTTTATTTTATAAGGCGCGAGTAATTCTGAAACATTTTCAAAATGTTGATTGGCTAAAATTTCTGTTGGCGCCAGCCAAACCGATTGATATTTATTTTTACTGGCAACCAAAACCGCCATCGCCGCCACTACAGTTTTACCAGAGCCAACATCGCCTTCCAGCAAACGATTCATGGGTCTGGTTTTACCTAAATCTTGAATAATTTCCCACGCCACTTTTCGCTGTCCATTCGTTAATTTAAAGGGCAAGTTTTTGACAAATTTTTTCAAAATTTTTTCATCAAAAGCCAGGACGATTGTAGGACTTTTTGAAAGTTCTTTTTTATTTTGAAGCATCTTTAAAGCAATTAAAAACAGCTCGTCAAAGCCCAATCTTTTTTTAGCAAGTTCTATGTCGGTAGAATTTTTAGGAAAATGAATTTTACCAATTGCCTCGTTTAAACCAACTAATTTTTCTTGCTCTAGTATTTCTCGGGGCAGATATTCTTCAATGGAAGTGGATAGAATAGACTTGATTAATTTTCGTAAATATTTGCTTGTTAGACCGGCTGTTTTGCTATAAACTGGCAAAATCACTGGCTCCTTTTCGTATTGCGTTATCGCTAACGATTTTGCTTTACTTTTAAAATCCCAATTAACTTTGCCGGCAAATAGCCACTCATCATCTGGCTTTAAAATATTCAATAAATAAGGCTGATTAAACCAAATAGCTTTTATTTTTCCGGTTTCGTCAGAAAGCTCTGCCTCAATTAAAGTCATCCACCGCTGGCGAGTGTGGCTGATTTTAATTTCAACAATTTTCGCTTTGATAATTACGTCTTCACCAATTCTTAAGCTTGAAATTTTTCTAGGATTTGAAAAATCGTCATAGCGCCAAGGATAATAAAAAAGAAGGTCACGGACAGTTTCTATCCCTAACCTCTTTAACTTTTCAGCCATTTTCGGCCCGACACCGGTTAAATATTGAACGGGTGTATTAAGCTTCATATATTATAATTTTGATAATTTATCAAATCTTTCAAGCGCAACATTTACAGTTTTTATACAAATTTCTATTAATGATTGCCGATATTGCAAGGGACATATATCAAAATTCCATATTAGTTCTGCTAAAGCCTCAAATATTACTTTTGCTTCAAATAAATTTTTGAATTCGTCAATTTCTTCTTTTGGTAAAGTGTTTACATAATCAGTTAATAGTTTTTGTCGCCACAAGGGATATCGCCATAATTGAATCCACAGGTGCGCAATATCACTGGCAATATTTCCTAAATTTGCGCTCTCCCAGTCAGTAAGAATCATTTCTCCATTGTTAATTACCATATTGTTTAAAGTATAATCTCCATGCGCCAATATTATTTTATGATTTTCAAAATATTTTTTTCTGTCTTTAACGAACTGATGGACTTTTAAAAAATCGATTCTTGTCTTGTAATCAACGCTCAATTTATTCTCAAATAATTTTAAAATAACTAGAGGATCATTAAAGCCGTCGTCTTTTAAAAAGAAATTGTCCTTTAAAATTGAGGTCAAGGTTGACTCTGATATATTATGAAGAGCGAAAAGCGTGTTTACGAGCAACGGTATTATCACTTCTCTATCATCGTGCAAATCATACAGAAACCCGATCACATCACCCTCAATATATTGAGAAATAAACCAGTAAGGTAAATTTTGATCGTTATATTTTATTAAATGTGGAAAAGCAATTTTGTCTTGAAAATTCAGCATTAAATTTCTCATTTTCATTTCTTTAATAATCGATTGGGTTGGCGCTGAATCACTAACAATTAAAATTTTGAAGAATACTTTTTCTTTTTTTCCATTCAAAACCGGAGCCGCATAAAATCTTTTTTTCTTTATTATAAAATCAGAGATTTTTTCAATCGGTGCAAGATCTAATTCTTTCATTTTTTCACTAATAATTGTTTCAATATTTCCCATAATCCGTCCTCCATTTTTTCTATAGTACTTTTTCTTTTTCCAAATCAATTATCTTTTTATAAACCTTTTCGTAATTATCAGTCATTGTTGAAGTGGTAAAGTTTTCTTCGGCATAACGGCGACACGATTTTCGCAAATTGATATACTTTTCTGGAGGTAAATTGATTATCTTTTGCAAAACATTAATCATCTCGTCAATATTATCTTTTTCAACACAATAGCCATTAATATCATTTTTTATAATTTCTGGCATAGCGCCACGAGCATAAGCAACTATTGGTGTACCACAAGCATTTGATTCAGGAACCACTAAGCCAAAAGGTTCCTCCCAATTTATCGGACTAATAAATGCCATTGCCTTGCCAAGCAATTCGTTCTTTTCTTGCAGATTTACTTCACCAACATATTCAATATTATTTTTGCCTATATAAGGTTCTATTTCTTCTTTAAAAAAACTGGTGCTATCTTTAGGAGCAGCTAATTTTAATGGTATTTTCATTTTTAAAGCAATCTGAATTGCTACATCCGGACCTTTAATTTTCTCAAACCTTCCCATCCAAACAAAATATTTTTCCGATTTTTCATTGTAATCAAACTGTTTAACGTCTATGCCATTATAGACCGTATCAATAAAATCAAAAGGATAGTGCTTTCGATGGGAATTGCTAATTGAGACAAAATACCTTAACTTTTGATAATGATTCATTATCTCGGATATATCAGCCATATCGGAATCGCCAAAGTGATTGTGGATAGTAATAACAGAGGGTGTTTTTGTTAGTGAGGCAAACATTATAGGTGCTATATCCTTTCCAAAATGCCAATGTATAAGATCAAATTCTTCTTGTTTTTCCAGGGCCATAAACATATTGTAAAGATATTTCATTTCATAACTCATCTCGCCTACCGGCAAGGGATTCCTTCCGGGTGCTTTTTCTAAAACCGGAAAAAGTTTGGCTTGAGTTTTAGAATCACCAGAGGCGAACAAAGTAACTTCGTGCCCTCTTTTGGTCAACTCTTCGGTTAGTTCAGAAATGATAGCCTCTACTCCTCCATAACTGTGGGGGGGGACGCTAAACCAAGTTGGTGCAATTTGAGCTATTTTCATTATTTACTCCCTGTCTAATAAATTTATTTGTTTTTTGATTTATTTTTAGCGATCACTTTACGATAAATTTTTTCATAACCATCAACCATTTTTTCGATTGTGAATTTATTTTCAACATGCTTTCGACAATCCAATCGCATTTTTTGATATCTATCTGGAGACATTTTATATATTTTCTTTACCACTTGAATCATTGAATCAACGTCTTTTGGCCGACAAATAAAACCGGTTTTTCCACCAAGAATAATTTCCGGAACCGAACCTTTTTTAAATGCAATTATTGGTGTTCCACAAGACATTGCTTCAATCATCACCAAACCAAATGGTTCCTCCCAATCTATTGGAAATAATAAAACTTTTGCATTTTGATAGAAGTGAACTAATTCTTGGTGAGCAAGTTTCCCTAAAAATTTGACATTCTTGGCCTTTTTTATTTTTGGTTCGATTTTACTCATAAAATATTTTTTGTTCATTATTGTACCACCAAACTTTAAAGGAATATTCGTTCGATCAGATATTTCAATCGCTTTTTCTAATCCTTTTTCAGGAGAAATTCTACCTATCCAAGCCAAATAACCATTATCCGTTGGCGAAAATTCAAATTTTTTTTCATCAGTACCGTTATAATTGACATCAGATGCTTTAATATTTTTACTTAAAAACTTTTGTCTTTTAGAAATTGCGACAAAATAATTTTTTTTATTTTTTTGGTCAAGAACTACACTTCTGAATTGAGCCGTCGGAACATGGAGAGTGGTAACAACTGGAGTTTGAATTAAATTTCCCATTAACAAAGTTAATGAATCACAAGCGTTATCATGGACAATATCAAAATCTTTTTCATTTTCTTTTAAATAAAGAAGGATTTTAATATAACCGTCTGATTGCTCGGTTGTGTTACGGTAAATAACCTTTTGTTTTTCAGGCGATAACCTTCGAGCTTTTGACCAAGGGCTCTCTTTTATTGTCGGAAATATCTTAACATTTTCAATTTCCGAATCTCCTGATGCAAAAACTGTTATATGATGATTTCTCCGAACTAATTCTTTAGATAAATAGTAAATAAAACTCTCTTGACCACCCAATGATGAACTTGAAATTGGGGCAAGTAATTTAGCAATAATTGCTATTCTCATAAAACTCCTTTTTGGATAATATCATTAATTTTTATTCTTTAATTCTTCATTTTTAAGGTCTTCTTTATGATTTCTAATCGCTTTTTTATAAAGCCACATATACTTTCGAGCTGAAGAAGACCACGAAAAATCTTTTTTCATTGCTCTAATCTGCATTTCACGCCAGCGGTCTTTGTGATTATAATACATCTCAATCGCTCGATTAATAGCTTCTAAAAAATCGTTTTTTTCATATTTTTTAAATACAAAACCAGTTTGTCCATTTCTAACAGTGTCCGCAAGTCCACCGGTTTTTCTAACAATTGGGATTGTTCCAAACCTCATAGCGATAATTTGCGATAAACCACAGGGCTCGAATCGCGATGGCATAAGAAGCATATCCGAACCAGCATATATTGTTTGCGCCAGATTTCCGTCAAAGTGCATTTTTGCTACCACCGCTTTTGGATTATCTTTTTCGGCTTTAATAAATACTTTTTCCAGCTTGTCCCATCCTTCACCTAAAATAATAAACTGCCCACCCATGTTAACCAAATCTTTTAAAACATCTTCAATTAAATCTAACCCTTTTTGCGGTGCAATTCTAGAAACAACACAAACAAGTGGCAATTCGGCTGATTGAGTTAGCCCAAACTTTTTTTGTAAAAATAGTTTATTTTCAACTTTTTTATCTAAATCATCGATCCAGTATTTTACCGGCGTATCATCATTGGTTCTTGGATCAAAATTTGAATAGTCAATCCCATTTAAAATTCCCGTCAAACGTTTTTTACGAGTTCGTAATATTTTATAAAGCATCGGACTACTTTTTTTTGTTAATAATTCGTAAGCATAAGTCGGTGATACGGTATTAATCATGTCAGAATTTAAAATTCCTTCTCCCAAAATAGAAATGTTATTACGATTATTTATCTTAAAAGGTCCCTTTAAATCACCTCTTTTCAAACCTAAATTTTTTGCTTGATCAAAATTCATTTCTCCAGGACTGTCAACATGAATAGTTAAAACCGTGGCAATATTTTTAAAAAACTTATCTTTAATATATGTTGTTTTAAGCCACTTGGAAATCATCGCCGTTAACCAACTATGAACATTGATAACATCCGGCCGCCAATCCATTGCTTTGATAACTTCCATCACAGCTCGAGAAAAATATGTGAAAGGTATGTGGACATCTTGTCCATTTTTTGGATGACTATAGATTGATTCTCCACTAAAATATTTTGGCAGATTTATAAAATACACCCGTATTTTCGTCTCCGGAATAAAAGTTTTAAAAACATTGATTCTGTTATATTCATTATTTGGTAATTTAATTTTAAGACCATCCATAATTAATTCAAGTTGCCATTTTTTTTGATCAATAACTTTATATAATGGAATCATAATTCGAATATCAACATCAAAATTTTTTACCAAGGCTTTAGGTAAGCTACCAATAACATCACCTAATCCGCCCGCCTTAACAATCGGAGTTAGCTCAGAAGCAACATGTAAAATTTTCAATTTTTCTTGGTGGTGTTTTTTCGCCACTTTTTCTCCTTGATATTCTAATGGATGTTCTTTGATTTCCAATCTCTAATAACTTTCTCATAAACTTTCTCATAACCATCTACCATTTTTTCTATTGTAAAATTTTCTTCAACATGCTGACGACAGTTTTGTCGCATTTTCTGATATTCACTTTCCGTCATTTCATAAATTTTTCTGATAGCTTTAATCATAGCATTAGTATCTCCAACCGGACAAATGAAACCAGTCTGGCCATTTTTAATAATCTCTGGGACTGAACCTAAGTTAAAGGCAATTACCGGTGTTCCGCAAGCCATTGCTTCAATCATCACTAAACCAAAAGAGTCGGATTGCTGGATGGGAAATAAAAGAACTTTTGCTTGTTTATAAATATCTTTAATTTTATCAAATTGAACATGGCCTAAATATTTTATTCTCTCATTATCAATATGTTTTTTAATTTTATTAAATATTTTTAAACCGGGTGAATTATAAGCAACATCACCAACAATTAATAAAGGTCTTTTTGTTTCTAAAGCAAGTTTAACCGCCGTATCTGCTCCTTTTGAAATATCTATCCGACCAACAAAAAGTAAATTTTTATCACCATTTGAAAATTTAAAATCCTCAATTTTTACACCATTATAGACAGTGTCAACAAAATTTAAAAATTCTAAACCGTGTCTTTGAGAGTCGGAAATTGAAACAAAGTAAGCAGTTTTTGTATATTTTTTCAATCTCCGCAAAGAAATATCATTAGGAATTTCTCTCTTTGAGATGTCATGAAAAGTAAAAAGACATGGAGTATCAATAAGCTTAGAAAAATATATTTCATGCAATGTTTTGTGAGAATGAACTATATCAAATTTATTTTTTTTAATATATTCAAAAGCCGTTGATGCCATCAGTAGCTCATATTGAACATCCTTAAGTAAATATTCTTCAATATTGGATGCTCTTTTTTTGGCGAAATTTTGATTGTCAGAAAAATCTTCATAAAGAGACTTTGTTCCAGCCGTAATTAATTTAGCAGTTGTTTTGGTTCCTTCTGGAGCAAAAAGAGTCACATCGTGACCTTTTCGGACTAACCCCTCTACTAATTCATAAATTATTACTCCAGGCGCAAAAATTAAATCTTTGGGTGATGGAATCGGTTTTCTGTTTGATGCTAAAATAGCTATCTTCATAAATTATTACCTATTTGATTATAAGCTAAAAGGTATTCATCAACCATTTTTTCAACAGTAAAATTTTCCTCAATATGTTTTCTACAATTTTGACGCATTTGATGATATTCTTCTTCAGGCATTTCATTAATTTTTTTAACCGCTTTAATCATACAGCTAACATCACCTGACGGACAAATAAAACCAGTTATACTATCTTCAATAACTTCGCGAACAGCTCCTTTGTCAAAAGCTATCACCGGCGTACCGCATGCCATCGCCTCTATCATTACCAAACCAAAAGATTCATCAATTAAAACTGGAAAGAGCAATGCTTTGGCGTTTTGATATAAATTAATTTTTTCTTTGCCATCAACTTCGCCAATAAGAATAATCTGTTTATTATCAACTTGTGGTTGTATTTCTTGACTAAAAAATGGTTCTCGTTTTTTGCCACCGGCAATTTTTAATATTTTATCGGAATTTTTGGCTATTTCAATCGCAAGATGAATACCTTTGTGTTTTCCTAAAGCACCAACAAAAAGGAGATATTCTTCAGGATTTTTATTAAAGCTAAATTCATTAAGGTCAACTCCATTGTATATAGTCGCTAAATATTTAAGGTCTGGGGCATTTTTTCTTTGGGCATTAGAAATAGAAATAAAATTAGGTTTTTTTAAATTTTTTAAAGCTGAGTTTAACTCTTTAAACAAAGGCAAATGAAAGGTGGTAATCATTGGTGTTTTTAATTTTTCAAAAAGAGGGACAAACAAATAACCACCTCGGGTGTGATTAAAAATCACATCATATTTACCATCCTCTTGACTTAATATCTCCATTACCGCGGTTAAATATGCTGTTTCCAGTCGTATTGGACGGGAGGCTTCAACTAGATCAGGATCAAATTTCATGTTACTAATTGTTTCCGGAAATATTTGTCTAAAATTACCACTTATTTTAAAATCACCACAGCCAAAAACATCAACTTCATAGCCTCTTTTTGTCAATTCTTTTATTTTTAAATCTATTATTCTTTCCGTTCCACCATGACCAACAGGGGGCACGGTGGTAAAAGGGGGAGCAATAATTGCAATTTTTTTTATTTCAGCCAATTTTTTCTCCTTTCATTTTCGTTTCTAGCCAAACACATAATTGTTCTTGAATGGCGTGTGTAATTCTTTCTTCTTCTTCGGCTGTTAACGGTTGAATATTCGCCCATTCTTCTGGCACTTCTTTCATCGGTCGGGATGGCAATTTAACAAATTCTTCCGCTTGCCGAGTGGCATAAAGATGACCATGAGCATGCCAATTTGGTGCTCCACTTTCCCATTTTTTCTCTGAAGTCCTTTTTGAATCCCCAACATCATTTCCTTGATAATCTACTTCACGCCCACCCACTTGTTCAGAAACCGGATCTAGTGGTTTGAACCCCCAATTGCCACTGTAATGAATTTCTGGATTAAAGAAATTTAATTCTTTTGCAATTTTTTCAGTACCGAGCAAAATTGCACTTGATTCGGCCATTCCTTGGATAAATACCGGTTCCTCTTGTTCTTTTAGATTAGGAGTTTTCCACATTTTGGCTATGCCCTTATCGGTAAATTGCGACCAATATTTTTCCCGAGCATGGCACACTAAGTGTAAGCCATTAAGATGGGGATTCTGAACTATAACCAAATCAAACTTTTCGTTCATCCAAATAAGTTTCTCCTGCCATGGATCTGGTCGATTAAGCCAATGATCTTTTTCTACCTGAAATTCCGGTTCTTCCGGTTTAATTTCTTTGATTCCATCTGGAAACAGAGTTAAATCTTGAGCTTCTTTTCCCCAAAATGGTAGATATTTCCGAAATAATTCAGCAACTTTAGGATCAACCTTCTGTGATTCATATTTTTTTCTTTCTTCAGGCATTCTTAAATTAACCGGTTTTCCCCACGCTTCTTTTGAATTAGGATTTCGACCAAAAACATTTACTCCATTATCAGCACCATGCACACTATTTAGTTGAATATTTGCCCAATAATCCGGGGTGAAACGACTTTCGGCCATTGCCTTAGCAACAGCAAGAGCATAATATACTGAACGAACTAGCTCGATTCCATTCGCATCTTCGTCGTGACTCAGTTCTTGTCCATTATCAACTGTAATTTGCCAGCCTTCTTTAGGATCAATAGCTGGGTTTTCTGGCAAAGTTAACCTTAATTTTCCATCAGAAAAAAGCTCGTGTTGTTCAATAAGCGTCTCTTTATTAGAAGATAACTGTTCAGACATAGTAACCTCCATTTTATTTAACGATAATCCAATTTCTTGGACCTAACTTCAACTTTTTCTCTATTTATATCAATGTAAGGCAAATTTTTACCTAGACATTGATTTTTTTGAGCATTTTTATATGCCGTTTCGTAGTAACTAATAAACCTCTTTGCAATTATTTCCCAATCAAATTTTTCTTCCACCGTTCGTCGTGCTTCCAGACCCATTTTTTCCTGCAATTTTTCATTTTTTAATATTAAATTAACCGCTTTTGCAATCGCTTTGGCACTGCGCGCTCGAACCAAAAAACCATTAACATTATCCTTCACAGCCAAGGGGATACCACCTTTATTAGAAGCAACTACCGGGGTTGAAGATGACATGGCTTCCAAGACAACCAGACCCAATGGTTCATCCCAAATTGACGGCACAACCACCACATCCGCTCGAGCATAAAATTCTTTTAATTCATTGACATATTCTTTACCAAAATAACCAAGAAAATGAACATTCTTAAGCTTTAATCCCTTGGTAAGCTCCATTAATTGCTTTTTCTCATCTCCTCCGCCTAAAATAAAAATTTCCGCTTTAATTTTAGGAGCGGCCTTAATCAGATACTTAACTCCTTTGGGTTTTGTTAATTTACCAGAGAAAATGACAACTTTTTTATCTGTTAAATTGTATTTTTTATCGATAATTTTTATCTTTTCCGGTCTTAACCAGCCTTGTAAATCTACTCCACCAGTTATAACACGAGTTTTTTTAAGATATTTTTTTGAAAAAATCTTTAAAAGCCATTTTCTAGTATCACCAGAAACACATACTATAACATGAGCACGGCACAAAGCATCTTTGGTTAAAGCAAAATATCTTTTATCTAAACTAACATTTAGAAGATCTGTTCCATGAGAAGTTACAAGATAAGGAATACCATAAATAGCTTTAATATAATTTGCCATCCACAATAACATTGAAGCATGTTGAACATGAATCATATCTGGCTTAAATTCTTCAACAGCTTTTCTAATAACTTGCCAAAAAGCTTCTGTCACCTTTGTAATTTCAGAACTTGTAAGCTCTGAATATTTTTTACAATTTGGCCATTCAGGATGACCAGTAAAAGCAACTTTAAAAGGAAGGGAAACATTAAAAATTCTCACGCCTTTCAATTTCTTTTCTTCAGGACAAACGATTGCAACTTGTTCACCCAGATCAACTAATTTTTCAGACAATTTCCTTGTATAAGTTCCGCTACCAGAACCCCACAAAGGAAACATTAGTAATTGTAGGATTTTCATTTATACCTTTCCCCGCTCCTGTTTAAACCTTCTTTAAAAATTGAGCCGCTAATTCCGGTGAGACTACATCAATAACAATACCCGAACCCATTTCGTAACCACCAAATTTAGAAACTCTGGGCGCAATTTCCAAATGCCAATGATAATATTCGTCAAGATGATCTTTTTTAACCGGACTCGTATGAACCCACCAGTTAAGCGGTGGGGACTTTAAGGACGCATTAAGCTTTGACAGACAATCATAAACTATTCTACCCATATTTTCAAGCTCTCCTTGGGAAATCTCTTCAAAAAAGGGCGAATGTTTTTTTGGCAGGACCCAAATTTCAAATGGAAATCGAGAGGCAAAAAAAGTAAAAGCAACAAAATCTTCGTTTTCCGAGACAAGACGACAATTCTGTTTTTTTTCTTCCTCAATCATGGCGCAAAAAACACATTTACCTTTATCTACGAAAAACTTTTTTGAACCGGCTAATTCATCTTCAATTAAATTAGGAATAATTGAAGAAGCAAAAAATTGCGAATGGGGATGCTCAATGGAAGCGGCCGCTTCCGGACCCAAATTATGAATCGGCATGGCATATTCAATGACCGCATTTTTTTTCCAAAATAAATATCTATTTTTATAAACACCAAATAGCTCTGTCAGTGGCTCCCAACCGCCTTCATAAACTTCTGTTTGGTGATCTTTAAAAATAATTACTTCATGACCACCAATTGATTTGGTAGAAAAATAAAAATCGTCGCTTTCATTAATTACCTCTTCATTAGAATCATCAAAAGCCGGATATTTATTAGGAATAGTGTAAATATGCTCTGTTTCAGCATCTTTGATTGAAAATTCGTAAGCGCTTTTAGGGTTAGACAAGCAAAAAGGACATTCGCCATCCATATGCCTTTTCGGCGCCGATGCCATGACAAAATCTTCAGGCCTTTTCGCCCGTTCTGGGGCAATCACTACCCATTTACCAGTTATAATGTTTTGTCTAAGTTTTGCCAAATTAGCCTCCTAAACTATTTTATCTTCTTCAATATATTTATGATAACGAGCCATGGCTACTGCTAAAGCGTCAGCCGCATCATCAAAACCATCTTTTTTACCAGAACTAATACCCCGTTGTGGATTTAAAGCTTTAATTACTTCTTCCATCACTTGCTTTTTATCGGATCGGCCATAACCTGTTACAGCCAGTTTAACTTGCATCGGCGTATATTCATAAGTTTGCAAAGCTAATTCTGATTTGGCGCAAGCAAGTAAAATTACCCCTCGAGCTTCGGAAATTTTCATGACCGTTTTTTGATTATTAAACATAAACAACAATTCCAAGGAAACTTGATCGGGCTTGTAGCGGTCTATTAAACTAATTATATCATTAAAAACACGATTCAAGCGCTCACAATCGCGCATTAATTTATCAGTTTCAATACAACCGTGAGCCACCCAAGAGAGTGAGCCATCTTTTTCTAAAACATCAATCACACCCCAACCGCACCTGGCACTACCCGGATCAATTCCTAAAATTCTCATAATACCTCACTAATAACGAATTTTATCTAATAACTAATACTATTAATACTTATTCGTTATTCGTTTTGATTAGTTATTAGTGTGGCATTAGTAAAAACTGCTGTTACGTCGTCTAAATTTTCCAAGGCATCCATTAAATTTAAGATTTTTTCCGCCTCAATTTTTTCGGAAATTTCAATTAAAGTTTTTGGCTCCCAAGTAAGCGACGGCTCGCGCACAACAACACCGTCTTTTTCAAGTGAGCGTTTAACATTTTCCAATTCGCGCGGATCGGTATAAACTAATAACACATTATCAACCTCTTCCAAATCTCTGGCGCCAGCGTCAATAACTTTTAATTCTAAATCTTCATGATTTTGATCCGCCAGATCAATTAAAAGCTTGCCCATCCGCTCAAATTGATAAGTAATCGCCCCAGAACTAGCCAATTTTCCACCCACTTTAGTTAAAACATTTTTAATTTCCGAATTGGTTCTATTACGATTATCGGTAGCTGCGGAAATTATTATGCCGATGCCTCCATGACCAATAGCTTCGTAAAGAACTTCTTCAACTTGAGCGCCCGTTACTTCACCGGTGCCTCGTTTAATTGCCCTCTGGATATTTTCTTTGGGCATATTAGCAGTACGAGCTTTTTCAATTGTCATTTTCAGAGAAAAATTGGTATTCGGGTCGCCACCGCTACGAGCGGCAATAATTATAGCATTTGTTAATTTTGAAAAAGCCGCCCCGCGCTTAACATCGGCTGTGCCTTTTTGCCGTTTAATTTGCGACCATTTAGAATGCCCTGACATAAGTAAAACTCCTGAAATTAGCATACCTTAAATAGAAGATATAAACAAGATAAATTTAGTTTTAATATTATCGTGTCATTGCGAGGCCGAGGGCCGCGGCAATCTTCTAAAATAGATTGCTTCGCTTTGCTCGCAATGACTAAAATTATTACTTTTTATTTTACCCAATACCCCTCACCGTCGGAGGTAATTTCAATTGTGCCGTTTTGGTCGGTGCGATAGATACGGACGGCATATTGTTTGAGTAAATTAATAACGCTTGGAGCCGGATGACCATAAGTATTTTTTTTGCCTACTTCTATTACAGCTATCGCCGGACGAATAACTTTCAAAATATCTTCACTTAATCCATTACTTGAACCGTGGTGTGCTACTTTTAAAACCGTCGCAAAAAGATTTTGACTAAGAATTTTTGTTTGAGCATCTTTTTCTAAATCACCCATATACAAAACTGAGAATTTTTTATAATCCAAACGATTGACAATTGAAGCATTGTTTAAATTATCTATTTTTTTATTTTCAAGAGGCGAGAGGGGATACAAAATTGAAATTTTTGCCTCGCCAAAATTTTTACTCTCCCCTGCTTTAACAATTTTATCAGGAATTTGTTTAGCGGAAATTTCACTTCGCCAATTGTCGTAGGTAGCCGAAGGGTAATCCACCCCAGTTTCCCAAACTTCATCAACTTTGAATCTGTTGATAACTTCCAATAAACCAGTTAAATGATCGGCATGCGGATGAGACAAAATAACTAAATTAATTTCTCGATCGCCAAAATCCATTACTTTGCCAAGTTCATTTAAAACACTTGTGTCCGGTCCGCCATCAATTAAAATATCTTGCCCTGACGGGGTTTTAATGTATTCGCTGTCACCTTGACCAACATTTAAAAAATAAATTTTAAGATTGTTGGATGAAGCTTCGGGACGAGAATAATTACTAACTAAAAAAACAAAAATGACAATTACAAAAATACTGGCAATAAATTGAAGATTACGTTTTAAGTGGTTCATTTTGATTTTCCCTTTTTGATTCGTAAATCCAAAATGCGATTAGGCAGTAAAAAATTGTCATCCACCACCAACTGGTGGTTTTTATTTCCAAACTAGCCCATGAAATCTTAGAAAAGCTTTCAACCACTACTATTATATACTTTAATAAAAACCAGCCAATGTATCCTACGACTTGTCCCAAAATTCCCCACACTAATCCGCCTATACCAATCGCAAAGACAGCTAACATAGATAATGGAATAAGCCATAAAATCAAGATATTAACAATTGGCGAGACAACGCTGACGCGACCAAAATAATAAATTAAGATTGGTAAAACCGCAATTTGCGCTCCTAAAGTTTCCGCCAAAGTTAATTTCCAAAATTTTGGCAACCATTTAATAATCTTTAAATTACTTATTGGTCCCGAGAGATAAACCAGTCCCGCAAAAGCTAAAAAAGAAAGCTGGAAAGAAATATCAAATTTTAAAGCATAAGGATTAAAAAGCAAAATAAGAGAGGCGACAAGTAAAAGTAAAATGAGCATATTAATCCGTCTTCCTTCAAATTGACCCAGAGCCACCAACCCGGCCAAAAGTCCGGCGCGCACTACCGAAGCGGAAGCACCAGTCATAACCACAAAACCTAAAATAACAATCAGTGAACCCCAAAATTTAAGTTTTTGAGATAAAATTCCTAAAAGCAATCCAATATAAATAATCATAATTGTCACATTATAACCGGAAACTGCGACAATGTGAGTGGTACCAGTCCGATTAAAATCACTCATTAAAGAATCGGGCATATTTCTTTTTGAGCCTAAAACCAGCCCGGCGGCAAAAGAAGCATATGGCTCGCTCAAACTTCGGTTCAAAGACTCTTCAAACTTGTCGCGGATTTGATAGGTTTTTTTGGTTAGGATATTGCCACTTTGACCGTTTTTTTCAATTACTTCCGGATTATAGATAACCCCTAAAATTCCTTGATGAAAATAATAATTATTTGGTTCTTTCAAAACTCCTTTTATTTTAAGCTTGTCGCCGTATTGATATTCAGGGTAGCGACTGACAAAAATTTGGATTTTGGTATTTTGAAAGCCAACGACATATCGGGCGCCACTACTTAAAAAATCAGGATGGCCAATAATTTGCCCTTCAAATTGTAAATATTCATTTAATGGTAAGGCAATGGCTTTTTGATGGTTGTCCCAAAGGCGGTAAAAACTTAAACCCAAGAATAAACCAATTAAAATAAATATATAAAATCGCAAAATAAAATCTTGCCAAAATAAAATTAGCATAATAAAAAATCCCAGTGTGGCACCAACAAGCCACCAAGGATCAATTTTTGTTAGATCGCTTAAAAAAATACCAACAATAAAACCAGCCAGAATTCCAATTGTAAATTTTGATCTACTGATTGGAGGCCGTTGAATAAAGCTTTAATTTACTCAAACTAAGATGCGTTTTGGGTAAAT
>CAYZMA010000017.1:0-2285 GCA_964479405.1 uncultured Candidatus Saccharibacteria bacterium
ATTTAAGAAATCAGGGGGAAAATAATGAATAGTCCCGAAGCAGGGTTTGATCCGGAAGAACTAGAGGCAGAACAACCCGTTGAACAACAGCGTGGATTTTGGGGTCGCATTTTACGGCGAAACCCGGAAAGAAACGAGCAGGCGGAACGTCGCAACACACCTGAAGAATTAGTTGAACAAATATCGCAAATGACCGCTGTCCAGTGGCGTGAAAGACAAATTCAAGAAAAGTATGGCAATGGACGACTTGGGCAGTTGCGGGCTTTTACCGCCGGTGAACGCGATTTTGATATGGATGAAAATGGTCAAATAGAGCAAAGAGCATGGCGAGAATTGTCTAGAAAAGCTTTAACAACTGTTTTTAATCGTCGGACGGCTTTGGCTACGGGTACATTAGGTGTAATCGGGCTTTTTACCGGTGGCGTTGGTTTGCCGGCGGCTGGAGCTCTTTTTGGGTCAATGGCAGGTCGCGGAGCAGTAGAGGCTTGGCATTCGCTTAATGGCAGAGAAAGAGGTTTGAGAGAGGAAATTGCCCGAAGCCAATATCGTGAATGGTTTCGTCATCACGAACAAGCCATTTCAACTCAAGAAGAAGGGATTGACAACGATACTCGCAATCAGCGGATAGGCGAATTAGTTGACAATGTTCATCAAACAAATGAAGAAATAACGGTTCGTGAGGGAGAAATTATTCAAGAACAAGGCATTTGGAATCGCCGCCGGCGAATTGGTGAATTTTTAGGCGGAGCAGTAGGTTTAGCTACTGGCATTTGGTCTGGTTTCACTGAACTTTCAAAACATGCGATGACAATGGATATTGATGGCAACAAAGTTACCCATTTGGTGGAGCGAGTTAATAATGCCTGGCACTATGTTTATAATACACAGCAAGGTATTGCCGACGCTATATCAAGAGGGGCTCATGTGACTAAAGATGCCGCCGGTTATGCTATTCACGCTTTGGGCGAATCAACCGGGCAGGTGGTATTGCATGCGGCTCAAAATTTAGCCGGTAGAGTAGCTGAAGTTGGTGGTGTAGTGGCTGGTTTATATCTCGGAAGATTATCCGAGCGACACTCTGAAGAAGGTGCTCAAGAGCAATACGATCAAGAATTAGCAAGTAGAGAAAGAAATAGTAGAGAAGAACGCGAATTTCAACGCGAGCAAGTGCCCGGTCCGGCTGGACCTGAACCGGTGGCGCAAGAACAATTGCAATGGCAAGAGCAATTTCAAGCTAGAGAAAAGCCAGTGCCGACAGTTGGTCAGGTTTGGGTGATTGAAATTAATGGGCAGTTTGGGGCAGTGATGGTAAATAGTGTGGATTTTGGTAGTAATCAAGCCAACATTTCCAGATTAGATGAACAATTGCGACCAATATTAGACCAAAATGGCAATCCTTTGCCAGAAATAGCTTATAATCTACAAGATATTTTAAATTATGGCACCGTTCGGGAAAATTTTGTTGCCAATTGGGCGAGACAATTTCGGCCCGGTGATCAAATTGATCTTTTGGGTTATCAATTATTAGACAATCGTGGTCACGAGGTGGTCAATGGTCGTTATCAAATTGATATTGATGCCGAGCACAATAATCAGGTTATTTTACATCAAGAAAATCAACCTGATACTCATTTAGATGGTTTTGGCTTAGCTTTTTTCGGTCTTAACAAACTAACGCCAGAGCATCAGCAACAACCATTACAGAGAGAACGAGTGCCACGACCAGCACAAAGACAGATTTGGCATGTGAATGAACCAGATCAATTGCCCCCAAATTTGCGGGGCAAATTGCCAGAATTTTTTGTAATCCAAAGTGTCAATGTGGATCAGGAGGAGATAAATATTCATAGTAGAGATGATCAGAATCAAAAATTTACAATTTCTTTTGATAGTTGGCCGGTGGTTTTTGGGGTTTCGGAAAGAAGGGGTGAAGTGGCGCAACAGGCACAACCGGCGCAACCGCAAGGCGGAGGTGGGCAACAGGGCGGTGGTCAGCCCCGTGGTGGTAAAGGGGGCGGTCGTCGCGGTGGCGGTCAACCGAATCAGTCATAATTATAAATATATATAAGAAAAAGAGCCTCGACGAATTGTCAAGGCTCTTTTGTAAGTAGGGACTATGGACCTGTTATACCAGCAGTCATTCCTGCCGCGGTTACGGGTGTAACCGGTGCCGGAGCAGGAGTAGCCGGTGTTGTTGCAGCGGGAGCGGGGGGAGCAGGTGGAACGGGAGTGGCAGGAACAACAGGAGGGGGAGCCGGGGTCGGCGGGGTCGGAGTTATTGCAAC
>CAYZMA010000017.1:2295-14845 GCA_964479405.1 uncultured Candidatus Saccharibacteria bacterium
GGTAGCCGTTGGTGCAGCGGGAGTCACTGGAGCGGGAGCGGGAGGCACTGGAGCTACCACGACGGTAGCCGGAGGCGCTGGCGCGGCCGGAGCCGCTGGTGCCGCTGGTGCGGCAGGAGCAGAAGCTATAGGAGGAATGATGACTACAGTTCCTCCACTAGAACTTCCACCGGCAACTATGGGTTTGCGATCCCTTGAAATACTGGCATAGATGCCATGACCAGAGATGGATGCCGAAACATTCTCGCCATCTTCGGCATTGGCTTCAAGAGTTTTTAAGGCGATGTCCTTGCCAATTTCGGCTCTTCTAGTCTGGAGATCGTCTCTTTTTGTTCGCTCTTCAATATCTTTCTTTGTATTTTGAAGGGCAAGAATACCGAGGATGCCACCAACAAGTGCAGCGACAAAGAACATAAGACCAATGCCGCCCATTACAATCATAGCGATCTGCATTTTACTTTTCCTTTCCTCCGGGGTTTCCGGAAGTGACGGTGCCGGTTTGACTTCTGCCGGCGGAGTGGTAAAAGTGAGGTAATTGATTGTCACCGGCCGTTGGGCTGATGATTTTTCAACTACGCGAGTAGTTCGGTAGACCACTCTTGTGGTTGATTTGCCAGTGGCATAATAATGAGAATGATTTTTAAGGGCGAAATCGCCTCTTAACACCCGCTTCGTTGCCTCCTCGTTGCCATCCCGTGTTTGCCACCGGGGCCACTGGGAAGGACGAGATGGAGGGGTGGATACAACTGTTGGTTGATCTGGTGGGGGTGCCACCGAGCCAACCGTGCCAACCTGTTGGTCTTCTTGAGGAACGCCAGAATTGACACTGATCGTGCCTTCGCCAACAGGCGTGTCGGCAAAGGCTCCAATCAAGAAAAGAGTCATTAGTGCGACTACTAAGGTCGCCAGTCTAACCTGTTTCATCTGAATACCTCCTTTTCTGAATATGTAGTGATAATATCTAACCCTATTAGAAATAGGGTAAAAGTGGATAATTTGTTAATTTGCGTTTTGGCAAGTGAATTTGACCTCACTTGGAAAACATCACATTGTATCAAAAATCCCCTCGTTTGTCAAGGGGGAGGCGTGAAATTATTAATATAAAATATTTAGCGTCTTAATTGTGCGATGTTTGGAGTGAGTTCTTCAGTTGCCTGACGAAGCTGGTAACCAATTCTATAAATTGGATTGTCGCGGTCTAGTCGTGATCCAATTAAATCTTCTGTTCGTCGGTGCAATCTATTAATAAAATCAGATGAATCTTCTAGTTTTCTTTGTAACGATCGCCATTCTAAATTTAGCTGGTCCAAATTTTCTTGTAAGGCGTTTTCGGCGTTTGGACTATTATTTTCAAAAGAAATACTGACGCGGTGAAGATTGTCTACGCTTTCTAAAATATTTTGGATTTGCCCGCGTATCTGGTAGAGTAATTCGTCTTTAA
This sequence comes from uncultured Candidatus Saccharibacteria bacterium, assembly GCA_964479405.1. Taxonomy (GTDB): domain Bacteria; phylum Patescibacteriota; class UBA1384; order UBA12157; family JAENIV01; genus JAMCZU01. The sequence continues at coordinate 3,737 of CAYZMA010000017.1, forward strand.
ATTTATTTAATGGTTGAAACCAAGCTTCACGTGGTGAAACATTGTCAATATCGCTTTTAATTCTGCCGGCAATTAATCTGACTTCTTCGGCTAACTCTTGATTTTGCCGGAGAAGAATTTTTATTTCTTCCGATTTGGGAATTTCTTTTTGTTCTTGTTCTGACGGTGTTTCTTCTTTGTTGGGTTGTTCTGTTTCTGCTACTTGTGCTTCTGGCTCAGTCACTTCTTGAGGAGGGTTTATCTCGGTTGTTTGATTATTAGTCACACCAGATAATTCTTCCCGAGATGTAATTAGAAGTTCTTTTTTTAGACGATCTTCACGACGCCACTGGCTGTATCTATGCCTAATTTCATCAGTTGCTTTACTTAACCATTCGTCGCCATATTGTTGAGCCAGTGGAGTGTCTTTATGTTTTGAAAATTCGTCTCGAGCCTCTTTTAAACTGTCTTTCTCTTCTTCGTGCCAATTATTAATTCTATTATCAATTTCGGTCAGTTTTTGATCAACCATTACCAGTTTTTGTTCTGGAGTAAGCTCCCTGTTTTGTAGAAGTTGGTCAATTTTTTCTTGAGCCTGAGTTTTAGCATATTCTAAATCATTATCAACATCGGGTGATTTTTCAGCACCTTCTTGATTATTTTGAGGTTGATTTAATATTTCCATTTATTTACTTTTGATTTTTTCTAAAATTGCTGCAATATTTTCTACATTATTTAGTTGTTCAATGATATTATATTTATTCGCGTACTGAATTACATTCAATGCCTCCTTAGTTTTTTGGAAGATATCTATTAATACCAGATAATTTTGTTTTTGTGTTAAGGAATCAACTTCAAAATTGCTTCTACCCAAGGTTTTAAGTATGCTTCCGATTTCGTCAATCTGTTCTTTTGCGGGGTCTTGAAATTTAATTATCATTGTCTGGATAGCCATTGAAAGATCATTGATTTTTAAGACATAAAAATTTATTTTATTCTTTGGCAAGGTTTTAATAACATTGATATCTAAAAAGATTTCTTCGGCAATTTTTATGAGAGCTATTTTTTTCATGTTTTTGAGTCCGTTAACTAAACCAACACAATCTGTCTGCAGTGTTGATAATTGTTCAGAATTAATTAATTCAAGACCTGGGCATATTAAGTTAATATCTGTTTTAAATTTTTCTAATCCGGTTTGCAAATTAGTGTTAATAAATATTTCCAATATTTTTGTAGCAACATTTTGGGGAATAATTTGATAATTTTTAAAAAGTTGACTAAGCATTAAAACCCGTTCTGCTAAAAGCATGCTGGCGATATTTATTTCAAGATCATTGGCTAAGGTTGTTCTAATGATTTCTTTGTTATTTTCAACTTCTTCCCAAGATAAATTTCTTAGGTTTTCTTTAATTTGATTTATTTTTTCAACTTCTTCATTGAAAAAAGCTTGTTTATTCATTAAACTCCTTTATAATCTTTCAACAAATCCAGCAACATTCCTTCCGATACCAGAGGAACCTGCTACAGCCACAACAATATTACCTTGAGCGTCTCTTATGGGTTGGCCCGTAGCGGGATCAATTTGGGCAAATCCACCAGTATTATCAGCCATCTGAAGTTCATTAATTATTGATGTTGCAAAACCTCTTTGTTGCATATCTCCGTTTGTATCAAGAACTAATCGTTCTAATGTTTGAGCATCAATTCGTTGTAAAGCGTTGTTGTTAGTTTGGGCACGAGCTATTGTGAGTATATGTTGTCTGGCTCCGCCATCCATTCTGTCCCAAACTCGGTTGGTACCCTCATTTAAGAATCCTTGGTTTGCCGTGTTAAGAATATGTGAATAGCCTTGTAAAGCATGGCCCATTGTTCTAGAGTCTTTAAGATTGATTTGCAACGAGGCCATTTTAGTAGATAACCCAAGAGTAGCTTCAGCAGAAGAAGTTCTTTGATTATTGAAAAAATCAATAGCGTCTTGTTGATTCCATTCAAAGGGTCCCATTGAGTCACCATTAATAATACTATTAGCAATAGAAGTAGGTGCATTACTAGAGGCATCATCTTGAGCGTCAGCATAAGCTCTTTTATTGATGATGGCAAAATATCTTGTTCGTTGGAGTCTATTCAAAGAATTGCCTTCGTGTTGAGTAATTTGAGCATCGGTCATACCCTGATTTCGAAGATTTTGTCTTTCTGTTTGTAAATTTTGATCAGCTGTTTGCACAGCTTGTTCGGGAGTATTTTCATGTGTCATACCTACTGTTTCCCTGGCTCTGTCAAGATCTGATAATGCCGTACGCAAATCATCAGGAATTTCTCGATTAGCTCTTAATCGTTCTACAGCGATAGTTACCGTACTGTCTTCTTTTCTTTTTTCTAATCTTAATTGGGAGTTTGCAATATCTGCCTCAAACTCGGCTAGTTCTCTGCCTCTCTGAGTATTATAGATATTAAACGTTTGATCTTGCTTGGATTGTTCCAATCTTGAGGTAGCCATTGAGTCATTAATTTGCTCATTCATCTCTGCTTGTCCTTCATCTGCCAAGTAATAAGTTGTTGTTCTTGTTTGCTTGCCTCTTTCAAGATTTTTCTTTGCTCTTTCGCGTTGCGCTTCTCTTTCTTCTTCAAGTCCGCCTAATCGTTGACGACGTTCTTCTTTTAATGTATCTTTTCTTCTTTCTCGTTCTCCTTTTAATCCCGCCATTGTTTCTTCGTGTTGGGTGCGCCAACGACCCAAAGGAGTATATCTTTCAGCTGCTAAATTAGCTCTTTCTTTCCAAGCATCTTTCTTATTTTGAGCGAATTCTTCCACTGGCTTCCTCGCCCACCCGCCCTTTTTCGTCCCAAAGAGCGAACCCATGGCGCCACCCCAGGCGGACATAATGGCTCCGCCCAGTTTCCAAGGTATTAGGATGGCAAAATAGACAAGAGCGATTATTATAATCCAGCCAACAATGCCAGTGCCAGCACCATTTGCTTTTGCTACAGTTGCGACCATAATTAAAAACATCGCAAGTGGTTTCATAAAGACAAATTTGGTCGTCCAGCTCCACCATTGCTTAAAAAGACTTTGGGTGGGGGGAAAAGCCAAGGCAACAAAAGCTAAAGGAGCGGCAATGCCTAAAAGTATAATGGCGGCGTAACGGATGTAAAACATTACGCCTAAGATAAAGAAAGCGGCAATCGCAAAAATACTAAAAAATAGAGCTATAAATAATCCACCAACCGTATTCCAGCCATGGGCGAATGATGGAAGTTGATTTGGGCTTAAGCCAAAATCTGAAATTAGTTTTTTGACGGCTTCACCAGGTGATCCATCCATAAAAGAATTGGTCAAAATATTTGCGGTATCAATTAACATTCGCATAATGAGCAATGAAAAATTAGCTAAAATAACACCAAGAATTAGTAAAGGTAGCATTTTTTTAATGGCGTAAGTGTCGTATTGAATATGTAAGATATTGACAATTCCAAGGAATAATAAAACCACAACCAAAAATAGGTCGGTTAAAGTTAAAACAAATTTCCAAATCGTAATTACCCAGCCCCATGAACTTGGACCATTGGTAAAAGCTTCAATTAAGGGCGGAACGGTTTTATCTTCTATATTAGTAGCTGTTTGAGCATGGGCTTGAGAAATTATTAGATCGCTTGTTAGGGCAGATAATTTAAGGTTATCTGGCGGATGATAGGCTTCAAAAACAGTATAAAACAATCCATCAACTATCATTTGAGCTAAATTACCAATTATGCCCAAAACGCCACAAAGAGCTTTGGCGATCCAATATTCAGTACTAAAAGCTTGTGTAATTGGTAGTCCGCAGGTATCGGCGACGTTTGTGCCAAGAGATTCATCTCTTTGAATTATTTTGACTCCCCATTTAGATAACTGTCTTTTACCATCAATCTTGTCGCTATCGGGGCAATCACCAACCGTATATGGCCCATCTTTGTATGCCTTATTAATTAAATTATCGTAGAGCGTTTTTTCGTCATAAGAAAAAATAGGAGCTTTTGGTAAAAAATCATCGTCGAGTGCTTCCTTTAATTTTGTGACTACAATAGGTTGACTGCTCGGATCACAATCTTTAATTCTTAGAGCTAAGTTTGGGTAAGAAGGACTTGTAGCAACAAAGTAAAAATAGATGGCTTTGGCTGCACCGGTTGATTCCAGAATATAGTTTAATGTAAAAGTTAAGTCAGGTCTTTTAGCGTCGGGATATCCATTAAAAGCGTCTTTACCAGAAATAAAAATTGATGGTGGTTTATCTCCGTTGTTTTTAATTTTTAAATTTTGAAAATGTCCTCCGTCCGGAAAAAAACAATCGCCATATTCTTGTGCTGTAAGTTCGGAGCCAACAGCGGCACATTTACCTCCGATTAATGATTGTTTTTGAGCATTTGTGCTCGTAACATAACTATATAACAAGCTTGCTTTATCTTGATCGCTAGCATTGTGCTTAAATGTCACGCCTATAATAGGAGAATCTGGCCCTTGCTCGGTCACGACCCATACGAGACCTCCTTGTTGATCAGGGTTGGAGCCAACATTTTCGTATGCCAAATAATATTCGTATGGACAAGTAATTTTTTGCAAATTATTATCACCCGTAATTTTTCTACATTCGCCTTGAGCTTTTTTAAAAATTCCCTTAATAGAATCTGTTGAATCGTCGATGATTAAATAAAAGGAGTCTAGACCAGGTAACTGATACAGCGAATATTTTCTTTGAGCTGATTGCTTAAGGTCTTCCCATTGAAGTTGTGCGATTTTTGCTGGATAGTCTTCTTGATCAAAAAAATTCCAAAATTTTATAGAAGTTCTGTTTTTATATTCGACAGTAATTGTGGTCTGACCTACATCAGTAGAGCTTATGATGTCTTTAATGGTTCCGTCAGATAATCTTTGAAAATGATGATCTTTTAAATTAAAGTCAGTTCGCGACCAGTCTGGTGTAGCCGCTTTTGTAGTTTGGGGATTTCCAAAAAGTCCCAAAAACCCCCCGCTAAAAATAGCGATGGCGAAAGTCCAAATTAAAAGCTTCTTCAGCCGTCCAATATTCAAAAAACCTCCTTGAGATACAAGACTATTTCTATTATAACACGATATAGAAAATTTATTTACTTTTTGTTAGGTACTCATACTTTTCCTGTGCCTTTTTGCCGTTATCAGCATCACCAGATTGATTGTAAGCAATGGCAAGAAGTTCATAAGTGCGGGGGTTAATCGGATCAATGGCTTCGGCTTTTTTTAAGGAATCAAGGGCATCTTGGGGCTGATTATTTTTAAGTTCAGAGTAACCGCGCCAAACCCAGCCGTCTCTGTAAGTCGGGTCAAGGTTGGTTGCTTTTTGAAAAGCTATCAAGGCTAAATCGTCATTTTGGGCGTTTGTAAAATTAATGCCCATTTTGCAAGCGGTATAAGCATCGGTTTGAGAGGCAATATTTTGGCGAAATTGCTCTTTTTGAGCCTCAATCGGTCCGGACATTTGTTTAATTAACTTATTGGTATAAAAGCCGGAAAAAACCTGAATCCCAAAATAGGCGACAATTAAAAATGCCCCAATGATAATTAAACGAACTAAATTGTTTTCAAGATTACGAGTGTCTGACATAAATCAACTTTTTCTATGTCATTGCGAGTGGTAGCGAAGCAATCTATTATTTATGTCAGATTGCTTCGTCGCGTTGCTCCTCGCAATGACAAGTTAATGACATTCTACATGGGTTTTTAAAAAGTTTTGTCTTCTGGCCATTTGGCCGAAATCAGCATTTCTTCTTGGACTAAATTATCTTTTTTCAAGGTTTGCCAAACTTCTTCGGTCAAAAATGGCATAAAAGGATGTAAAAGAAGTAACGAATTACGAAGAACAAAAAGAATAGTGGCACCACTACAATTGTCATTCCGGGCTTGACCCGGAATCCAGTCATTGTTTTTACTGGATGCTGAATCAAGTTCAGCATGACAGGTACTGTTATTCTTTTTATATTCTTCAATGTATTGGTCGGCAAAATCGTGCCAAATAAAATCGTATAAATTATGAGCTGCCTGGCCGAATCTAAAATTATCCAGATCGGAGTTGACTGAAATAATCAGAGAATTAAGAGAATTAAGAATTTTTTTGTCGGTGTCAGATTGCTTCGCTTCGCTCGCAATGACAGTTTCGTTTTGTCCTAAGACAAATCTGGCGATATTCCAAACCTTATTGGCAAACTTCTGTCCGGCCAAAATGGCATTTTCGTCAAATTTAATATCTTGAATGCCGGTATTAATATAAGTAAGACCAAATCTGGTGGCATCGGCGCCGTATTTATCAATCAATTCCAATGGATCAACACCGGTGCCAAGCGATTTGGACATTCGTTTGCCTTCTATATTAAAGACGGTCGGGTGGATATAGACTTCGGAAAAAGGTTTTTCGTCCATAAATTCAAACCCGGAAAAAATCATCCGCGCCACCCAGAGATAAATAATATCGCGGGCAGTAGAAAGAATGGTGGTGGGATAAAAATAGGCTAAATCTTCAGAAACTAAATCTTCGCCAAATATATCAATAGTTTTCCTTAATTTTGCATTTTGCATTTTGATTTTTGATTTTGAGTCGTTTTTCTTTAGAAAAACGGCGATTGGCCAAAGAGCCGACGAAAACCAAGTATCTAAAACATCATCAGAATTATCAATAGGAATCTTATGACCCCACCAGATTTGGCGGGAAATGCACCAATCGTGCAAATTTTCCATCCAATCAAGATAAACTTTTTCCCATCTTTTAGGCGTAAATTTAATCTCACCATTTTTAACGGCTTCAATCGCCGGTTTTGCAAGCTCCGACATTTTCAAAAACCATTGCTTGGAAAGAAGTTGTTCCACCACACGTCCACATCGGTAGCAGTGAGGGACAGGGTGGGTAAAATCTTGAATTTTCTCAATCAACCCCTGTTTTTCCAATTCTTTAACAATATTTTCTCGCGCTTCCAAGGACTTTTGACCTGTGTAAAACAACCCCAGAGGTTGTTTTAAGGTTATTTTACCAATTTCATTAATAACTTTAATACTTTCAAGTTTGTGTCTTTTGCCGATTTCAAAATCGTTGGGGTCGTGGGCGGGAGTAACTTTAACGGCGCCAGTGCCGAATTTAGGATCAACTGATTCATCGGCAATAATAGGAATTTCTCGTCCAACCAAGGGCAAAGTAACTTTTTTGCTGATTAAATCTTTGTATCTTTTATCATTAGGGTTCACCGCCACGGCCGTATCGCCCAGCATTGTTTCCGGTCTGGTGGTGGCGACGGTAATATCATTATACTTGATAAACCAAAGTTTGCCCTCAACTTCTTTGTGTTCCACTTCAATATCGGAAAGAGCGGTTTGACAGCGAACACACCAGTTAATAACCCGTTCGCCTTGATAAATCCAGCCTTTTTTCTGATAGTGCAAAAAAGCGGTTTTAACAGCCTCGGCGTAATCTTTGTCCATTGTAAAACGTTGCCTGCTCCAGTCGCAGGAACAACCAAGCTGTTTTAGTTGGTCAATAATAATATGGCCATATTCGTCTACCCATTGCCAAACTTCTTTTTCAAATTCAAGGCGTCCTAAATCATGGCGGGATTTGCCTTTTTTTGCTAATTTTTTTTCAACCACATTTTGAGTGGCAATGCCGGCGTGGTCGGTGCCGGGTATCCAAAGGGTTGGAACGCCTTTCATTCTGGAACGACGAATTAAAATATCTTGAATTGTATTATTGAGAGCATGACCCATATGCAGAGAACCGGTAACATTGGGTGGGGGAATGGCGATCGTAAAAGGTTTTTGGTCAGGGTCTATCTTTGGTTTAAATGCCTCTGACTTTTCCCACATCTCATAAATCCGCCCCTCGGTTTCTTTTGGGTCGTAATTTTTTGCTAATTCTTGCATATTTATATCCTAAAATATTTTCACATAAAGCTATTTACTTTAATAATAATCATATCTTATCATTTCTTATTTAGACATTCAATTTATTTAACTACTAACCATTTTGGATGCGGTCGTCGTTATAATGGTTAGTAATATAAGGTTTAATTAGTTTTTGTTTTTGATAATTTGAATAATTTGACTAAAACTTCTCGATTATCCAATTCTTCAACTAAAAGATAATGGACATAGGATTTAACTTGACAAAGATCAATAATACTTTCCACCTCGTCAGCAATATTATATGGCGAAATCCAGACACTTTCTTGAAGTTGACGAAATTCTAAATCAACCAATTTTTTTCGAAAAAAATTTCTTAGCCTTCTTTTCTTTTCAGGAACATCAAAAATGACAATTCGCCATTTTCCATCCCATTTTTTATCTCTTTTCAAATAATGAAGAATTTTTGCCTTGCCTTTTAAAGTGGCACGATAACGTTTTTCGCCATTTTTTTCAATTTCAACCAACAGACCGCTTTCTTTAAGTCTTCCTAAAGTATTATAAAAAACTTGACGCGAAATTTTGTCGCGTTCATAAAGATAGTTATAAGCCATTCGCGAAGGATGATAATGAATTTCTTTAAGCACAAGAGCTTTTTCGGTAAAATACAACAAAACTTTTTGAGTAATGGTTAATTTTTTCATATTATTTAATTTAATTATATAACCATTTTGAATGCGGTCGCAATATATTGGTTAGTAGTTCTCCTGTGAAATCAATAAATATTAAAAGATAATATTAAATAAAAATTCAAATTTGACAAATGCAGGGAGTTAAATGAAAATAAAAATAGAATAATATAAGTCGATTTTATAATTTAGAAGGAAGGTTAGAATGAATCCGGAAAAAATGTCACCTGAGGATGTTAATTTTAAGGCGCCAACAACCGGTCAAGAATTATGGAAGAAAACTAAAGGATGGGAAGACTTAGAGCCAACCGGTCGTATGGTAGGCAATTTAAGAGAACTAGGAACACCAGAACAAATAGAAAAAATCAGACAAGATCATAAGGACAGTAAAGAACGAGAAGCTACTAGGAGAGCTAAAGAACTTGAAATTCCGTCTGAAGTAAAAAAAGGGACAGTGGGAATGGTTTGGTACGAATTGAGAAATAGTGGTATTGTATGCAAAGAAGCAATGGATAAAGAAAACGACCTTAAGAAAATAAGTAAATTACAAGAGCGAATTCTTGAAATTAAAGAGCAACAAAATTTGCTAGATAGTCTTTCGTCAGATAATCGCAGTAGTGATGCTTCTGCTTTAGATGCTGAAGCAGAAATAGAAGATATAATAAATAAGATGGAATCGCGAGACGATTATGATCCCAGATTAGATGATGAAATAATTAAAGCTGGTCGCGGATTACAAGAGTTATTGATGCGAGAAGCTTCAAAGTCTCAAGATAATTAAGTTTAATTTTTTTACAATCTCAAATTAGCATCGGCGTTGATTTTATCCCAAGTACTCCATTTGGATTTGTTTTGATAAGCCGCCGCTATTCCAATCATAACGGCGTTGTCGGTGGTAAGTTCCATTGGGGGGACATGAAAAGTGATTTGTGGCTTCGCCACGTGATTAAGTGATTGAATGATTCGTTGAGCCATTTGTTTGCGAAGTTCTTTATTGGCTGAAACACCACCGCAAAGACAAATTGATTTTGGACGGAACTCGCAAGCGGCTTGGATGGTTTTGCCGACTAAAATGTCAATTACTGTTTGTTGAAATTCATAAGCGATTAGTGATTTATAGTGATTTGCGACTTCGTCGCGCGATTTGTAGTGATTAAGTGATTGAATTTCTTTAAATTTATATAGCACCGCCGTTTTTAAACCCGAAAAACTAAAATCATAACCCGGTCTATCTAACATTGAGCGGGGGAATTTAATATTTGGGATTTGGGATTTACTATCGTCATCGCGAGCCTGTGGGGCGTGGCGATCTATCAATAGATTGCTTCGTCGCGTTGCTTCTCGCAACGACAAGCGGATTGCTTCGCTGACGCTCGCAATGACAAGTGATTTAGAACGTAGAAATTTAGATGCTGATTCTGCTATCGCTGGTCCACCAGGGTAACCTAATCCGAGCATCTTTGCCACTTTATCAAACGCTTCTCCCGCGGCGTCGTCCAAAGTCTCGCCAAGGGGTTGAATATCATTGTGAGATTTCATTAAAACCAATCCAGTATGCCCGCCGGAAACAATGAGAATTAAGGATGGGAAAGAAGGCTTTTCTCCAACAAAATTTGAGTATATATGACCCAACCAATGATTAATGCCGATAATTGGTAAATTTTTGGCAAAAGCATAGGTTTTAGCAAAATTGACACCAACAAGTAAGGAGCCAATCAATCCCGGACCGGTGGTAACGGCAATTAAATCAATTTTATTTTTTTCTTTGGCAAGGGCTTCTTCAACCACGGGAATTATTTTTTCCGTATGGGCGCGGGAGGCGTGTTCGGGAAAAACTCCGCCAAATTTTTTATGAATGTTGATTTGCGACGCAACAACATTAGATAAAATCTTCGTATCTATTGCTTTATTACTTCGTACTTCTATCAACGCCGCGGCAGTTTCATCGCAAGAAGTTTCAATTGCTAATATTTTCATAATTTTCTTTCAAGAAAATTTCCGCGATAAGCATAGCTTATCTATAATTTTTAAATCCTTTGTCATTGCGAGCGGTAGCGAAGCAATCCGCTTGTCGTTGCGAGAAGCAACGCGACGAAGCAATCTATAAATAGATCGCTTCGCCCTGCGGGCTCGCGATGACAAATAAAAGATTTGATTTTTGATTTTACTTGGTATTTAATTAAACCACGAAAACAAACCATTGAACAGGGGGTGTACCATGAAAAGGATTGGAATTAATGCGTCAGGCGGAGATTTTGGTTACAAAGAGATTGTGCCTGGAGTAATGAAGGCGCTTGCTAGCAGTTCGTATCAAATTGTTGTCTACGGTGATTCAAATATTATTGACAAAGATTTTCCTTACGGACTTCCACCGGTCTGCCTTGAAATTGCCCATTGCAACAGTCCAAATAAGGAATTGGAAAGAGCTTTTGCCGATCTTAAAAGAGGCGATATTGATGCCTTTGTAACCGCTTCAAATAGTCGCCGACTTTTAGCTTACGCAAAAGATCATTGTCAGGAAGGCATACCACTACCGGGGCTACTCGC
>CAYZMA010000017.1:14855-21055 GCA_964479405.1 uncultured Candidatus Saccharibacteria bacterium
AACCGTTTATATGCTTGATGTTGGCGCAACAAATAGGGTAAGTGATCCGCAAGTCTTTCTGGGTTGGTTCAGGGCCGGTCGTCGTTATTTGCAAGTGTACATGGGGATTGACGAGCCGAAAATTGGTCTTTTAAATATTGCCACCGAACGGGCTTATCCTGAACTGATGATGATTCATCAAGCTTTAGAAGGAAACGATGGCTATGTCGGCTACAGCGAACCGGCGCGCTTTTTTGCGGGTGAAATTGATCTTTGGCTGATGGAAGGTTTTATCGGCAATGCTTTTCTTAAGCTGACCGAAGAAGTTTTAGCTTTGACTCTTACGGTTTGTATAGAAGAAGTACATGATATACCTTTGGCTCAATTGCATTTAGGTAAAATGGCCAAGGAAAGAATGAGCTATGGCGCTTATTTAGTCAGTCCTTTGATTGGTCTTAAATACCCGGTTTTTCGGGTTCATGGTCGTTGTAATAGCGACCAAATTGCTAAAAGTTTTGAGGCGATTAAACCTTATCTTTTGGCTTAAAACACGAATGTGGTATAATGTAAATGTAAAGGAAGTTGTGGTTATTATTACCACGATTTCCTATATATATCTCTTTTTTCTCCTTTCACTTCCGTTAATTGGCCCCGCCACCGGCGGGGTCCTTTTTTGATTTTGGTTTAAGGCGAAATTTCGGCTATAATGTCATTATGTCAAGAAGTTTTTTACAAACTCCGTTTTGGGTTAAGTTTAAAGAGCAAAATGGTTGGAAAGCTTATAAAGTAGAGGATATTTGGATTTTAGGAAAAAATTTGTTTGGAAACAAAAGTTTTTTGTATGCCCCGGAAGTCGCCTGGAGCCAAGTAATTAGTCATTCTGAACGAAGTGAGGAATCTCCCACGAATGTGGGTTCCGAAACAAGTTCGGAGATTCTTCGGCTGACGCCTCAGAATGACAATATTTTACAAGATATTTTAGAACAAATTAAAGAAATATCACAAAAAACGCAAGCCATATTTATTAGATTAGAAATACTTGATAAAATTGATCAAAATATTATTGATAAATTAAAAGAAAATGGTTTTATCAAAGCTTTTGAGGAAATTCAGCCAGAGTGGCGCCAAGTGATTGATATTTCAAAATCGGAAGAAGAAATCTTAGCGGGGATGAAACAAAAAGGCCGATACAATATCAAAATAGCCGAAAAACATAATGTAAGTATTGAAAAAAGCCAAAAAATTGATGATTTTTACGAAATATTTCGTCAAACTGCCAAAAGAGATGGCTTCAAGATACGACCGCTCAAATACTTCCAAGATTTAATCCAAATTTTGGGTCAAGAGGGCGTTGCTGAATTGTGGCAAGCTCGCTATAATAATAAAACAATAGTAGCCATTATTGCCGTGTTTTATGACGGTGTTGCTAGTTATTTGTATGGCGCTTCCTCGGACGAATTTAGAAATGTGATGGCGCCTTATTTACTCCATTGGAAGGTAATCCAAAGGGCAAAAGAAAAAAATTGCCAGAGTTATGATTTATTGGCTGTGGAGCCACAGAGTCATTCTGAACGTAGTGAAGAATCTCCCACGAATGTGGGATTCGAAACAAGTTCGGAGATTCTTCGGCTGACGCCTCAGAATGACAATAATCATCACAAATACACCGGAATTACCCGATTTAAGGAGCAATTTGGGGGAGAAAAGGTGCAGATTGTTGGGAGTTATGATTATGTGTATAAGCCAACATATTATAGATTGTTTAAAATGGCAGAGAAATGTAGGAGAAAATAAATCCAAAATCCTAATATCTAATGTCAAATAAAAATTTAAATGTCAAAATATTGGACAGTTGTCATTGCGAGCGGTAGCGAAGCAATCTATTTAAAGATCGCCACGCTGACGCTCGCGATGACAAATGATTGAGAAAATTATGATTAAATCTTATTTTAGAAAAATACTTCCCTCATCAATTATCTTGTGGACCCACAAGGTTCGCGGAATGTTGGCGGCTTTGATTTACCGTCTGCCGGCAAAAAATATTCGCGTTATTATGGTAACGGGCACAAACGGCAAAACCACCACTTGTCACATGATTAACGCTATTTTGAAAGCGGCTAATTACAGAGTGGCAATGGCAACGACAATTGATTTTAAAATTGATAATAAGGAGTGGAAAAATACAAGCAAAATGACGACTCTTTCACCTTTTGCCCTCCAAAAATTCATTCGCGAAGCGGTCAAAGCTGGCTGTCATTGGTTGGTGTTGGAGACTACTTCTCATGCTATTGCTCAACACCGGATTTGGGGAATTAAGCCGAAAATTGCTGTTTTAACCAATATTACTCATGATCATTTGGACTATCATGGCAATTTGGAAGAATATCGGAACACTAAAGCCAAGATTTTTAAAGAAGCCGAAGTTTCAATTATTAATTTAGACGATAAATCGGCCAGTTATTTTCAACACTTAGATCTGCCAAAGGTCATTTTTTACGGAATAGACAGCAAACCGGATCTTTTGGCGAAAAAGATTATTTTGGAACCGACGGGTAGTATGTTCACTGTTATTACTCCCATAGGACAGGTAGCAATAAATTTGAATCTACCGGGTAAATTTAACATTTACAATGCTCTGGGGGCGCTGGCGGTGGGGGTGGAATTTCAACTGAATTTGGAATTGATACGAAGCGCTTTGGAAAGCATTACCAATATTCCCGGACGGATGGAAAAAGTGGAATTGGGTCAGCCTTTTACGGTTATTATTGATTACGCTCACACCCCCGATGCTTTGGAAAAAATTTATCAGACTTTGGAATTAACTCGCAAAGGCCGATTGATTGCCGTTTTTGGCGCTTGTGGCGACAGAGATCGTTCCAAACGGCCGATTATGGGAGCTTTGGCGGGACGGTTTGCCGATATTGTGATTGTCACCGATGAAGATCCTTATTCGGAAGAACCGGTTAAAATTATTGAAGAAGTCGCTTCCGGGGTCAATCGGGGAGAAACTAAAAGCAATCCTAAAATTCCGGGTAAAAATTTCTTTAAAATTCTCAATCGTCGCGACGCGATTGAAAAAGCCTTTGAACTGGCTCAAAGCGACGATGTTGTTCTAATAACTGGCAAAGGCGCCGAAGAATGTATGGTGGTTAAGGACAAAAAGATTCCTTGGTCGGACAGAAAAGTCATCAAAGAGCTCTTAATGAAAAGAAGGGAAGAGTAGGGGTATCTTGACTAATATGGTTTGTTGAACTACTATCAAGGCGATGTAAAAACATCAAAGGGGGGATTGACAAATGAATCAAATAGAGCCTAACAAAGGGTTCGGTTTTGAAGCAACGATGTCTTACTTGCTGGATCAAAAAGTACCGACTGAAACAATAGTTCGTTGTATGGGTTTTTTATCAAGAAATAAAGAAAACAATCAGTTTATTTTGGTCTCTAGTAATCTTGGCTGGCAAGAAACGGCTAAAATCATTACCGCCTTTTATCTTTATAGTCTGGATGAGTCGGAAGAATTACTGATGGTACTGACGAATCCTATTTTGACAGCCGAAATTAAAGATAAGGTTTCGATTGAACATAAAGATTTAGCAATGACTTATGTTCAGGGTGCACTTCTTGGCTTGTTTGAGACAATCAATAAACTAGATGAATTAGACTGTCACGATTCATCTTTAGAGGTTGGCTTCTTGCCGGTTCTTGAGAAATTGATGTTTTGTAAGGGTATTAAGGTGCGTCCAAGCGACTATCATTATCCGTTTGCAGAATCTTCTTGGCAAGAGGCTGAAAGGATGCGGTCGGTCGATTGGTGCGCTTTTGCAAGTTCACTCTCTCTAGCAATCAAAGCCTATGTCGGCAAATCGTCTTCAGACGAAAGCGCTAAAGAGTATTGTAAGGAGCGATTCAAACGAATCAACCAATTCTTAAGGCATGTTCATGAGCGTCTGGAATATTTGAGCCAATATGAGGGACTAGCCCCGATAAGCAAGATTATTTTGACACAGGTTTGCGAAGGATTAAAAGACAAATTGACGACCGAGCAGTTCTTGCAAACAGTGATTCCAACTTTGCCTCAATTACCCGATTATTCACCCTATGTTTTTCTAGGTCCGCTGGAAGAATTTTGGGCGATAACAACTGACAAAAAGCTTTATCGGATAAGCAAAGAGTCAATAATCGAGCGAACGCCGGGACATTCTTGGGGAAAGTTGCCGGTTGGAAAAGCAACTGTTTTTAAACAACTAAGTCTAAACGAAAAGAAAAAACTGATCGGAATTACTCTTCGTGGTGGCATATTTCTTTACCGGCCTGGTCAAGGTAAATATGGGTCACCTGATTATTGTGGTCAAAAGCGACGACAGAAAGGAACGGTGGCAATAGTTGGTTTGTTTGTTAAGGAGGTAGACGCGAGAGCGGTTTGTGACTTGTTTGAGGTAGTTGATTGTTTCTACGAATGGGATGCGCGTTGGTGCGATTTAACGGGACAGGTCTTAAAGTTGATTGGTGATGATCACCCAGACTTTATTATAGATAACGATCTATTGGAACAAATTGGTCTTGATCCAACAATTAATCCGGCGCGGCGGTCAAAAAAGGAGAAGATCAAGTAAGTATATCTTTATTAAGCACCCGTAGGGCATTCGTCTTGCGGGTTTTTTTGTTGCTAAAATTTAAAGTTTGGTTTAAGGTGTAATTGGCTCTTTTGGAATGAGCTGGAGGGGGTGTTTTCTGTGCATCAGGATTTGACAATTGGCTATATTTTAGCTGGACGAAAAGATGCTTCCAGAACACTGACAAAGCGAATTTTTGCCTTGCCTTTTACAGCGCCGCTAGTTTTACGGACATTAGCAGGTTTAGTCACTGAAGTAGCGCCTTCTGTTCAACATCTTGGTTGGGATGAGCTACGACAAGGAGAAGTGCCTAAAAAGTTTCTGAAAAATGTTGATTTAGTCTTTTTGAGTGGTTTAACCACAGCGACTTATGGTATGCAACGGATTGCTGAAAGCGCTAAAGAGCTGGGTGTACCAGTAGTAGCTGGTGGCAGTGGCGTCACTTGCAAATATTTTGGCGGTACAGATATTTCTGAATTGTCAAAGCACTATAATGCTGTTTGTATTGGTCGGGCTACTCCGCGAATTATCGCTGAAATAATCCAAGACTATGCTTATCGCCAGCTCAAGCCAATGTACACCGAGCAGGCAGATGAACCAGTCTCTTTTCCTATTCCTGACCATAAGCTATTTCGGGGAAGATATTTGTTTAATAATGTTCTTCAGTCGTCTATTGGATGTTCGTCAGCTTGTTCTTTTTGCGTTGTTCATCGTTGTTCGCCGGGTGGCAAACGATGTCAAATCTATTGCACTCCAGCCGATGTCATTCAAAAGCAATTAGAAACATTTGTTGACTATGGCGGGGGTCGATTTTTTGACGGCGCTGATTCATTTGGCGAAGATGAGAAACATACTTATGAAGTTGTCTTACCAAGATATACTGAATATCCTGGTTCTTGGCTGACGGAAGCCAAAATCAACGTTCTTAAAGGAAAAGATGGCAAGTGGAAATTGCTTAAAAAGATGGCTAAAGCTGGCAACATGATCACTTATGCCGGCTTTGAGGATCTTTTTCATAAATTTACGGCCAAACAGGTGGACATTTCCGATATTGAAGAATTTATCAGAGTGGCTCGGGGAGAAGGGATCACGCCAATTGGTTCGCTTATGCTTGACGCCGCGCCTGATGCCAAGCCGGAAGATATTGATAAAATGATTAACTGGGTTTGCAAAAATAAGGTTGATGCCCAGTTTTCGTTGTCATCAGTGTTGGAATCTTCAACTCTTTGGAAACAAGTAATCCAAAAAGGGACATTGATTGATATTAATCCAGAAGACACCTGCGGTGCGTTTCCACAAATATCGCACTGGAATATGTCGCCGGAATTCCTGATTAAATCTTTGGAAAGATGCTATAAAGAGTGTTACTCATTTACCCAAATTTATGCTCGCTTAAGGATGAAAGGATTTTCTAAAGATTCAATCATTGCCACCGCAGTAAGACTGGGTATTAACATTAGTGTCAAGTCTTGGTTTAAAGACCATGACTATATGTACTATCTAGATAATAGAGTCTTGCCTCCATCCCTGCGTCATTAAGATGCAGGGATTTTCTGAGGCCGTTGAATAAAGCTTTAATTTACTCAAACTAAGATGCGTTTTGGGTAA
>CAYZMA010000018.1:0-9791 GCA_964479405.1 uncultured Candidatus Saccharibacteria bacterium
AAAGAGGAACTTTCTACTTTGTTAAAAGCGGAACTTTCTACTTAAATTTGACACCTTAAAACAACCCCAGAGGTTGTTTTTATATGGTTAGATATTAAGAAAATGGCCGTTGTGTAACGACCATAGGGATGAATAGAATTCATATGTAATAAAATCACATATCTGATTGACCTAATTGAGTGACTTCTTTTGATTGCTCGCTCATAATACGCCAACTGAATGGTATATTAAGTTCCATTGCCAACATCTCAGCCAAAGCCTGCATTTTTGACTCGTTATCTAACCCATAGATGTCAATTAGTAAAGACAATTCGGTGTGTTCAGAGTTGGCACAAAATAAAAGTTTGCCCAAAAGAATTTCTGGTAGCGACTGACGCTTGGACAAACCAAAGATTTTCTTTACCAGCGGTTTTTGGACAATACCCATACCAGCATAGCCAAAACGGTCATAAGCACTCTCTTTGGTTAGCCCCAAACATTCACGATCATTGAGAGGTACACCAATACCATCTGCTAAACCAAATCTCATATCTAACACAAGTTTTGCCACCCTTACTCTTAATTCAGGTACTTGTACCCTAACATCTGCTTTATCTATTTCAATCATATCAGATATCCTCCATTTCCATGTTTAATCAAAGCAAATAAAATATTACACTACTTTGAATCAAATGTCAACTTGTGCACTACCCATTCTACAATTCTTCCAACAAAATCTCACACAAGTTACAGAACGAGAGTTCGGTTTCGTTGGGACGCAAATGACTGCCGTAATAAGTATCATTAATGGAATTAGCCACCTCTATTAAAATTGTTTCCGGCTTTTGAGACAGAACTAATTGTATATTTTTACGGAAAGCTTTATTACCAACCTCAATCGGTCCGTGCGAGAGAATTTTTTTGCCGGGATTTACATCCTGATCTGAACCGGTGATGTGATAACGTTTAGCACCAATTTTTTTAACTATATCCTTAAGTATAATTTCTTTGTTGGCAAAAGGTATCTGCCCTTTTTGAATATTAAAGCCAAAAATCTCTTTAATCTTTTCTTCGTCGGAATTTAATTTATGAGACTTGTTCACAGGAACATGACGATAATTTTTCTGGCGATTGAGAAAATTCAAAGTTAAAATCAAATGCTCAAGATCAAGCAAAATCTCCACACCGGTTTTTTTGCGCAAATACAATAAATCATTCAACCGACCGCTACCAGTAAAAAGATAAGTTTCCGGCAAAATTTTGCCATCTTTACCGCGAAAATCACTGGTAATAGGATAGTTTTCTAAAGTAAGTTGAGGCAAAATCGCTTGCAGTTTTTTAATTAATTCAATATTCGCCTCAAGCACTTTAAGATATTCCGCCGACTCACTCCGATTAACATAGCGATTAAGGTGTTTTTTAGCCGACGGTTGTCGCCATAAATGAATACCGTGCAAATTAACATAGTTTGGTTTTAAAGATACTAAATGTGAAACGCTGGATATTAATTGCCGTCGTTTTTCCGGATGATAATAATATTCCGAGGCGAATCCTCCTGGCAAGTGATAACCCCAATACAAAGGTGGGGCTCCGCCAGCTGGCGGACTGATAGTCTCCGGTTCGCCTTTTAGTTCAAAACCAAACTCCACCCCTTTTTCTTGAGCTAATTTTCGAGCAACAGGATTTTTAAACCATAAAGCCCGTTCAATTAATTGTTTTGAATTAGCCGGCACAAGTAAATACATAATCCCTCCATTTTTAATATATCATCAATGCCATATAATTTGTCATCACGAGATAGATTGCTTCGTCGCTTTGCTCCTCGCAATGACATAAAATAAGTGTCATTGCGAGCGACAGCGAAGCAATCTATTCTAAATATTCCCAATTCCCTTATAAATGAATCCAAGCTTTTGAGCTTTGGCTTTATCAAAAACATTGCGACCGTCAATAATAATTGGTTTAGATTTCATCAATTTTTTTATCTTTTTAATATCTATTTTTTTATACTGGTCGTGATCGGCCATTAAAACCAAAGCTTGCGCCCCTTTTAATGCTTCTTCCAAAGGATTTTTATATTCTTTGACAAACGGATCGTGAACAACAATTTCCGCTCCGGTTGCTTCCAGTAGTTTCAATAGAGGTTCAGTCGGTGTGTTGCGAGTATCATCAGAATTACCAGCGTAAGCAAAACCCAAAACGGCAATTTTAGCCTTTTCTAAATTTTTACCGGTTTCATGAAAAGCATTTTTTAACAAATGAAAGGTGTGGCGGGGCATAAAATCGTTAATATGGCGCGACAACGGAATTAATTTTGGCTCAAGTAAATCTTTGGCGCCATAAATTAAAAGCCAACTGTCCTTCGGAATACAATGACCACCGACACCAGCGCCAGGCGAGTGCATCTGGCGCAAAGCTTCCGGCCTGGTTTCGCCTATTTTCTTGCAGTTATTAATTAAGCGTCTTACTTCCCAAACATTAGCTCCCATGGCTTCGCAAAGAAGGGCCATTTCGTTGGCAAAAGCAATTTGAACATCGCGATAAGTGTTTTCGCCCGATTTGACAATTTCAGCCGTAATGCAATCTGTCTCTTCAATCTCACCGGAGATTATATTTTTGTATAATTTCTTGGCAATCTCGGTGGCTTTTTTGTTCATTCCACCTAAAACTCGGTTGTAATTCTGGATATTTGAAAGCAAATAGCCGGGCATTAAACGCTCGGGACAATTAGCCAAAAAAAAACCTTTATTGACTACCAAACCTGATTCCTGCTCAAGAATAGGTTTGACCACTTTTTCCATTGTCCCGGGAGCAATGGTTGACTCAATAATAACCAGTGTCCCTCTTTTCATATTTTGACCAATGTCTTTTAGGGCGCTTTTTAGAGCGACATAAGCCGGTTCATGGGTAATGTCTTCAACAGGTGTTTCCACCGCCACCAAAATTATATCAGCTTGATGATAGACTTTTGAATCGGTAGTTGCTTCAAAATTACCTTGAAGATGAACGGCTTTAACCAATTCTTTTAAACCCGGTTCTTTGCCTTCAATGGTATTTTTACCCAAATTTATTTTATCAACCTTCTCTTGACCTCTGTTGACCCCAAAAACACGAAAACCCGCTTTTGCAAAAAGGAGGGCTACCGGCAAACCAACATAGCCAAGACCACAGACCGCAATGGTTGTATCTTTTGATATCTTCATAGATTTTATCTTAAAAGAAAAAATCTCCTCTTGTCAACCTCTCGCAATTACCAATCCCCAAACTTTTTTTGCCCCTTTTCCCTTTAAAACCTTCGCGCATTCTGTCAGTGTTGTACCGGTGGTTGTAATATCATCCACTAAAATAATTATCTTGCCGGAGATATTTTTCCCAGAACAAACTTCAAAAACACTTTTTAAATTTTCTCGCCGAGCATTACCCGTAAGATCAACTTGTCTTTTTGTCCGATGGGTTCTTTTAAGCACTTTTTCAAATGGCAAGGACAATTTTTCGGCCACCACTTGGGCTAAAATTTCAGCTTGATTATAACCCCTTTGACTTTGACGCAAGAAATGCAAGGGCACCGGCGCAATTATTGTATCTTTTTCAAGAATTAGATTTTCTCGCAATACAGATGCCATAATTTGACCGAAAAAATCTCCAAGTTCTAAAATATGATTATATTTAAAATTGTGGACCAACTCTCTAATTGGCCCTTCTTCAAAGTAACAGGTTGAGATGATTCCGGAAAGATTTCTTCTTTCAGGAAGCAGTCTAAGACATGGCTGGCAAAATTTGCCGGTTTCTGAAATCCGACCACAAGTAGAGCAAACTTGAGTTTTTACAAAAACAATTTTTTCAAGGCAAGAATCACAAAGCCAATTACCTTCTTTACTGCAACTAAAACAGAACTTTGGAAATAAAATATCCAAGCAAAAATTTTTTCCAAATTTTATTTTAGTAAGGTTTTGCCTTAAAAATTCCCATATTACCACTGGCATGAACCAAATCAAATCCTTTAATGCTACCTGTATTATTCCAAATAAGATAAATTGGCCAATATTTTTTATTCTTCGCGTAGTCAAAGCTGGTTTTCGGAAATTTTTCCGACCAAGAGTTAGTGATAATATAACGATTGTCCATTGTAAAATTACTTAACATCAAACCCCGGTAACGATTGTCAACCAGAGTAATTGAACCAGACGGAGCATCTTGATTGAGCCATTTGATGCAGTCAAGAGTCCTATCAATTTTATTAAATCCTACCGAGTTATGAACCATTGTCCGCGGAAAGTAATTATTCAGTTGATCGTCGGCTAAAGGCGGCTTGGCATCGGAATAATTTTTGGTTAAAAATGGCGCTGCTTGCCAAATTAAAAGACCTAGAAACGCCAGCCAAAATATGACCGCTAATGTTACTTTTAAACCTTTAAAATGTTGTCCCCATTTTTTAGGTTTTGCTATATAAGCGCCTAATTGAAAAGCGCCTTCAACAAAGTAAATAGCAAAAGGAAAAGCAAGCATAATTAGCCATCTTTCCCAAACCATAATGCCCGTGCCAGCAAAAATTAAGGACGAAAAAGTGCCAGCCAAAAGCCAAAGAGTAATAACAGTCAAAATAAAATTTTTTCGCAGTAACCAAAAACCATACAAAGACAAGGGCAATAAAAAACGAAAAAATAGCCAAAATATACTGACGATAGTGTTAAGAAGAGTTTGGTAAGACATTTCTTTACTGTATTGATAAACATAGCGCCAAACCAAATAATTGCTTTCTGAAGTAAAAATTACGTGAGAGCTATATAAACTTTGACCCGATGAACGAATAACAATCAAAAAGATCAAACCACTAAACAGCAAAGGCAGTACCACTTTTGGTATATCTGTATATTGCTTTTTCTTGACCAGAAAGAAAAAGAAGCTAATTAGTGAAACAAAAAGAACAACAGTAACTAATTCGTTAGATAGAGCAACTAAAATACTAAATAGCGAGACCAAAATCCAATTTTTGATTTTTTTTAAATTATGAAGATTTATTAGCGCCCAAAAGAGAAAAATTAGTCCTAACTCATTCCTGTAAAGATCCCAGCTTAAACGCAAAGTTGCCAATTGGAAAATGATTAAGAGCGTCGCTAAAAAAGCTTTTAAGGGTTTCAGACCGACAAAATAACGGGCGAAGTAATAAAAACTTAAAGCAAGACCGCCAAAAAGCAATGGACCAAAAAGTTTAATAATAAAGCTGACATCTAAACCTGCCAATTTAAAAGGCAAAAAAAGAAAATAAATTAAATTAGCTGTTTTTAACCAATTAATTAAGGGACCTTGATAAGTTACCAGCTCGGCGGCGTAAGTATTGAAGGTATCATAACCAATCGGCCAAATACCGGCTTTTATTTCCGGAATAGCGCGCACAAAAACCGCAATTAAAAAAACAACTAGAGCAATAACAAAGTCGCTTTTTATAAAACTAATAAATTTTTTGATTAATCCCTCCTTTTACCAACCTCTTCCAACACTTTTAATGTTTCTTTTGCTGCCGTGGCCCAAGAAAACTTTTTAGCTTGCTCAAACCCGCGCTTGACCAGTTTTTGTCTTAATTTTTCTTTTAAAATAACTTCTTTAATTGCTTGAGCGATTTCTTCTTCATTTTTGACATCAAGTAAAATAGCAGCATTACCCACCACTTCCGGCAAGGAAGAATTAGCAGAAACTATTACCGGCACACCGCTTGCCATTGCTTCCAAGGGCGGCAAACCAAAACCTTCGTACAAGGCCGGATAGACAAAAATATTTGCCCTATTATAAATATAAGGCAAATCTTCGTCAGACACAAATCCCAGAAAAATAACATTGTCTTCTAAATTTAGATTTTTAATCGCGCGGTAAAGTTCACTGTTATTCCAACCTTTAGCGCCAACTAAAACTAATTTATATTCTCGCTTTAAAATATGGGGAAGCAAGGAGTAAGCCGTTACCAGCCGCGTTAAATTTTTTCTTGGCTCCAGCGTTCCGACCGACAAAATATATTTAAGCTTCGGATCAAAATAACGACTAATTACTCTGTCTGAAAATGCATCATTTTTAATTTTTCTGAAGCGCGAATCTGCTGCTTCAGGGATGACCTGAATTTTTTCCGACTCAATTTTTAAAAATTCTTGCAAATCATTTTTAGTCGCTACCGACGGCGCAATAATTTTTTGAGCATTTGAAGTGGCAATTATATGCCTTTTAAGATAATAATTTGTTAATTTTTTGCCCCTATGTTCAGGAAATCGCAAAAAAACTAAATCATGAACAGTCGCAACTGTTTTAGGAAAACCATTTTTTGGAATCCCAGAAACGTAGGGGGCAAAATAAACATCAATTTTGTCATTAATCAATCTTGTAATAGGAAATTTTGTTGTTGTTAAAAATTCGTACCAAGAAGTTGGGATGGGCAAAATCTTATAAGTTACATTTTTAGTTTTCGGCTTTAAAAAGTCTTTAATTATTTTTTCTCTTTTTTTCCGGTAGCGCAAAAAAGAAAAATACAAAAAATAATGATTTTTTCGATCAATTTTAATTAAATTTTTGACTATATTTTGGGTGTATTTGCCAACGCCAGCTTTTTCAAAAATCAAGCAGTTGGCATCTATTCCAATGTTCATAACTGAAATCTATTTGCCTGTTTTAGTATTAGTTACCGCTGTTTTAACTTTATTAGCTACTTCCTTAGTTTTAATTACCGCTGTTTTAGTTTTAATTACCGCTGTTTTTGTCGCAACTTTAGCAGATGATTTAATTTTACTCGTGGACGATTTTGCGCCACCTTTGCCTGTCTTTGAAGCATAGTAAAAAACTTTGTAGCGATTATATATATTATAAAAATTTTCATTGCCATGCAAATGAGGTGTGTAGCGATATAAAGACGAAGTTGCTCTAGTGGCAAAACGAACGGCCGTGTCGTCAATAATCATTGTCCGACCAACATTCCAGTCCGAACCATTGCCGGCATAATAACTGTAATTATATTTTAACTGCCAGGCAGCATTATCAACTTGTTTAGTAAAACCCTTGTATTTGACCACATTTGGATCGTCTAAAGAACAACTGTCGCAGATGGCGTAACCCATCGCCCAATTTACCCGAAAATCAAAATTATAATTTGATTCCACCAAACTCTCTTCTTTTTGAATAGTCGCCAAAATAACATAAGGACTAATACCGTTGGACCGAGCGGCGTCGGCAATGATTTGAGCGGCGCTTCTACCACCTTCCGAAAAAGTCCGCAGTCTTGTGCCACCTTTGGTATTTAAAAATGATTGAACGCCGGCGGCATCTAAAACCGTTGAGTTGATAAATTCGGCGTCAGAGATAAGATTGCCAGCGTTATAAGCAGCGTGAGCCATTTTTATTTCACTAAAAATTGAGACCGGAATAATTAACAAAGTAATTACCAAACTAACAAAGATTCTTTTCAAAATCCCTCCATTCATTTGTATATTTACTATCCCATACGGTCTTTTTTTTGTCAACTCATTTATTATCGATGCCTATTTTCCAGATATTCTTTTCCAAAAACGCTTCTATAGTTTGACGGTTAGCTTTATTTATAAGGTTTGAATGAGATAATTTATTGTTTTTTGCATAATCCACAAGGGTAATAATTTTTTTACCCTCAAGATATGCTAATCGTTTATGATAGCTATTCGTAAGTGCTTTTCCGACCATTTTTTCCATAACAGCAGTCTCTTTTTTTTCATCAAATTCTTTAAACGCTTCGTAATACATTTTTCGATCAATAAATTTGATGTTTATGGGCACAAATCCTTCTCGTATCAATAAATAATTATTTATGACGCGACCGATACGGCCATTGCCATCACAAAATGGATGTGTATATTCAAAAGTAAGATGTAGTTTTGCTACCCGTTTGATAATATTTTCATTACTTGAAGCATTGTATTCTGCCAGCTTTTTTTCAAGACGATCCACCACTTCTTTTGGATTAGGGGCAATATGACTACCGACACGAACAAATTCATTATCTTTTCTAAACCTTCCAGCAACATCGTCGCGAATGTTTGAAATTAACATTTCATGAAGTGATAAAATTATAGGAAGGGTAAGCTCTTGCTCTTTGGCTCTTTTATCTATATATGTTACAACTCGAGCAAGATTCTTTGTTTCAAAAATTTCTCTTTCGGTAATAAATCTATCCAAATCAATTTGAAGAAGTATTTTTTCAGTTTCTTCAAGAGTAAGAGTGCTGTTTTCTATTGCGTTCGAGTTATATACCTGTTCAGCAACTTCAGCTTCAGTGATAAGTTTAATGAGCGCATCTTTGCCAATAGATGCTTTATAATATCTCTCACGGAGAGAATTTATCTTATTAAAAACATTAAGTATTTTTGACATATATCATTATTATATTCTTTTTTAATGATTTCGTCAACATAACCGTGAAAAACGGCTTAAAAACACCGATTTTCACGGTTTTAGAAATATTTTGTCAACTCTAAAAACAAAATCGCTGAAACTATCCAGAACGTCATTGCGAGCGAAGCGAAGCAATCTTTCAATTAGCAGACAGATTGCCACGCCCCTTTGGGGCTCGCAATGACAAATAATATCAAATCCAAAAACTTGACCAAAGATTATGAACGCGAGTATAGTAAATATATACAATTATCAATTTTAAATTTATGAAGCTCTGCAAAAATTGCAAAGCAATTTAAATTTTCAATGAATTTTCAATGATTTAATTTTCAAACAGTTTGTAAATTGATGAATTGTGTCATTGATTGGAAATTGTAAATTGTTAAATTGAAAATTATTTAAGGAGGTCCCATGGCTGAAGATAAACTTACAAAAAACAATGACTGGATGGAAGACTACGAAGGACAATTGGCGGTGGATGTTTTTCAAACCGAAGACAATATTGTCTTAAAAGCACCGCTGGCTGGAGTCAAACCGGAAGACTTGGAACTTTCAATTACCGACGAAGTGGTTACAATTAAAGGTGAAAGAAAAGAAGCCGAAACTGTTCAACGGGAAAACTATTTAGCCCAAGAATGCTACTGGGGCGCTTTTGCCCGCTCTTATGTTCTGCCAATGCCTGTAACCAGCGAAAAAGCCCAAGCAACATTAAAGAATGGAATTCTGACCATTACTCTTCCGAAACAAGAAAAAACCAAAGCGAAAAAGATAGAGATAAAGACAGAATAAAGAGAGTGATTAACCGTGATTTGCTGACGCGTGATTAAGTGATTCATTGTTACAACTAATCACAGCCCCGCCAGAGGCGGGGCGTAATCACTATTAATCACCATAAACACATTGCGACTGAAAGGAGCAAATTGAAAATTCGTAAAGCGGTTATTCCGGCGGCTGGCTACGGCACCAGATTTTTACCTATGACCAAAGCCTCGCCCAAAGAAATGTTACCGATTATTGACAAACCGGTTATTCAATATGTCGTAGAAGAAGCAGTCGCTTCCGGCATTGAAGACATTATTATTGTGACCGGTTATAATAAAAGAGCCATTGAAGACCATTTTGATCATGGTATGGAATTGGAAAATTATCTGGAAAAAGCCGGCAAACTGGAACAACTGGAAGAAGTACGTCGTATTGCCAGAATGGCTAATTTTATCTATATTCGTCAAAAAGGCCCTTATGGCAACGGCACCCCAATTTTAAATGCCCAGCCAATTATTGGCAACGAACCTTTTGCCGTCCTTTGGGGCGATGAATTTATTTATGCCAAGCCGCCTCGACTAGCTCAAATGATTAAAGTTTATGAAAAATTCGGAGGCATCGTTATATCGGGAGTAAAAATAGAACATAAA
>CAYZMA010000018.1:9801-12626 GCA_964479405.1 uncultured Candidatus Saccharibacteria bacterium
TGATTGATGTCTTTGACAAATTTGGCGATCCGGTCATTTCAGCGGTTAGAATTAAAGATAAAAAGGATTTAAGCAAATATGGTATTGCCAAAGTTAAAGAAATTGAAAATAAAATCTTTGAAATTGAAGAAATTGTAGAAAAACCCGAACCGGACAAAGCGCCTTCAAATTTGGCAACTCATGGCGCCTATATTTTAACCCCGGACATCTTTCAAGCTTTAAAAAGTCTTAAACCCGGCAAAGGCGGCGAAATTTGGCTAACCGACGGTATTAATGCTTTAAAGTCTAGCCATAAAATTTATGCCCGGGAAATTGAAAACGGTAAATATTACGACACCGGCAATAAATTAGAATATCTGAAAGCTAATGTTGATTTTGGTCTGCAAAGAGATGATATTAACGACGAATTTAAAAAATACCTGAAAAGTTTGACACTTTAAAATCTGAAACAAATTGACACCCGTGGTGTCATTCCGGACTTGATCCGGAATCCAGTTCTGGATTCCAGCTTTCGCTGGAATGACAAAGAATATTGTTTTGAAATTGATTTAAAATTTAGAATTTAAAATTACTTAAGGAGGTTACTGTGGACAAAAGATATTGGATTTTAGGCGGAGCAATTATTGTTCTAATTATTTTAAGTACTTATTTTATTTTAAATTCAAGAAATAATGCCCAAGTAAAAGAATTAACTCTTGTCACCTACGGCGAGGACGAGGCAAATCTTGCCGGCTATATTTCTGCTTTTGAAACCGCAAACAACGCTAAAATCAATTTTAAAAAAATTGATCCTCAAAATTACGAACTTGAATCTTTAAACCTGCTTTCAACCGGCAAAGTGGATATTTGGGGTATTCCTTCAAGCTGGATGCCCAAACAACACGCTAAATTAGCGCCGTATTCAGGTAAATTAATTACTTCCTACCAAAGTCTTTACCCAGAGATTGTTTCTAAACAAAACATTATTAATAATAAAATTTATGGTCTGCCCTTGTCACTGGACACTTTGGTTTTATTTCAAAGTAGCGACATTAAACCAAAAAATCAAGATTTAACTCAAGCCGAAGACGAGATTCTTTCAAACGAACCTAAAACTTGGGACGATTTAACAGCTAAAAGTCGCCTCTTGACCCAAAAATCCGGAACAACCATCTCTCAATCGGGGCTGGCTTTAGGCACCGAAGATATTACCAACGCCCCCGATATTTTAACAGCCCTTATGCTTCAAGACGGCGCCCAAATGACCAATCAAGATAATACCGAGGCGACATTTCATACTGCAATAAATACTTTAGGTGGAGAAAGTTTTCCCGGGGCAACCGCCCTTGATTTTTACTCCAGTTTTGCTAAAACTAACAACCCCAATTATTCTTTTTCCAAAACGATAGGCGATCCACTCAAAGCCTTTGCCGACGGCAAGGTGGCTTTTTATATTGATTACTCGGCTAAAGAAAGCGACATTACCCGACTCAACCCCAGTCTAAATTATTCCATTGAAACTTTACCTCAAGTGAAAGCCAGCAAAGCTCCTATCAATTTCACTTCTTACGAAACTTTTACGGTTCCCAATACTTCCAAAAATCAAACACTCGCTTGGCAATTTCTAGCCGGACTAACAAATAAAGATAACTTGAAATCTTATTTTGAAACAACCCAAAAACATCCGGCGCTGGTAGAACTGGCCGACCCGGGTAATGTTGTTGATGAAGCTGTTCAAACAGCCCAGTCTTGGTATAACCCTGAACCGACTTTAGTGGCAAAAATTTTCCGCGATGCCATTACTCAAGTTGTTTCGGGACAAAAAGCCCAAACAGTCCTTGATGGCGCCGCCGTTCAAGTAACAACTTTGCTCGGAAAGATAGAGAATTAAAATGATTAATTTTATCCAAAAAGTATTAGCCGCCGACACACTTCCTTCTGAAGGAGACCTTCGCACTGCCGGCAATGTTGGTAATTACATTACTATTCTTTACAAATGGTTTTTACCTTTCGCCGGCGGTGTGGCGGTGCTGATGATAATTTATGCCGGTTATCTTTATATTACTTCTCAAGGCAACCCCGACAATATTAAAACGGCAAAAGATTATATTATTGGCGCCTTGGTGGGTCTGATGTTAATTATTCTAGCCGGCGTTATTTTAAGAAGCGTGATTGGATAATTTAATAATGATAAAAAAAATCTTATTTTTAATTTTTCTTATTTCTTATTTCTTATTTCTTCTTCCGGCATCAGCTGGTAATTATCTGACTGTTACATCGCCACCTGGTAATTTTTTTGTTAAAGATAAAATTATAATCCCAATTAAGATCACGAACACGCCGGCTAATGCGATTAAAATTAATTTTTATATTACCGATCAACAAGGCATTTTTGATCCGGTAGCCGGACTACCATTTCTTAAAACCAGTTTTGCACCCCCACCAGTTGATCAAGAAGCAACTTATAGTTATACATGGGACACAAGTGAGGCCGGTAGTAATGTTGGCAATCATTACTTTATAGCTTATCTTTTTGATGCAAGCGAAAAAGTCCTTGACCAAGACACTCAAGCTTTCACTTTACTTGGCACAACCGATAATCCTAATAATGTGGATAATAACAATACTACTAATAACGGCACAATCAATAATGGTACCACTAACAATGGCACGACTAATACTACTCCCCCTATCATCACTGCCGGCAAAGCCTTTGATCTTGGTAAATTAGGGACTGTTAGTTTTTTGCCCACTAAAGTCAATAGCCTTTCGGATTTAGTCACGGTTATTATTAACTGGCTTTTAGGTCTTGCCGGCGCCTTGGCTGTGGTCGCCATTATTTATTC
>CAYZMA010000018.1:12664-20512 GCA_964479405.1 uncultured Candidatus Saccharibacteria bacterium
GATGGCGGGTGGCGACACCGAAAAAGCTGTTACTGCCAGAAAAAATCTTCTTTGGGCCATAATAGGTTTAATTATTCTGTTTTTATCCTACGTAATTCTTGGACTGGTTAGTCAATTACTATTTACTAGCCCCTAATTAAGGAATAAAAAATGAAAGTTTTGCCCAGCGGTGATCCTTCAACTTGGACATTAAGTAATTTTTTTGGCAGTGCCAACAGTTTATTTAGTAATATTTATAATATTGCCATAGCTTTGGCGGGCGGAATTGCTATGGTTTATTTAATTATTGGCGCTTACAGCTACTTTACTGCTTTTGGCAACGAAGAAAAAGCCAATAAAGCTAAAACAACTATCACTTATGCCATAATTGGGATAGTTGTGATACTCTTGTCCATTATAATTGTAAGGGAAGTTTGGAATTTATTTTCCGCTACACCGTTCACCCCGCCCAATTAAATAACCAGTTCGTCATTGCGAGCGAAGCGAAGCAATCTATTTGTCATTCTGAACGTAGTGAAGAATCTGTCGCGAATGCGACATCCGACATTTGTCGGAGATCCTTCGCCTGACGACTCAGGATGACATTTGACAAACAACAAACAATATTATTAAATGAAAGTACAATAATATATAATAAATAAAGGAGGTCGAATGTTTAATTTAATCGAAAAAGTCTATGCCGCACCGGCGTCAATTCAAATCCCTACGCTTACTTTTGCAAGTGGCACACCAAGTATTCAGGCAATTATCGCAAATATTGTGAACTGGGTGTTTTGGCTTGCTGGTGCTGTAGCAATTGTCTATTTAATTTACGGTGGCATTTTGTATATCACCGCTGGTGGCGATGCCGAAAAAGCTACCAAGGGTCGCACTGCTTTAATCAATGCAATTATTGGTATTCTGATCATCGTTTCGGCCATAGTTATCATCAACTTAGTTAAGGGCTTTGCTGCCAAACCAACTACTTTTTAGTTCTTAATTATTCAAAATACGATATAAGAAAAACCCGTCTGGACAAAAGTCCTGACGGGTTTTTAGTATTCGTTAGTCCGATTTCATCAACCGGACAAACTGAACTTTTTTTAAGTCCAGTTGAGAAAGTTTTGGGTACTCAATTGTACCCCATATTTCTGTCGCCGAGACTTTTTGGATATTAATTTTGGCGACAATCACATTTTGCCCAGTATTATC
This sequence comes from uncultured Candidatus Saccharibacteria bacterium, assembly GCA_964479405.1. Lineage (GTDB taxonomy): Bacteria > Patescibacteriota > UBA1384 > UBA12157 > JAENIV01 > JAMCZU01. Next base: position 13,856 of record CAYZMA010000018.1, read on the forward strand.
TTTGAACATGAGCAAAATATAATCAGCTGACTGAACTGCTCCATACGGAACGTTCATCGTTGTTGTAATCGGCTTAACCTTGCTCTCCAAGGGCAAAGGTTTGATGTGGAGTTGAAACTCCACTAACGTATCGGATCGCGAAGCAATGACCATAGTGTCCGAAGCCTTTACCTTTTGAGTCGGTAAAGCTGGCTGTTGAGTTGGCGATTGACCATCAATATGACTGACCAAAGCCGCCACTACCTTCCGGCAAGCAGATTCAACTGCTTTACCAGCCGGCTGGCTTTGCCAGTTCAGATCAATGCCGTTACTCCAATCACTGCTGACTGAAGTTTCGGCTTCGTAGCCAATCTCCGAGCCGCGGAAATCGGTTGTCCATGCTAGTACCGATTTTTCAACCGGTTCTAACTTGACCTTGCCACGGATTTCGGCTTTCATAAGATGAACGTCGGCCTGCTTGTTCCAACTACCAACATTCACGTTTCCTTGCTGTGTGACCTGACAATAATTCAGGGTCACAATAGCAAACCATTTTGCCCCATGAGTTTTACCCTTTTGAGGCACAGTCTCGGGATCCATGCGACCAGTGTCGCCTAAATCCTGTTCGTCCCACGCTTCTTGACGACCGGATTGATCTACAATCGTAAATCGCCCGGTCTGCTGAAGCGCGCTTTCAAGAGTGGTTTTGACTGCTTCTTCGGAGTTGCCGTAGCCACCCCAACCGAAGCCACCGCCGCCGGCGTTGTCGCGGACAATAACCGCCACACCACCGAGAAATACTGGTTTAGGTGGCGCGGCTTGCACCGCTCCAACCTGACCATAACTAGGAGGAGTGGTTGAAGTGAGCTTTTGGGCTCGCTCCGTCAACCTGGTCATTCTACTACCTGTGTCTGGATGACTGGCGAACCAACCAATCACCGGCGCTTTTGCCGAGCCATTACCGTATTTTGTCTGCAATTTTTTCATTACTCTTGCAGGCGCATATGGATCAACACCTTCGGCAATACAAAGATCAACACTGCCATCATCGGCTCTTTGTTCATCTTTGCGTGAATAACCGCCACTGGCAATACCGGTTAAAATTTGCGAACCGGTATCAGCTGTGTCGGCGCTAACGCCTAAGGCTTTACCTAATAGCAAAGTCCCAAGACGCCAGGCAATGCCTTTTTTGGCTTGAGCCCGACCGTGCCCTTGAACGACATGAGTTGCCTCATGGTTCAGAACACCAGCCAACTCATCATCGGTTGTCGCCGACATCATGCCACGACTGACCCAGATGTTTCCCGACGATTCGGCCATGGCGTTGAGGTCTTCATCGTCGTAGACGCGAAACCTTAATTTGCCTTGCCATTTGGGATACAATTTCTGCACCCCTTGGCTCACAATAATACCCACCCGGTCCAACCGAGCGGTCATTTGCGGGTCATTATAGACCACAGGTTGCTCCTGACCATAAGACAGGGACGGCACTATTACCGCCATCAGAACTACCATAACTACCAATACCTTCTTCATCTGAATGTCCTCCTTAAGATTGAATTTCTAACCATAAATGTTACACTGTTACACCTCGTAGGTGTAACGAAGTAGGTTCGTAACCACATATATAAACCGCTCCTTATTATAATATACGGAACGGAGTATGCAGATTGTTAAAGGGCTTTCGGATATAACTATATCCTCAAACTTTATGAGTATATCACAAAAAAACAGGTTTGTCAACCAGTTTTAGATAAATTGGCTTTACTGTTTCGTCACTCTCTCCACTTCTTCTTTAGTCGTTATTCCTGCGGCGACTTTTTCCATGCCATCTTCGTACATCGTCTTCATACCCAATTTATGAGCCGTCTCGGAAAAAGTTCGCAGGGGCGCTTTTTTATAAATTAGTTCTTCAATTTCTTTAGACGGCACTAAAACTTCCACAATCGCAGTTCGGCCTTTAAAGCCAGTGTTTTGACAAATTTGACAGCCTTTGCCGGCGCATTCTTTATGAAGGGCGCGAACTAATCTTTGGGCAATAATTAAATTAATGGAACCGGCCAAAAGATATGCCTCAATTCCCATCTCCGAAAGCCGAGCCAGTGACGCCGGTGCGTTATTGGTGTGCAAAGTAGAGAGCACCAAATGTCCCGTCATTGCCGCTTGCAGGGCAATGTTAGCGGTTTCTTCGTCGCGAATTTCACCAACCATTAAAGTGTCCGGGTTTTGCCTTAACGCACCTTTTAAGGCATCAATGAAGCTTGTCTGGTCACCTTGATCATCTGAAATATTCTGATTTTGCCGAGAAGCATTTTGAAAATCACCCGAGTTGCTATTTTTGCTATCTGCATTAATCTGGATTTGCTCCACGCCTTCAAGACGATATTCAATCGGATTTTCTAAAGTAATAATTTTTCTTTCTGAAGTATTTAATTTTTGCAAAATGGCATATAATGTCGTGGTTTTACCTGAACCAGTTGGACCAGTGTTTAAAATCATTCCTTGCGGTTTGGAAATCGCCTCGTCAATCACGGCTAAAGCCGACTTATTAAAACCTAAAGTTTCAAGATTGGTAAATTTTTTACCTTTGGGCAGAAGTCGCAGAACCACTGCTTCGCCGTAAGAAGTTGGCAGGGTCGCCACGCGAATATCAACCGATTCTTTAAGAACGCTAATTTCAAAACGACCATCTTGAGGATGAGTAACATCTAATTTTAGTTTGGCAAGATATTTAATCCGCGAAAGTATTTGTTTAAAAGTAGTAAGTGGCAAAGTAGCAACACTGTGCAAAACGCCGTCAATTCTAAACCGGATGCGGAAATTTTTTTCTTCCGGCTCAATGTGAATGTCGGAAGCGTTATTTTTAACCGCGCCGGCAAAAACCAAATCCAAAAGTTCGGTGGTGGAAACTGTGGCTACTTTTTCTTTTAAATCTTCAAAGGTTTTGATTTCCTCTTCAAAATTGGCTTCTTTTTCGGTTGTAACAACAACTTTTTCTTCTTTGGGCATTTCGGGGACTAAAATTTTATAAAGATGCAAGCCATAGAGAAGGGAAGTTTTGGAGCAATAGGAAATAACAAATTCATTTTTAGAAGCGGTAGCAAGTTGCGCCAGAAGAGGCTTGATCGCCGGACTCTTGGGATCGGTAGTTGCCACTTTGACAATATTTCCGGCGCGAAGATAAGAAACAACTCCCACCCGCTTCGCCTGCTCTTCTGGAATCATCGCCAAAACCTCTGGAGCGACCGGATAACCGACCAGATTAATATAGGGAAGTTTTAGCTTTTCCGCCGTTTCTTTAGCGTGCTTTTCTTCATCTTCCCGGGCAAATTGTTGCAAAGTTAGGTCAATATCAGGCATAACTTGATAATAACTTATCCGAATTGGATTTGCAAAAAAAAATAAAAAAGCGCCTGGATTTCCAAGCGCTAATTGTTTTTAATTTCTTTGAGCTTCTTTCATATCCCCTAAATCTTCAACGATTACCATCTCTTGTGTTCTTAGACATTGCTCCAAAGGAGATTCCACCCTTTTAACTTCTCCTGGATAAACCCAAAAGCCAACTCTATCAGCACCAGAATCAGCACAGTAAAACCGAAGACAACCAATGTAATACTTTATTCCACCTTGTTCGTATTCGCGCGATCCTTCCTTTGGCTTGAATTTCGGATCACTTGCCTGTAAAGTGTTATCGGTTCATCAGGATAAATGCTTTTTCCGCACCATGCACAAGCAATTATTGCCTCTTCTAAACAATGAAGACAAAAATTGATTTTGCCATTTTCAAATAAAAGTACAATCTCTCGCGGTTCTTCGCTAAATTTTGTGATTGAACCTCGAAGTTTGGTCGTATGCCCGCACTCAGCTTTGTATTCTCTTTCTGGAATAAAATGTGAAAGAATAGCTTCTTTGGGACATTCTTTCAGTCCGCAAAATAAACCCTTAAACCAATGTTTGACCGAATCCAACAATGCCGTTTCCCCCTTTGGTTAGGATGTAATAATCTTATCTTTAAAAATAAGATTAGTCAATATCTGCCTCTGCAGATTTTATTTGAATATCTCTCTAAACTATCCTCCGCCACTCCCTATTCAAAAAAACCTGCTATTTTACAGGTTTATTTTATACCCTCTTTTTCGCGATCGCGAGATTTAGGTCATAATTTGAACCTTATTTTTGGCAAGTTTTTTATTTTGCGGTTTCTTTAAATTGATTCTACACATATAATCTAGTATAAATAATCCATACCATCATTTGGAGGTGATCCAAGTGGCAATAATTGCCAATCGCTATTTGAAAGCAGGCGGGTTAATGATAGAAATATTCAATAGCTTCTATGTCCTTGAAAAATTCTATCCATTAAATCTTCTACGAAACACAACGATTGAATTACATCATTGCGGGGAAGGACGTTTTGAAAAGTATTATTACGATCTTAATTATTTTACTCTGTGGTGTCCAGAAAATATTCTCTGTCTACTAAAAGACAAGTATGATTGGTTCCAACACTGGGACAGAAATAGCGACCATTCATCATTGCCCTATTTCAAATATGACGCATCTTGGGATTCGCATATCGCATTTACTATCGCCCACGAATGGGGTCATCTGGCCGAGAAAGACTATAATGAACCGTTCTACGCATCTCTACCGAATAATTTTATTAGAAGATTTCGCAATTGGTCTGAATATAACGCCGATAACTTCGCCCAGTCGTTTATAGACCGCCATTTACAAGATATTTTGGACTTAAACCAGAAGCCCAAGATATTCCAACAAGCCTACGATTCCCTTGGAGGACAATTAGTTTTTAGCTTTAATCCTATGATTTGCTAGGGTAAATATCTACTCTAGCAATTTTTATAAGTCCACAGATTGCAAAAATAAGCAAAAGGAATTATAATAATTTAATCAAGTCGGAAAGGAGTGATTAAGGTTGGACAGTTCTTCAGCTATTTCAGCTTTCGGTATTACTTTAATGATTATATTCTTTTTTTACTCTTCGGGTAGATTTATCAAAATTGAATCTTACAATTATTATCGTGGCAGACTTGACGGCCTTGGGATGACGACAACCAAAATTAAATGTCCTGACTTGATTATCGCTTGGATATTATTCCCTCTTGGTATCTGGTATATTCTCGGTTGGCATTTGGCAGGAAACAAGGGTTACGATCTTGGTCGCGAAACCGGCGAAGGCGACCGACGCCAAATAGATATTATCGGAGAGCGATTAATTGACGGAAGTTACTACAAACTTGACTAGCACCGACCCGAAATTTCAGGTCGGTTTTTTTATTTACTTTAAAAAAGCGCATGGATTTCCAAGCGCTAATTATTTTTAGTGTCTTTGGGCCATGTTCGGTAAAAACTCTGGGATTTTTTCTAGTTCCTCCCCATCTTGATGTTCCAAATTGGAATATCAAGTTATGAAATTCTTCTTTGTTAAGCTTGAACATTACTATTTGTAAAATATACCCAAAGTATAAGGATTTTTAAGCTTCTGCTTAAAAAATAAAATTACTCGGAAAACGATCCAGATTCCTGCTTACAGCTTTATTAAAGTTACCTGTGGTAATTTCATAAAGCACAGCCAAATCACGATCAAGCATGACTTTTTGCCCACGGATTAAATAAATCTTTTGTTCAATAATTTCTTGGACAATTAAATCTTTAATCATTTTTTTATTCAAAATAAACGGGACACTTGGGTCTGGAACCTTTGTGTTTTTAAGAAACAAGAATCGACTTAAAACCAAGCGATAAGGCCTTTTCTTGTATAATATTGTTAATCAATTTCCCTTTTCTTGCAGAATAGATTTTTGCTTGCTCGAAGTCATTAACAGCAACTATCTGCTGGACTAATGCTTTTATCCCAACATCACCTTTAATAATTTTGTTTTTTACGTCGTAAGCGATAGATTGAATATTTAATGGTGTTCCTGTTAGAAAATTTTCGATCGATGGTGATAAACCGCGTCTAATAATTGAATGGACGTTTTCTAATGGAACAAAATCAATTTCCAAGCCATCGTTCTTTATAAATTTTAGATTGCCGTATCTATTAACTGTTCTTCTCCAAGAATTAGGGAATAGGATTTTTTCTGTTGGTTTTTCAATAATAAAATCAAAATCAACCTTTGGTTTCTTAAGTCCATACAATTTACTCGCAATGCTCCGGTAAATAAATCCCCCGATTAACCAAAAGTTGCAAGAAGAATTATCTTGAATAATATCAATTGTTTCTTGAAACTCAATACTGTCATTTACAGATACTAAAAATAGTTTTGTAATATCATCATTCATAATTTTAAAAAATCTTAAGAGAATTTGATAATTTAGATTTGTCTGGTTCATTATCAAAAATACTATTTTCCATTATTCCTCCTTTATTAATAATAGCATAATTACTCAATTAACGATTAACGATTAGAAGTTGGCGGGACACTCGGGTCTGGAACCTTGATCAGCCCTTTATATCTTTTCTGACTACAAATCCAATTTATCCACCCATTTGGGATACTTTACCCGATCGGCTTTATCATATTGCGGCCAGTAAGGTTTAATATCGATAATAGGCGTCCCGTCTAAAATATCAAGCCCTTGAACTATTATTTGATTATCCTTTTGCTCCAATAATTTCACTGTGGTAATGCCAATCGGATTTGGCCTTTGCGG
>CAYZMA010000019.1:0-20305 GCA_964479405.1 uncultured Candidatus Saccharibacteria bacterium
TGCGTTGGAACTGGCATCTATTTCATGCTCATCTTGTATTGGACAAGACTATTTCGTGCTTCGTGCTTCGAATTTTGTTATAATATCTGTAGGAGGGATATGTATCAACCCAAGGTTATTTTAATTGTTATGGATGGCTGGGGCTACAGTGAAGTTAAAGAGGGGAATGCGATTGCTTTAGCCAAGGCGCCTAATTTTGAATATCTTTGGCAAAATTACCCCCATGCTTTAATTGAAGCGGCTGGCGAGCCGGTTGGACTACCTTGGGGTAATGTTGGCAGTTCAGAAGTCGGACATACTTGTTTGGGCTCCGGAAGAATTATTAACCAAGATTTGCCTCGGGTCACAAAAGCCATCACTTCAGGCCTGTTTTTTAAAAATCCGGTTTTACTTGAAGCTTTAAACTTTACAAAAAAAAATAATTCCAGTCTTCATTTTACCGGGCTTGTAAGCGCTGGTGGAGTTCACAGTCATATTAACCATCTTTTTGCTTTGCTAGAACTCTTGAAACAAAATCATTTTCAGCAACCGTCGTTTATTCATATGTTCACCGACGGTAGAGACACTCCCATTAAAACCGCTCTTTTGTATGTTAATAAACTTAATGAAAAAATAAAGGTTTTGGGTTTAAACACCCAAATTGCTACAGTTGTTGGTCGTTATTATGCGATGGATCGCGATAGCCACTGGGAAAGGACATTTTCAGCTTACAACTGTATGGTTTTAGGCAAGGGTGAAGTGGCTGATTCGCCCGGAGAAGCAGTTCTACGAGCTTATGTTAGAGGAGAAACTGATGAATTTATTAAGCCGACGACAATTACGGGTCAGACTCGTGAGCAGGGACTAATTAAAGACAATGACGCCATGATCTTTTTTAATTTTCGACCGGAGCGAATTAGGCAATTGGTGGAAACTTTTATTCTTCCTCAACAAAACTTTCCGGATAAAAAATTGCTTAAAAATCTTTTTGTAGCCAGTTTGGTTGAGTATGAAAAAAGTTTGCCGATACGAATTGTTTTGCCATCGGAAAAGATAGAAAATCCTTTAGCTAAAATGATCAGCGCTCAAAATTTAAAGCAACTTCATATTGCCGAAACGGAAAAATACGCTCATATTACTTATTTTTTTGATGGTGGCAATCCCGTGCCTTTTTCTGGCGAAGAATGGAAAGTTATACCGTCGCCAAAAGTTAAAACTTATGATTTAAAACCAGAGATGTCGGCAGTCAAAGTTACCGACGAGATTTTCAGAAGAGCAAAAGAAAAACAATACGATTTTATTTTGATCAACTACGCCAATGCGGATATGGTTGGTCATACGGGCAATTTGCCAGCGGCAATTAAAGCGGTTGAAACAATTGATCAAGAATTGGGTCGGTTGACAAAGCAATTTAAGGAATCTATATTTCTAATTACCGCCGATCATGGCAATGCGGAAAAAATGATTAATGTTGAGACCGGTCAAATTGATACGGAACATTCGGTTCTGTCGGTGCCTTTTATGTTAGTTGGTCCTCAATACAAAAGAAATGCGCCTGAAGACGATGGCACAAAACCAATCGGTATTTTAGCTGATATTGCGCCGACTATTTTAGACATTTTAAGAATTGATGCCCCGCCAGAGATGACGGGCTATAGTTTGCTGGATGCCCTACTGTGATAAATTCTCAATAACCAATTAACTTAATTGACCTAATAAATGTCTAATTTCTTAATTTCCAATATCTAAAAGTTATTTTTAGATATTTTTAACATTAGATATTAGGATTTGATTAGAATAATTAGGTTAATTGTGAATTGGTCATTTATTCGTCATTTTATTTCAGCTCTTATCAATCGGAATACTGACATTGACGAAGCCGGCTTTTTTATTGTGAATAGTTTGACCTAAATAGAGAGTGCCCAGCTTTTTGTCGCCTTTTTTGAACTTATATTCTTTTGAAGGAAACTTATAACCTTGAGCATGAACGGTTAAATAATACTGACCTTTTTGCGCTAAAATGGCAAAATGACCATGTTGGTCGGTGGTTTTAATTTCGCGAATAGCATTGTACTCTTTGTCAAAAATGAGAACTGTTGCACCAATGATTGGGCGACGAGTTTTAGCATTAAAGACAATACCAACTCTAGTGGCTTTAATTCTGCTGGTAATGAGGTATGCGACCAACAAGAGCGCATAAGCGCCAGACATATATAAATTAAACTTTGAGGGAATAACAACAGTGGCGATACTGGCAAAGGCAGCGCCCATAAGCATTAAAGGAATGGCAAAGTAAGAAAGAGCAATTAAAAACCAGTCCAAACCATTTTTTGTCCACATAAGCAGTCTTGTGTTAAAAGACAAAGTGGCAATCTTTGGATCAATGGCAATATTTAAATTCAAGTTAGTGTCGTCTTCGCCAATAACAAATGATTGACCGAAATAAATATCGCTTTGGGGACCAAAACGAGTGGCAAGTTGTTCGGCTTTAAGTTTGGAAATTTTGGGTGGAAAAGAAAACCCAGATTTGACCACTTTAACATAATATTTACCTTTGTTGAGTAAAAAGTTAAAACGACCGTTTTCGTCAGTAACTTTAGTAGCAACTAATCTGTCGTTAGTTTCATTAAAGACGCGAACGATAGCCAAATCTACTGGTTGACCGGTTAAAGAATCATAGACATTGCCCCAAGGCTTTCTACGACGGCGAATTGCGGCGGCGGTAAAGATGGTCGGAAAAAGAGAAGCTAAAATATGGAAACCTTGAGGGAAAGCTTGAACTAATAAAGGAAAAAGTCCCAAAGTGGCGACTGCCGCGGTAAAAGGAGTTAAGATTTTGGAAATAGCTTGAGCCACCGGCGATTCTTGAAAAGTTTGAACTAAAGATTTTGGCTCTTCGGTTGGGGTGGTAAAAATAATTGAAGGAGTGGTGGTTGGTCTGGTTGTTCCAGCGCCTGGACTGGAAGTAACGCCGACCTCCACTGTTACGGAAACAACGCTGGTAACATCGCTGGCTGAAACACTAATGGTCTGCTGACCAGGAGTATTTAAAGTAATTGCTTGAGTGAATTGACCACTGTCACTGCTTGAAAAAGTATGATTTGCTTCTTGGAGCTGCGCATCTCTATCTGAAGAAGTAAATTGCGCTTTGCCAGTATAATCGGTGATTGTGCCGTCGCAGGCATTTGCCATCGTGGTTGTCAGGTTAAAAGACGAGCCGGCAGAAAGTGACGAGGTGCTACTTGAAAGATTAATTTTTGCTAAGCCGGAACTGGAAACTTGGACATCTTGAGTTTGAGGTAGGTAGAGATTATCAGTCTGGTCGTAAGCGGTTAGCGTAGAAGTGCCACTGCTATTAGAACTAACTGTGAATGTTGCTATCCCAGCTAGGTCGGTTACGGCTGATGTTGGTGAAATAGTATCGGTAGCGCGGGAAGATTGAAGCTGAATGGTACGACTAGTTAAAGCTAAACCTTCATTGTTTTTTAAAGTAGCGGTGGCGGTAATTGAACCGCTACAGCTAGTTAAGGAATTACTGGATAAAGTCAAAGATGATTGTGAAAGAGTGCCGGTGCCAATCGCAATGGTGCCACTAGCGTCAGTCCAGTCGGCGTCAGGAGTTTCTGAAGCAGTTAAGGTTGAAGAACCAGTTCTAAAGTCAAGATAATAAAAAGTCGTACTCCCGGAACCGGAAGAAATGGTGGTATCCAATTGTCCTTTAGTCCAAGGACCATTAGGACTGGTTGAAAATCGGCCATCGCCGGAATTGGTGGCTAAATGAATGGTTTTACTGCCAGAGACAGTGGTCGCATTGCCATAAGTATCTTTTACTCCAACTGTTACTACACCTGAAGTTGCACCAAGATCTAAAGAAGTAGGAAGTCCTGAAAAATAAAGTTTTGCCGGATCACCAGCTGTTACTGTAATATTACTGCTCGTGCCGGCAGAAAGGACACCATTAATATCGGTGGCAGTTACAGTCCATGTGTCGGGAGTATGAAAGATAAAATTGGCGGTGCCCCGACCACAAGTTGAATTAGTGGGTTCAGTTGGATTTTGAACGCAAGTATTAGGTTGTCCAAGCGTTCCTTCGGTTAGTTGAATTGTACCCGGATTAGTATCGTTTGGATCAGTGCTGGTAAAACCGGCGTAAGAAGCATTACCTTTGTCTAAATTATTACTGCCATCAATGGCGTAAATGGTAGCTGTAACAGAATCTCCGGCTTTGACTGTATTTGGTGAGTTGCTGACTCCTGATCCACTAACGAAAGATTGCCCTGGCAGTTGAACAGAAAATTTGGTGGCGGTGGCATTGGCAGGGGAATGATAACGATAAACATTTGTATCTGAAGTGAGAATAATATTTAAAGGACTTTCACTTGCTAAAACTATACTGGTAAATGAGTCAGCCGTGCTTCCAACAGGCTCGGCTAACCATGTGTCGCCTTTGTCAATTGATTTTATGGCGGCACCACTTGCACCGACAGCCATTATTTTATCACTCCAAGATATAGCATCAACCAAGTTTGCTGTTACTCCGCTTGTTTTAGCAGTCCATGTAACGCCACCATCATGAGTGACGGCAATTTTCCCACCGTTGGCAATAGCGACAAAATCCAGATCGCCCGTACTATCAACTTTTAAAACTTTTTGAAAAGCAAATGTAGCACAAGAATTAGTACAAGTTTTTGCTTCCCATGTGACTCCAGAATCATTGGAAACAACAATTGCTCCGTTGTTGCCAGCCAAAACAACATTCGTGCCTGACGATGCGCCAAAAAATAAATCATTTGTGCCAATAGTCTGGTCTGCTACCCATGTGGCGAGAGTGGAATCAGTTGGGTCAGAAGCACTTATATAACCACCAGCAACTGCTCCGCCACCATATGCAATTACCTTTCCAGAATCCAAAATCAAACCGTTATTATATGATTTCAAAGCTGCGGCTGTTTTTAGAGTACCTGACCAAGTATTAATGGAAATATCATAGGTCAAGACTTTTCCTTGCTCAACAAAAACTGCGTTACTATTGTCAAATCTTAGAATTGAACTGGTTGTAGTCGCTTTACTTAAAGTAGTCCAGTTAATACCTCCATCTTGAGTGGAATAAGCAGTAGTTTGGTTTCGCTTTCCAGATAAAGCGTTGTTACTAGATAAAGAAGTTAAGATATTAAAGTCAATTAAATTTTTACTTGTTTCCGTCCAGTTTTCGCCACTATCGGACGAAATCATGCCGTAAAAATCCGGTGGCACTGGTGCCGATACGGGCATAATTAAGTTACCGTTACTTAATTGACCGACTACTGTGGGTGTTCTGGAAAATTGACTTCTTTTATCAGTCCATGTTTGACCCGCGTTGCCTGAATAATCAATAGCGCCATCGTCGCCGACAGCGACCACTATTAATCCTGATCCGGTAATAGATCGAAGTCCGACCAACACAGTTGTAGTATTCCAAGATTGACCGGAATCCGTAGAATAAGAACCTCCCGTTTGAGAATTAATGCCGACAATTTTGTTGCTTCCGAGTGAAACGAAATCCGTAGCAACCGAATTGTGAGTAACCCAAGAATCAGAAGTTGATGTATAGATATAGCCACCTTCGGTGATGGCATGTTCGTCATCAATTTTAGATAATGTGGTAAGATCTAATGCTACTTGGATTAGCTTAGTCGTCCAGTTGGCGCCGTTATCGGTGGATAAAACATGGTAACCAAGATAAGTGACGCCAAGAAAGGTTTGGCTATTTAAAGAAATAATTTTATTAACATCGGCAACACCAGCGACTTGACTACTCTTGTCTTCCCAAGTATCTCCTAGGTTATTTGATGTCCAAATTGTTGCATTTCCTGATCCATCAGATCCTCCTAGCACAATATTATTTCCGTTAATAGCCATGGTATTAATATTTGTTTTTCCGCTGGCTTTTTCGGTCCAAGATGTGCCGTTATCGGTTGAAATAAATATTGTACCACCCGCATGAGTAAAGAGTTTGCTATTATCAAAAACAAGTTCGTTTAAAGAGTAAGAACCACTAATAGCTCTTGCGGTCCAACTTGGAATTGAAGGATCGTATTGCAAAATAGTACTATTGTCACCAACAGCAATAAGACTGGAGTCTGAAAAACAAATAATATCATTTAAATTCTCTCGTGTACCGGAATATTGATAATCATTCTTATTATTCCAAGTTTGTCCATCAGCAGATTTAATAATTGTTCCATAATCGCCAACTGCCCAATAAGAACCGTTGGGACAAGTGGTCACTTTGTTTAAATCATTTCCCGTTGGTGCCGGGTTAGTCCACTCCCACCTTGGAAAGTCGTAAGTAATGGCTTTGGATTTATTAATGCTGGGGGAAAGGAAATAATAAACCAAAGGCAAGGCAAGAATATATATTAATAAAACTAGCCAAGTAATGGTTTTAACTTGCCCTTTCTCTTTTTTTGGCTTCCAAAAAATATTTAAATCCACAACCCTCCTGTAGAAATTTTCAATTTTTAATTTCTAATTTTCAATCAATGACTCAATTAATTAATTTTTAAACATTGATTCATTGAAAATTCAATGTAAATTGTAAATTGTTAAATTTAAAATTGTCCACTACTATTATAGTCTATTTTACTTTATCAAACCACTCCGGTTTTCCGCCACGATACCCCCGCAAAAAATCTTGCCATTTGACCGCTTTTCCTCCTTCTAATCGAACCATGTCTAAGACCATACTCCCACTTCCGAAGTGGGAGTGGTGGATTAAGAGTCGTTTGCCGTCGGGCAGAATTGTGTATGAGCCGGGCCAGGGGTAAAAAGCACGGATTTTTCTATCAATTACTTCAGGGCTTTCTTGCCAATTTATTTCGCCATCGCTTTTTTGAAATTTTTGAGTTAGGCTTGCCTTACTTTCGTCTTGTTCTAAAGCTTGAAGTTTATTTTTTGCAAGATACGGCAGGGTGTCAAAAAGAAGTTGCAAAGCTAAAGTAGACAAACGATCAGAAAGAGTCAAACTATTATCATTTTCTAAAATTTTGGTTTCAATTTGAGCTAAAACTTCGCCTTGATCAATTTTATTATTCATTTTAATAATGCTAGCACCAGTAATTTTATCACCATTTAGAATGGTCGTTTGAATGGGAGTGGCGCCGCGGTATTTTGGCAAGAGCGAGGGGTGAATATTGATAGCCGTAATTTTTGCCATTTTCAAAACATTTTCGGGAATAATTTTGCCAAAATCAGCGCAAATAATAAGATCAAAAGATTGCTCCACTAACATTTGCAATGACATAAGAGAATTCTTATCAACTTCCGTGTATTTTCTGCCAAATCTTTGGGCCATTTCGGCGACGGGAGTTAATTTAAGCTCTTTACCGCGCCCTGCCGGTTTTCCTTTTTCAGTTATAATAGTTGGTTTTAAACCGATTAAAATAAGACCTTCTAAAATAGTAGCGCCAAATTTACCGGAACCAAAGAAGACAATTTTTAAATTTTTAAATTCCGGATTATCAAGAAGAAATTTTTCTTTAATCCTCTCGGTAAAAATAATGCCGTTTAAGTGGTCAATTTCATGTTGAAGAATGCGGGCTAAAATGCCGGAAGCGGCTAATTTCTTTTTTTTACCTTGAGAGTCTTGAAAGCGGATTTTAATTTTTTTTGCCCTTGTTACTGGTAATTCAATTTTGGGAATGGAAAGACAACCTTCTTCGGAACTTTCTTGCTCTTTAGAACACTCTACAATTTGGGGATTTATAAAAGCTTGAAAGGGGATAGATTCACTCTTTGGTGAATTTTCTTTTTCTTCAAACTCAATTACAATAACGTTATTTTTAATACCAATTTGATTAGCGGCTAGTCCGGCACCGTCATTTGTTTTCAAAAAGCGACGCATCAATTTTATTTGTTTTAAAAGATCATTTTCAAAAGAGATGACTGGCAAGGTCGCCTCTGAAAGGATTGAATTAGGTATAGTTTTTAAAGTTATTAATTGTTCTTTCATATAATATTTCCATTTTGTCGGCGCAAACTTTGGCAGAAAAATTTTCCGCATCTTTTAAAGCTTGTGCTCCGAACTTTTCTCTTAATTTTTTATTATTAAGGAGAGTTTCTATTTTAGCGCAAAAGCTGTCAATATTCAAGGGGGTTAGAAAACCATCAACACCGTTTTTAATAATGTCCGATGGTCCCATTTTATCAATGGCAACAGCGGGAATGCCAGAAGCCATCGCTTCAGTAATAACAATGCCTTGTGTTTCCGTAATAGAAGGGAAGACAAAAATATCAGCGGCGCCAAAAAAACGATTGGCTTTTTCTTTTTCTTGCATGCCGGTAAAAGTAACATAGGAAGACAATTCCCATTTTTTGACCAGATTCTGGTAATATTCCAGCTCTGGTCCACCACCAACCATAAGCAAATGAAAATCTTGTCTTTTTTGATGCAACAGCTTAATCGCTTTAAAAAGAAAATCAAGATTTTTTTCTTTAGCAATACGGCTGACATAAAGAAGAATTATTTTATCTTCCGGAATTTGCCATTTAGTTTTTAAAACTTCTTTGTGGTAGGGGTCTTTGAAATTTTCAAGATAAACTCCGGTAGGAATTACTTCAATTGGGGTTTTAATACCATAGCTTCTCAATATTTTTTTCATTTGAGACGAAGGTGTTACTACTTGATTACATTTATTGCAGTATTTTCGACTAAGATTTACAATAATATTTTTTGTAAAATTTTTGGGAAAAAGCGGAATGTAGTGAGAATATTCTGTGATTAAAGTGTGATATGTATGCATCATGGGAATATCTAACTGGTGAGCAACTCTCATACCTAATCTTCCCATAGTAAAAATATGTTGGCTATGAACAATGTCTAAGCCTAAATCACGAATTTGGCTATTTTGTAAAGGTGCTAAAAATGGAAAGGCAAGGGGATAGTCTTTGGGCCAAGGTAATGCTGGATAGCGGAAAATGTTAAAAGGATTATCTTTGCAGTTAGATTTTCCTGGTGCAAAAATAAAAATTTTGTGACCTCGCTTTTCAAGCTCGGCTTTAAAAGTATCAATTGAAATTACCACACCATTCAAGGTTGGGTGGTAGCATTCAGAAAAAATTCCAACACGCAAAATAATCCCTCCCTCCAATTAAGATATTTATATTATAACAAATCCATCGGGTCTACGTCCACAATCCAACCTTTGGGAAGTGCTCTTAAAAAATTAAATAAGGGCAGTGTTTGATCTTTTTTAAAACTATCTGATATTTTAATAATTATTTGGAAGCGGTAATAATTTCTTTTCTTACTGTAAAAAGCGGGTGCAGGACCAAAAACGGGAATTCCTATTGGTGCTAATTTTTGGTAAATTTTTTGGGCTTCTTTTTGAGTTTTTTCTTCATCTGGATTTTTATACAGAAGGCGAATGAGTTTTGTGAAGGGTGGAAAATTGTATTGATGTCTTATTTTTAATTCATCTAAAAAGAATTTTTCATAATTTAATTTTGCCACCGCTTCAATTACGGGATTATTTTCTAAATTTGTCTGAATTATCCCCTGCTCGCCTATTTTTAGAAATTTATATAAAATTTGAAAGTTTTTTTCGCTTGATCTAAAATCGGGAAAATTTAAACTATAATCGGCGTCAATAATTCCAACCAGACCGATAGGTGGGAATTGGAATTTTAAAGCGTAAGTAGTGGCAATAGCAATATCCCAATTTTTATTTAAATTACTAAAATTCATTCCTTCTTCAAGACGAACAATTCGTGTTTGAGGCCAAAGATTTTTGACAAGTTTTGCCAATTTATTGGTGGTTACACTAAATAATTGGCCTTCGCCTTTTCTATTTAAAACCAAAATAATTTTTTTGCGTAACTTTAAATTTTCAGCAATTTTTTCTTGCAAAGGAAGACTCAATATCTCGTTTTTTTTAACATTATTAATAGTAGTAATATCGCAGTCTTTTGTTTTACTTGTTTTTTTAAGAATATAAACATTTTTTAAGCTTTGAAAATAAGATTCAATTCTTGGTGTGAGCGAGCCTAAAAGTAAGTTGACGCCCGTCAACTTAGATAGAGTTTCGGCGACTTTGACGGCATGAAAACGAGGCGAACGATCATTTTTGTAAGTTTCATTTTCTTCTTGGTCAATAATAATCAGACCCAAGTTTTGCGCTGGCACAAAAAGAGCTGACTGCGAGCCGATGATAATTTTTACTTTACCTTGGCGAATTTTTTCCCATTCTAGCCATCTTTCAGTCAGAGTCATTTTTGAATGAATAATTGAGTAAGGTGCTTGAAATATCCGAGTAAAAAAATGCAAAAGGGCTAGATCGGGGATTAAAATAATAACGGACTTATTTTGAGCGAGAGTTTTTTTAATTGCTTGAAAGTAAAACTTTAAGCGATCAGAAAAATCCCCCATGATTAGATATTGAGAAGATTTGTGAGGTACTATCTTTATTGCTGGAGTGGAAGTTGTTGACCGTTTGAAATTTTTATTTTTAATCATTCTTTTGGCTGGAGGAACAATATTTTCAAAAAGGGTTTTACCAAATGGAGCTAAATAATAATCAGCCATCCACTCGGCCAACTTAATATGAATTTTATCCACCACTGGTTCTGGATCAATAATAGAAATCAAGGACGAAAGATGAGGAATAGGGGACGATCGTTTAAGTTCAATAATTATACCTTCCAACTTACGACCGGAGAAAGGAATTTCCACCAATAATCCGATTTGGATATAAGGAAGGAGGGCGGGTGGAATACTATAATCAAAAATGCCCGTCTTTTGAGTTCTAGTTTTGGGCACAACTCTTGCTATTTGCATTAAATATCCATTTTTTATTCAGGAATAGTGTAATTTGCGACTAGATAACCGACGCCAAAGGGTCCTTCGTAAGATAAAATTTTAGGAGAAACAGGTAGATTTGAGAGAGCGCCCAAGAGAATTAAAATTGAATTGTAACCGCATTCGCCGGCACTTTCAACAAAATCTTCATCATAAGAAAGGATATCTTGGACATTATTTTGTTCTAAATCTTTGATCAGTTTCTGGTCAAATTCTTGACCTGCTTTTAACTCGTCAGAATTGCCGTGACTTAAGCGGTGCGAAAGATCGCCGGATGCTAAAATACCGATTCTACCAGGATATTTTTGACAAACTTCTTTAATTGCTTGACCAAAAGAAAAATGAGCTTCCTTGTCAAGATTAGAATAGGCGATTGGCAAAACTTTAAAACTGGATTCTTGCAGATTGTTTAAGTAATATAAAGGCACCATGATACCGTGGTCAAGTTCAAAAAATTCGCCTTCGTTGTTGTAAAGCAAGGATTTGACTTGGCTAATATTACATTGTTTATCAATTTCGTTGGCTATATCTAAGTCATTGTTTGCTTCAACAATAATATCAGGCGCGCCAGAAGTTGCAAATGAGCCAAACAATTTTTTCATTCCGCAAATGTTAAATTTGTCAGGATAAATTAGCATATGAGGCGAAATCACAATCAGGGTATCAATGTCGGCCTTTCCAAAAGCGAAAGCCATTTTTTTCATTGCTTGAACGGTCAAAACAGCTTTTTGTAAATCTTCCTCCGTGCCAATGCCGGGAATAATAATTTGTGGATGAGGTGAAATACTGGCAAAATTAAGTGACATATGCTCCTTTATATATTTCCCAAAAGAGAATTAGTTACCGGATTTTTAACTTTACCAAAATTTTCAAAAGGATAAGCAATAAGCCAAGCTCGACCGATAATATTTTTTTCTGGGACCGTGCCCCATTCTCTTGAGTCAGAAGAATTATCACGATTATCGCCTAAAACAAAATATTCTCCCGGGTTAAGAGTGATATTTAGCGTATCTTCTGGATTAGCCCTGACATCGGTTTGGGTGTTAGAAGGAAGATAGTTTTCATTTAAAAGAAGACCATTAATAAAAATCTGACCATTTTCAATTTTTATATTTTCACCGGGAAGTCCAACAATTCTTTTAATGTAGTCTTCATCTATATTTTTTGGAAATTGAAAAATAATAACTTCGCCTCTTTGGGGTTGCTTAAATTTATAATTTAATCGGTCAACAAGGAGAAATTCTTGATTATGATAATTCGGTTCCATGGAACTACCTTCAACCAAAAAAGGTTGCAGAACAAAACTGCGGAAAAATAGGCCTAAAATTAATAAGATATCAATTCCTTTGGCTAATTGATACCAATTTTTTAAAGCGGTTGACTGGTCGGAACTTTTTGAGGTAACAAATGTTTTCCAAAACCAAAGACTTAGTCCCACGAGTCCTAAAATTGTCAAAACCGAAGCGATAAATAAAACTAAATAAAAACCAGTTGTGTCAGATCTCAAAGTGACTAATAGCAAGATGCCATAGATGCTATTAATAAGGGCAATAATAAGATATCTCATTTCGTCGTTATTTTCCTCAATGGTGGGCACATCTGGACTCGGACCAGAGACCTCTACGATGTGAACGTAGCGCTCTAACCAACTGAGCTATGTGCCCGTGTAAATTAAAATTTCTTCTTTTCTATCTTAAGTTAAATTAATCAATCTTTCAATATGGTGGTTTGACAATTGGTCCAAATAAATCAATAATAAAAATGATGTATCCAATTCTTTTTAGCCTTGGTCAAGTTAATTTTTATACACATGGTTTATTAATTGCCATTGGTTGTTTGATTGGTGGTTATTTTATTTATGCCCTAGCCAGAAAAGAGCAATTGCCGACTAATTTTTTATTTGATTTATTGGTTCTCTCTTTGCTTTTAGGTATTGTTGGCGCCAGGCTAGCTTATGTGATTGCTTACTATTATCAATTTGGAAATTGGCATGAAATGTTTTTTCTTTGGTACGGTGGTTTAGTTTCCTTTGGCGGGCTGATTTTTGGTTTTCTGACAGCCGGTTTAATCTTAAAAAGGAAACAGCAAAATATCTTGCATTGGTTTGATCTTGGTGTAATTGGATTATTAATTGGTTGGGCGTTTGGGCGAATTGGTTGTTTTCTCTCTGGTGATGTTTTTGGGATTGAATCAACCTCTCGTCTGTCTATTTGGGGTACTTTACCAGTGGCTCTTTTTGAGGCGATTTGGTCATTAATGGTCGCTGGTATTTTATTTTATCTTTATACGGTCAAAAGAAATTTTATCAATCAATTTCCCAATGGTTTTATTTTCTATTTAGGACTGGCACTTTATACTCTTGGCAGATTTTTAATTGATTTTTTTCGTCAGGAAGATGTTTTTTACATTTTAAAAGGCGGGCAAATTGCCAGTCTTGTTATTTTTGTTAGCGCTGTGCTAATATTAATTTTCAAGTATTTTAGGAGAAAAAATTATGCTTAAAGAAATTTCAAATACTCTATTTATTAGAAAACAAAAAAAAGTTTTACAAAATGAATTAAAAAGGTTGTCTGAACAGTACAAATTAACCCGTAAATTTCCTGAATATGGTACCTCTGAAGACGAAAATGTTCAAGAAGTGGAAAAATTTCAAGAAAATTTAAGTTTGCAGAAAAATCTGAAGAATTTAATTCAAGAGACAAAAGGAGCGTTGGCGAGAATTGATAAAAATAAATATGATGTTTGTGAAAAATGCCACGCTCAGATTGAGACAGGTCGTCTTAAGGCCTATCCATCGGCTAATTTGTGTGTTACTTGCGCCTCTTTGAAATTTCGAAAGAAATGATGAGATATAAGATAAAATTTTTAGGCTCGTCTAATGGTCAATCTATACCCAGAGAAAATTGCCAATGTTTGCAGTGTGAGTCAAAAGACAAAAAAGATTCAAGATTGCGCTCGGTGATTTTAGTTAATAATAAAATATTAATTGATGCCGGTCCTGATATTTTAAAACAACTTACAACAAGGCAGATTGAAAATTTAGATTCAGTTCTTATTACCCACGAACACAATGATCATGTCGGTGGTTTAAAATATCTTTTAAAAATTAATCGTAATTTGCGAATTATACGTTTGAAGCCGGGTCAACATTTTAAACTTTTAAATATAGATTTTTTTGGTTTTAAAGTTATGCACTCAAAAATGATGCCGACGGTTGGCTTAGAAATTGCCGAAAAAATTGCCTATATTCCCGATAGTTCTTCCTTAGATTTGGCTTTAAAATATCTACAAGAAGTTAAAATTGCTATTTTAGACGGCTCAATTTTTGATCGTTCATCTAGCGATCATTTGGCGATGAAAGAAATAATTGCGACTACTAAAATATTTAAAAATTTAAAAAAGATTTATTTTACTCACAATGGCCATACTCAAAAAACGCATAAAGAAATGGTCAAACTTGTTCAACAAGTAGGTGATAGCAGATACACTTTGGCTTACGATGGATTGGAGCTGGAAATTTAAAAAGCCCTCGACGTACCGAGGGCTTTGGTTCAGCCTCGCTTTTGTTCTGCGTTATCTTTTGTCCCGCCATTGCGTGACTTCTTTTGGCGCTGTTTTGCCCCTCACTAGTACTTGTTAGTATTAGAAAGCAGAAGAGCAAAACTAAAGTTTTTCGAATAAGCGACACCCCCTTCTTGTTTATTCCCAGAAAGCCAGTCTCTATTATAGATCATTTTATCTTAAAAATCAACCATTTTAATTTTAACTCTTAACTTTTTCCACCAACTTCTTAAATTCTTCTGGGTTTTCTTGGGCGATTTGAGAAAGGACTTTGCGGTCTAGTTCAATTTTATGGGTTTTGAGGCCATTAATAAAAATACCATATTTAATATCATTTAATTTACAGGCGGCATTAATTTGAATAATCCAAAGACGGCGGAAGTCCCGTTTTTTATTTCTACGATCGCGATAAGCATATTGGCCGGCTTTAGTATCGGCTTGTCTTGCCATTCTGACCAAATTTTTGCGACCGTGACGAAAGCCCTTGGTATGACTCAAGAGTTTCTTGTGTTTTGCTTTAACTGTTGTACCTCTTTTTACTCGTGGCATAAAATCTCCATATTAAAATTGAAAATTAACATTATCTATTTGGAACTAACTTTTTTATTCTTTTATTGTCTGCTTGCGAAAAAGAAACTAATGTAGCTCGACCCTTAAGGGTTCTTTTTGATTTACCCTGAACTAAATGTTGAGCTGAAGTTTTTCTTCGTTGTAATTTACCACTTCCAGTCACTGATATTCTTTTACTGGCAGTTTTAACTGTTTTTTGTTTCATTTGTATTCCTTCTTAAAATGGTTGAAAATCGATTACCTAATTTTTCAATTGGTCCTTCGTATTCACCATTAGACTGATTTTTAAAATTTTCTACAATTTCTCTAACACGATTAGAAAACATCATTTCTCTACCCATCAATTTGACTGTAACTTTGACTTTATCACCATCTTTTAAAAATTTTTGAGCTTGTTTGATTTTAAAGTTTAAGTCGTGACTGCTTATTTTTAGGCTAAGGCGAATTTCTTTAATTTCCGGCGCTTTGGCTTTAACTTTTTGACGCGATTCCTGTTTTTCTTGAGCATATCTGTACTTCCCATAGTCCATAATTTTAACTACAGGAGGTTTGCCCGCGGTTTGATTGGCGCTAACTTGAACTAAATCAAGTTCAGCATCACTAGCAAGATAAAAAGCTTGATCAAAATTTACTGTTCCTTGCGAAATGCCATCTTGATCAATTAAAATTACTTTATCCGCGTCAATTTCTTGATTAATTTTTAACTCTTTGATTTTATGTTCCTCCGATATTCTTTTCTTTCTGACCTTATTCTATCACGAGCAACAATAATTTTCAAGCTCCGAGCGTGATTTGAAAAAGTGACCGGCGTTTTCGCGACAATTTCGTTAGAAACTTTGACTGGTAAATTTTCTTTTTCTGACTCAAATCTAATTCGTTTAGTCTGAAAACTACTGGTATAAATGTCTTTTTCTTTTTTATTAAATAACCATTGATAGAATTTTTTCAGTATTCCGCCTTCAAGCGATTTGTCATATAAGGTAACTTCTAGACCAGGCTTAATTACAACTTTATGGACATTAGCTTTACCATTAATATTTTCAATTGAAAAAAATAACTCTTTATTGTGAGAGCTTTCTATAATGGCTTCGGTTAAAAAATATTTGTTTGGTTCAATAAAACAAAGGCTGACATTTTCTAATTTACGAGATTTCAAAGCATTGCAGGCAGAATAAATATCGGTAATGCCTAATTTTCTAACCAGAGGCGTGTCAAATTCATTAGGAATAACACCGAGGACAGTGTCTTTAGTTAAATTTTCAGTTGCTAGCACGGTAATGACTTTGTTGACAAGTGATTCTGAACCGCATGCAACAATGGTTGAATAACCTTTAACAATACCAAGATGGGTCAGTTCTTCAATTGTCCGAGCCGAATTAGGCGTGACTGTCTCACCGGCAATACCTAAATTTCCTAAAATATCCCTAACTTTTTCTTGACGATTACTAAATTTTCCTTTTGAAGGCTCTATTATATAGTAGTACATTGATAAAACTTTACTCTACTTCGTAAGTAGCTTTTTGTCCTTCTTTTGAAGCGATATTTTCTTCTAACTCTACCTCTTCTTCCTTTTCGCCTTCAGGCATGGTGCACTTACCCACAAAAGTCGCTCCGGACCGAATAGACAAATCCTTGCTGGTAATTGAGCCAAAAATTTTACCGGTTGGCATAATTTCCAATTTTCCAGTAGCTGTAATTGATCCCCGAACTTTTCCGGCAATAGTAACCACTTCGCCGGTAATTGGTCCTTTGACATAAGCCGTTTCAGTAATACTGACAGCTTGAGAAGAAATTACTTCTCCTTCAATTCTACCATGAACTACAATGTCGTTGGCATCTTGAAGAGTGCCGATTAGTTTGACATTGGCGCCAACAATTGTTCCTTGCCCCGATGGCGCAGGACGTTTATCGCCTAGCATTTTTAACCTCCGTTTTATAATTTTCTTTGTATCTTAAATTTAAGAAAATTTTGTTTGTTTGTCAAATAGCCTCGTCAAAACTCAAAGGTATTGTCAGGTGAATATTTATTTGTTATAATAGCAAAAGTATGAAAGACAAAATAATCATTCATGGAGCAAGGGAACATAATCTTAAAAATATTAGTCTAGAAATTCCTAGAGATAAAATTGTTGTAATTACCGGTCTTTCTGGATCAGGGAAGTCTTCTTTGGCTTTTGACACTATTTATGCCGAAGGTCAACGTCGTTATGTTGAATCACTCTCAACTTATGCGCGACAGTTTTTTGGTAATTTAGAAAAACCGGATTTTGATTGGATTGAAAATTTATCCCCGGCTATTTCCATTGATCAGCGGAGCGCTTCCCAAAATCCTCGTTCAACTGTTGGAACGGTAACAGAAATTTACGATTATTTAAGAGTTTTGTTTGCTCGTATTGGCCATCCTCATTGTCCCACATGTAATAAAGTTTTAGTCAGAACCACACCGGAAGAAATGACAAACGAAATTTTAAAAGAATTTAATCCTCATAAAGGTGTAAAACAGCTATTATTTTTTGCTCCCCAAATAAAAATGCAAAAAGGCGAGCACAAATATCTAATTTCGCAACTGCGAAACGCTAAAATTGCCAAAATTCGTATTGATGGCATTTTGGTTGACACTCTTGAAGCCCAACTTTTAAATTTAGACAAATCAAAACCGCATACCATTGAAGCTTTGGTTGAAGAAGTAAAACAAGATTTGAACACTGTTCCAATAGTGATACTTTTAAAAATCGTTGATAAATCTTTGAAATTAGGTCAGGGTAATTTAATTGTGCAAGATGTAGAATCTGGCAAAGAAAAAAAGTATTCCAAAGATTTTACTTGTCCAAAGTGCCAGACTACTCTTGACGAACTTCATCCAAAAATATTTTCTTTTAATTCACCCCAGGGCGCTTGTCCAGTTTGCCAAGGTTTGGGTCGTCGCTACGAAATTGATCCGGTATTAGTTTTACCCAACCCGCGGCTGACTTTGGCCGAAGGCGCAATCAGACCTTGGTCTCGGATTACTTCTCATATTAATTGGTACAATAAAGTAATTGCTGATTTGGCAAAACGGCATAAGTTTTCCCTAGATACGCCGGTGGGTGAGCTACCGCGCAAGACGCGCCAAATTGTTTTATATGGTGATAAACTGACGGCTGGTGCCGATGGTTTTGAAGGTGTTATTTCTAATTTAGAACGTCGTTACAAAGAGACAGATTCGGATTATTTAAAATCTGAAATTGAAAAGTATATGGTTGAAAAAATCTGTCCTGATTGTGGGGGAAAACGTTTGCGCAAAGAAGTTTTAAGCATTACGATTGGTGAAAAAAATATTGTGGATATTACTTCAATGAGTATTGAAAAACTCCACCAGTATTTTAGTTCGGAATTAGAAAAAATAAATTTGACCGAAAATGAAAAAATCATTGCTTCCAAAATTGTCAGCAGTATTTCCGAACGGTTGAAATTTCTGCTTGATGTTGGTCTGGGATATTTGACCTTAGATCGCAACGCTTCAACACTGGCTGGCGGGGAAGCTCAACGAATTAGATTGGCGACTCAACTGGGGACGGGATTGATGGGTGTCATTTATGTTCTAGACGAACCTTCAATTGGACTTCATCCGCGCGATCACGAGAAACTTTTACGAACTTTTTCTGCTTTGAAAAATTCTGGCAACAGTGTTATTGTGGTGGAACACGATCCTTTGACAATTGAAAAAGCCGATTGGGTTATTGATATTGGTCCGGGGGCGGGCGATCATGGCGGGGAAGTGGTGGCAGAAGGAACCGTTAAAGATATTATGAAAAATACCGATTCTTTAACCGGTCAATATCTTTCTGGAAGTAAAAAAATTGAAGTTCCTAAAAAAAGACGACCGCAGAATAAAGAAGAGCTTATTATTCGGGGGGCGTCGGAATTTAATTTAAAAAATATTGATGTTAAAATTCCGCTCAATAATTTTGTTTGTATTACCGGTGTTTCTGGTTCAGGTAAATCAACTCTTATTTTGGATATTTTGGCTAATTTCCTGTCTTGTAAATTACATCGAGCCAAAACTGAAATTGGCAAGTACAAAGCCATCTCTGGTCTTAAATATTTGGATAAAGTTGTTTCTGTTGATCAGTCGCCGATTGGTAGAACGCCTCGTTCTAATTTAACGACCTATACCAATTTATTTACTTATATTAGGGATATTTTTGCCGGTATGCCGGAGGCCGTTGCCAAAAAGCTAGACGCTTCAAAATTTTCTTTTAATCTCCGTGGTGGTAGATGCGAAACTTGTAGAGGTGATGGAGTTTTGAAAATTGAAATGCATTTTTTGCCCGATGTTTATGTTACTTGTCCCGATTGCAAAGGCAAACGTTATAATCAGGAAATTTTAGAAGTAACTTTCAAAGGCAAAACCATTGCCGATGTTTTAGAAATGACAGTTGAAGATGCTTTGGTATTTTTTAAAGATTTTCCGGAAATTTATGATAAATTAAAAGTTCTAGAATCGGTTGGTTTGGGCTATATGCATTTAGGTCAACCGGCAAATACTTTGTCCGGTGGTGAAGCGCAACGTATTAAGCTTTCGGCGGAACTTTCGCGCCACGACACTGGTCAAACTTTATATATTTTAGATGAACCGACTACCGGTCTTCATTTTGAAGATATTAAAAGATTGCTGGCAGTTTTACAAGCATTGGTGGATAAAGGTAATACCGTGGTTGTGATTGAACATAATACCGACGTGATTAAATCAGCTGACTGGATTATTGATCTTGGTCCGGAAGGGGGAGACGCCGGTGGGGAAATTGTCGCCGAAGGCACGCCTGAACAAGTCTCTAAAGTTGCTAAATCATATACAGGTCAATATTTAAAAGAAGTTCTCAAAAAGTAAAAAAAAACGGATGCCTGGAAAGCCAAACATCCGCAAAGGGGAGAGGGTCGCTAGAATATAGAAAGGTTTGGGAGTATTGAAGGGACTATTTTCCAGTTACCAAGATAAAAATATTCAGTTGGTCTGGTAGAAGTCCACTGGCCATCTGTTCCGACCCATTTAGTTTGTCTAGATTTTTTATCTTCATAACCGAACGATAGACTACCTAAAATACCATTACAATTAGGGTTAGGGCAATGCCATTCGCCTTTTGCAATTTCGCTATTTTGCATATCAAGCAGAGTAAGCAGTGTATTGCAGTGTTCACAAATGCCAACAGTATTTAAGGGGATAATTCTTCTTCTTGCTGTATTCATAACTGTTTTTCTCCTTTATCTGAATTTAAGAATGACTTTATATAATAAACTCAAAAATTGCTTTTGTCAAATCTCAAGAGTGAGGCCGTTGAATAATAAGGCATTTTATTTGTCCTGATGACAAGGTATAATGGT
>CAYZMA010000020.1:0-18804 GCA_964479405.1 uncultured Candidatus Saccharibacteria bacterium
AAATATGTAGAAACTTCCTCGGCGGTTTTCTTATCCTTCTCTAATAATTCTTTTCCGATATTTTCTGCGAGCGTGCTATTGAGAGTCAAATCTTTTTTATTATGATAGGAAGTGCCAATAAATCGCTTTCGGAAATCACTTAAATCTTTTGTGTATTCCAACCACAAAGCAGTGAGCTGGTGTAAATCAGCATATTCGTAGGAGGTAACATATGGTGGTGAGGTAACGATCAAACTAACACTGTTATCTTTAGCAGGGATCGTTCTTGCGTCTGTGCAAATTACTTTACTTGGAACTTCTAAATAACCTTTTTCTGATAGCATTTCAAATAATCGTGCATTGCCTCGCAACATCATTTTTATTTGCTTCAAAAATGTTTTAATTGGTTCTGATGGTTTCTTCTCAAAGTCTCTTGTAGGCTTATTACTTTTCTGTAACCATATTGAGCAATTTTTAAGAATATTTGAAAATCCACAAAAGAAAAAATCTTTAATATCTTGATTTTTTATTTTTGAAATCTCGGCAAATATAAAAGCGAGTTTTCTTTTTTCTTCAGGCTTGAACCAATAATCAATCCTTTCATGTTCAGGGGCTTTTACTTTTGTTTTTTCGTTATAAGTTTCCAATCTCTTTTGAAAAATAGTGAACTCCTTTTCAATTTCGACTGGATTAATTGCTGTGATTTTTGCTTTTGTAATTAAAACAGCAACAGGGTTAATGTCAACAGCAATCGAGGGTCGTCCCATTACTTTTGATTCAACAAGAGTTGTGCCGCAACCACCAAAAGGATCAACAATCAGGTCTCCTTCTTTTGTATATTTTTCAGTCAAGCGAGAAACGATTTGAGGAATAAATTTCGCTGGATAACGATGATAACCATGAGTAATGTATGCAGTATCTTTTCTAGTTTTATTTGAAAATGACCAAGAATGATCAATTTTATTTTCTTTTTTAGATATTTTTCTATTTTGTCGCAAAGATATTGTATTAAACATAATCTTTTCTATTCTATCAGACTTTTGCCGGTCATGTCTTTTGATACCGGTAAATTCATAATTTTTAAGATGGTAGGCGCGATGCAACACAAGGCAAGGCTGTCTTTACTGTTAGTATTTTGTAGTAGGGGATTTTGGAATTGAGGATTATCTGAAATAAGTAAAAATGGGACTGGGCTAATTGTATGTTCAGTGTGAGGTTCGCCGGTGTTAGGATTGATTTTTTGTTCGGCATTGCCGTGGTCGGCGGTAATAATAATGACTCTTTTTTCTGGCAATGCAGATTTAACAATTTTACCTAAACATAAATCAATGAATTCACAAGCTTTAGTAGTTGCTCTAATACTACCGGTATGACCAACCATATCGGCGTTAGCAAAGTTTATGACAATAAAATCATAGTGTGAAAATTTTTTTAAAACTGTATTGGTAATTTCTTCAGCGCTCATTTCTGGTTTCAAATCGTAGGTGGCAATTTTAGGTGAAGGGATTAAAATTTGATCCTCGCCCGGAAAAGGTTTTTCTTGCCCACCATTGAAAAAATAGGTTACATGGGCGTATTTTTCTGTTTCGGCAATATGGAGTTGTTTTAAATGGTGATCCGAAATAATTTTAGCCAGAGGGTCTGGAATTATAGTAGGGCGGAAAACAACATGAACCGGTAATTTTTCTTCAAATTCTTCATGAAAAGCAAAGGTAGAAAAATAAATATTGGGTAGATATTTTTGTCGTTCAAATTGGCGAAAATTTTTCTTTGAAAATGCCCAAGTTAATTCTCTTGTCCTATCGGAGCGGAAATTAAAGAAAATGACACTGTCTTGGTCGCCAATAGGGACGAATTTTTTATCAGAAGTTTCAATGACTGTCGGGACAATAAATTCGTCATATTGACCTTGGCGATAAGCTTCGGAAATGGCTTTTTGAGGTGATTCGGCTCTGGGACCAATGCCTAAAGTTAAAACATCGTAGGCTTGTTTTATTCTGGGCCAGCGATTGTCCCGATCCATAGCGTAATATCGGCCCATAATTGATTCAATTTGACCGATTTTAACAGTGTCAATTTTTTCTTGAAGCTGGGCAAGATACGACAAAGCTTTCATTGGATCAGTGTCGCGACCGTCGGTAATCATATGAATATAGACGCGATTAAAATCTTGTTTTTTAAGGAGGTCAAGTAAAGCGAAAAGTTGTAAAATGTGCGAATGAACCCCGCCGTCGGAGACAAGACCAATTAAATGAATATTGCCTTTGCTGTCTTTGGCTTTTTGAATTGCTTCCAAAAGAATAGGATTTTTAAAGAAAGTGCCATCTTCAATCATTAAATTAATACCGGGTAAGTTTTGTTTGACAATTTGACCGCAACCAATATTTAAGTGTCCAACCTCCGAATTACCTGGTTCATGACGAGGCAGACCAACGGCTTCTTCAGATGCTTTTAAGGTTGTATGGGGATATTTGCGCCAATAATGATTAAAATTTAAGGTTTCAGCTGTTTCAATAGCATTGCCACCCCAAGCTGGTGCCACTCCCCAACCATCTAAAATTATTAAAATAACTTTATTACTATTCATATTTAGTTCTTTTGCAATTCCTTGCTAATTTCTTCAATTCTTTGATATTTAACGAGCCTTTCGTGAGCAGTGGGGGCGCCGGATTTTAGAAATTCAGCCCCAATGCCGACAGCTAAATCGGCAATAAAACTATCCGATGTCTCGCCGGAGCGATGAGAAACAACGCTGACATAATGAGCCTCGTGGGCAATTTTTACCACTTCCATCACTTCGGTTAAAGTACCGACTTGGTTAGGTTTAATAATAATGCCGTTGGCAACAAGCTGGTTGATGCCTTTTTCAAGTAATTTCTTATGGGTAGCAAATAAATCATCGCCAATAAGAAGAAATGGTTTTTTGAGTTCTTCAAGTTCTAATTTTAATTGACCGAAACGTTCCCAATCTTCTTCACCAAAAGGGTCTTCCAGTGAAAAAAGATTATATTTTTGAAAATTTTCTAAAATTTGAATGTTGGTCATTCGGCAATTATTACCGGCAATGTCCAGTCCCAATTTGATTTCACCAGAAATATCGGCTTTTTCAACCGCTTCGCTTAAAATTTGCAATGCTTTTTCATCGTTTTCAAGCTCCGGAGCAAAAGCGCCCTCTAAACCAATAGTGTATTTAATATTTTTCTCTTTCAGTCTTTCTTCCACCGAATGCCAAATATTAATGCCGTCGGCTAATTCGCCAATGTAAAGAAATTCTTGAATACAAAGACTGCTTTCCGTTTCTTTGGCGTGCTTGCCACCGCAAAACATCACCATCATTGGGGTAGGAATTTTTGGCGAAATTTCAACACCAGAAATCTTACGAAATAATTTATTTAAATAAAGATATAAAGGGATTTTTTGGTCTAAAGCCGATACGCGCGAAACGGCTAAAGAAACGCCCAAAATAGCATTGGCGCCCAAACGGCTCTTATTTCCAGTGCCATCAAGGGCAATCATTTTCCGATCAATTATTTCTTGATCTTCACTCTTTAGTCCAATTAATTCGGGGGCAATAATTTGATTGATATTTGCGCAAGCCGTATCTACATCAACCAAAGCGGCTTCTTTGGCGCCGGTTGAAGTGCCGGAAGGTACAGAGTCAATGGCTGTTAAACCATTTTCACTTGTTATTCTAGCCTCAACAGTTGGTTTCCCGCGGGAATCAAGAATTTTTTCGGCCGAAATTTTGGTTATTTTACTCATTTTTTACTCCAAAGGTTTTTCGTCTAATTTATCTTTCAGAAAATTTATTGTTTCAACCGGACTTGGGGCGACATTGTTTAGCATGCTTAAGTAAAAAGAAACATAATCGCCAAAATGAATTGTTTGTAGAATTTCAGCCAGTGCCGTAGGAGAGGGTTCAAGCATAACATAATCGTAATCTATCCGACTTTTTTGAAGAATTTGAGCGGTAATGTTTTGACGCAATCTATTTCGCGGATGATCAAATTTTGATTGCAAAATTATCACAAAAATCTTTGATCTTAAATCTTTAGGAAATTTTAAACCGACCAAAGAGTTATGGTTTAACTCGGGAATTATTTCATAATAAGAAGCAGTTTTAGCATTTTCATTAAATTCGCCTTTCCATCGTCGCGCCACTTCCGAAAGAACGCCGGAACCATAAATTATTGGAATTTTATCCGTTAAACGTTCGGCTAGTATTTTCGCGTTGTTTTGACTTTGAGGCACATTGGTATCAATTTTCTTTTGCAAACCTTTAAGAAGAATAATTGCTTCGCGGAAATCGTCATCTTTTAGTTCAATAATATTTAGTTTAGCAAAAATGGCTAAAATACTGATTAAAGTATAGCCCAAAGCGGCTCTTGGTTCACTGCCATAATTTATTTTATAGTATGGATTGCGATAATTGGTAGAAAGGGAAGCGACTTTTCCGCCGGTAGAAATAACAACAATTTTATTGGTTTTTTCAGATGCTTGTTTGTAAGACGAAATGGTTTCTTCGGTATTACCGGAATAACTGGTAATAATTACCAAAGTGTCTTTATTTACAAAACCGGGAATGTCGTAATCGGCTGAAGTAACAATCGGAATTTCGGCAAATTTAGCCAAACTGGCCGATATTGCTCCGCCAATACCAGAACCACCCATGCCGCAAAGCAAGACGCTTTTAGCTTGAATAAAGCTAGTAGGCAAGGGAAATTTTTTAAAATCTTCCCAACATCGTTCGCATTGTTCTGGAAATTCTTGAGTATTTCTTAAAATATTGTCTTCGTCAAGTTTTTGAATTTCCGCTAAGCTGTCAATATTGGCCATTTAAACCTCCTTTTATCTAGGTAATTTAAATATAACAGACTTGTCTAAAAGGACAAGAGGGTGTATATTTTATTTAATCAATCCACTTGGAGGTCGGTATTATGAAAGTTTTAGTTGAAGTTCCGATTGAAGATATAGATAATGCCTTACGAGCGCTTGTCTATGCTGGAGTTTCTGTTGGGTCTCTTGACTTTCTTATTCATCACGCCAATCAGACTCAATCAAACGATTACCGAACTGCCGTTGATTGCATTATTTGTGGAGTTCTTGATGCAATTAGTGAAGGTGTGATTACCCGATGGGATTTTGATGTTGCCGATACTACTCATCTGCAAAAGATCAAGCAACAAAAAACCCTATTGCCGGATACATGGAATCCTCCATCAGATTGGATGGATCACGAGAAACGAGCAACTTTCTATGGCATTATTGGATGCTACAGAAGTAAGTGTCATCGGATTGTGGAAAACTTTGTTTTGCGATTCGGCCAAGCACAGAATATTCACGAAATACGAGCATTAAAAAAAGAAGCCTTGATTCGCGGAATTTTAGTTGATACCGATCTTGGTCTTCAAGAAAACCACAGTATTGTAGACTCAAAAAAAGTTTTTTCTGCTTATCAAGAGGCGATAAATCTTCTTGTAAGAAAAAAGGGTGATAACAAGTTGTGGTTAATCTACGAAGGAGATATTCGTAGAGAAATTAGTTTGTAAAAAGTCATTAAGAACAATCAGATAGAACGATTTAAGGAAGTAGCTAATCAGTTACTTCCTTTTTTTAAATTTTTGGACCAGGAGGGAATTGAACCCTCTACCTCTTCAATGCGAATGAAGCGTTCTACCGATGAACTACTGGCCCTATAAATATATTTTACTCTGATTTTAATTGAATTTAAAGGGTTTTTATGATATAAATTAATTAGTGCCCGAGTGGCGGAACTGGCAGACGCGTACGACTCAAACTCGTATGGTAGTAATACCATGTCGGTTCGACTCCGACCTCGGGCACCAAGGAGTCATTTTGAATGAAAGTTTTTTTAACGAAAGTGATTTTAAAAATCTTTTTTCAGCCGAACAAACTAAGCTTAAAGCTGAAAAAAAGTCGGGTTTTACTTGGAAAATAGTTTTAAAATTTGCCGGTCTTTTTGCCGGTCTTTTTGTTTTAACTTTTTTTATTATTAATCTTAACGCTATTTCTAAAAATATTGGTTATTTTTGGCAAGTCCAACTTCAGAAAAAACCTTATCAACAAAATATAGTTGCGCCCACACCTTTGCCAACTCTTGATCCTACCGCTTCAGCCCAACTGGTTATTCCCAAAATTGCCGTCAATGTTCCAATTATCTGGAATGTTAGCGAAAGCGAGGTTAATGACAAATTGCTTGAAGGAGTAGTTCATTCTAAAGATACAGCTTTACCGGGGCAAAAAGGTAATATTTTTATAACCGGCCATTCATCGTATTACTCGTGGGTAGCATCACCTTATAAAGACGTTTTTTCTCTTTTGGAAAAATTGGCTCCGGATGATCAAATCTATATTCAATATCAAGGTAAAAATTTTACTTATATTGTTGATAACACTAAAATTGTTTCGCCAAACGAACTTTCAGTTTTAGATCAAACATCGGGATACAATTTGACTTTAATGACCTGCGTGCCGGTTGGCACCAATCTTAATCGTTTAATAATAACAAGTACGCAAACTAATTAATATTTTTACCCATTATTTTATCTTGGTCTAGATAGTATATTGTCCGACCGTTATTTTTCAAAGTAAAAGAAGTCGGAGCAGATGAGCTTAATTTAATAAGTAATTGACTATTTGAGCCATCAATATCAACAACGGCAATCTCATCATTTTGCTGAAAAACAATATGGCTATTGTCAGAAAAAAGAATAGCACCACTTATATTCTGGGCAAAACGGGTAATTAATTTATCCTGGAAATATATTTCGGAACCGGAAATTTTCAAGTTTCGTGTTTGGTTTTGAAAATCATTTTTAATATTGTCAGCTGTAATGTTAGTTGGTAAAGCCACTTCTTCCGGATTTTCTAAAAATAGAACAATATTTTGATAAAGACTTGCTTTGCCTGACTGGACTAAAACTGTTTTTTGCCATGGACGGTAATTTGAAGCCGATACCGTAATATCATAATAACCCGGAGCTAAATCTCTAATTTTCTTCGGCAAGGTCTGGCTCTCAACTTTACCATTTATTTTTACTTCGGCGCTGTCAGGGACACTGTCAAGAGAAATCATGCCAGTTTGAACAAATTCTAAAGTTTGCCAGTTGATTTTATAACCATTTACTTTAAGATGAATGCTGGTAGCAATAGCAATAAAAGAAGTAATTAAAACAAACCAAAAAACGCCTAAGCGCACTTTAGCTTTTATCTCTTTTTTATTCATTGATTATATTATACAATAATAGAGAAATAATTTTAAATACTTATGGCAAAATTTATTATAGAAGGTCAACAAAAATTAAAAGGCAGTATTGAGGTTTTGGGGGCGAAAAATGCCGCTTTAATTATTATTACTGCTTGTTGCTTGTTAGAAGGTGAGACAACTCTAGAGAATGTCCCAAATATTTTAGATATTCAAAAGATTATTAATATCTTGGAAAAAATGGGAGTAAAATTTACTAGATATCATCATCAACTTAAAATTGATACTACGAATTTAAGAAAAGAAAATCCGAATCCAAAATTAGTCGGAGCAATTCGTGCTTCTATTGTATTAGTAGGACCATTGCTGGCTCGATTTGACCAGTTAAACATTCCACATCCCGGTGGTTGTACAATTGGTTCTCGGCCGATTGATTTGCACATTTGGGCTTTAAAACAACTTGGCGTGGCAGTAAAAGAAGTAGGCAAGACTTATGAGTTTTTGAAAGTCAAAGATTTAACCAAGCCAGTTACTATTACTTTTCCAAAAATATCGGTGGGTGCCACTGAAAACACTATTCTTTATGCTTGCATGCAAGAACAAGAAATAAAAATTAAAAATGCCGCCATTGAACCGGAGATAATTGATTTAATTGATTTTCTTAGAAAAACCGGTATAAAGATTAAAGTAGCAAGTAGAACAATTACTATTAATGGTCAAAAGCAATTAAAAGCCGTTTCCCATACGATTATTCCTGACAGAATTGAAGCGGGTACTTTTATGATTCTTTCGGCGATAACCAAAAATCCTTTGAAAATCACTGGCATTCGTCCAGATCATTTAAAGATTTTATTTGAAAAATTCAAAGAAATCGGAGTGGACTTTGATTTAGGCGAAGATTTTGCCTATATTAAAAAGTCTGAAAAAATTTTGCCAACAGAAATTTCCACGGCTGAATATCCTGGTTTTCCGACAGATTTACAACCACCTTTTGGAGTGCTTTTAACTCAAGCGGAAGGTAAAAGCTATATTAAAGAAAATCTTTTTGAAAATCGGATGGGATATTTAGCAGAATTAACAAAAATGGGGGCAAAAATTGAATTACTTAGTTCTACTAAAGCGGAAATTACCGGATTAACACCTTTGAAAAGCGCCAAGATTCATAGTTTGGATTTACGGGCCGGCGCAACACTCCTTATTGCCGCCTTAATTGCAAGTGGCACAACGGAAATTTTACAAGCGGAAAATATTGACAGAGGATATGAAAAAATTGAAGAAAGACTTAAAGCAATCGGGTCTAAGATTAAAAGGGTTAAATGATTTTAAAACGTATCGGCATTGATTTAGGCACAACCAACATTTTGCTCTATATACCTGAAAAAGGTATTGTTGTTAATGAACCTTCGGTTGTGGCGCTGGAAGTTTCACAAAATAAAATTATGGCCATCGGTCAAGAAGCCAAAGAAATGCTGGGGCGAACGCCGGATAGTATTATTGCCGCTCATCCCTTAAAAAATGGGGTGATTGCTAATTTTGGCATTACTAAATCAATGCTCCGTTATTATATAAATCGGTTAAGTGGACGAATACGTCTTTTTAGACCAGAAGTGATGATTTCTGTGCCAGCCGGAGCAACTTCAACCGAACGACGGGCGGTTAGTGATGCCGCCACGCAGGCTGGTGCCAAAGGAGTTTATTTAATTAAAGAACCGGTAGCCGCCGCTCTGGGCGCGGGGATTCCAATTGCTTCACCGTCTGGCAATATGATTATTGATATTGGTGGTGGCACAGCTGAAGTAGCCGTGATTGCTTTGGGTGATATTATTGCTTCTTCTTCAGTTAGAGTCGGTGGCAATCGTTTTGATGAAGTCATCGCTAGTCAGGTGCGAAAAAAATATAATTTAGTGATTGGGGAAGTGACGGCCGAAAGTATTAAAAATAAAATCAGTTCCGCCTTGCCCTTAAAAAAAGAATTAACCATGGAAGTTTCCGGTTGCAATGTGATTACTGGTCTGCCGGAAAGTATTATTGTTTCTTCACAAGATATGACCGTGGCGCTTAGAGAACCCTTAAATGAAATTATTGCCGCTGTAAAATCTGTTTTACAGCAAACTCCGCCGGAATTGGCGTCAGACATTATGGATAAGGGTATTGTCATGACTGGTGGTGGCGCGCTTCTCTCCGGCATTGACACTCTTTTTACTAAAGTTATTGGGGTGCCTTGCCAAACAGCCGAAGACCCGATGCTTTGCGTCGCCAAAGGCACAGGAATGGCGATTGAGCATCTTGAAAGTTTCAAAAAATCAGTTTTATGGTTAAAATAAAAGGATAAATATGACAATTGGCATTGACGCTTCAAAAGTGGCAAAAACTTATCAAACTGGGACCGAAATTTATTCAAAAGAAATTATTAAAGCTTTTTCAAAAATTGACCAGAAAAATCAATATATTTTATATACTCCTTCAGAAATTAAAAATAAATTGTCAAATTTAGGGAAAAATTTCAAAATCAAGGTTTTACCTTTTGGCAAGTTTTGGACCCAAATACGATTAACTCATGAAATGATTCGTCGCAAGCCGGACATTCTTTTTGTGCCAGCTCATACTTTACCCTTAAAATTCCCCAAAAAATCAGTTGTCACAATTCATGATTTGGGTTTTAAACATTATCCGGAGCTATATTCAGGAACCGATCTTTTGTACCATAATTGGGCGGCTAATCATTCAATTAAAAATGCATGCCATATTTTGGTTGATTCTGAATTTGTTAAAATTGATATTTTAAAATTTTACACCATTGATCCACAGAAAATTTCGGTTGTGCCTTTGGGCTACGACAAAGAAACTTACAGACCTTTAAAAACTAAAACAAATAAGATTCCTTATGTGTTTTACATTGGTCGTCTAGAAGAGAAGAAAAATATTGTCGGGATGATTAAAGCTTACGCTATCCTTAGAAAAGAAAGCAAGATTAAGCATCAATTTATTTTAGCCGGCCGACCGGGTTTCGGCTACGACAGGATTGAAAAAACTATTAAGTCGCTTCCGGCTGAAATTCAAAAAGATATTATTCAACTGGGCTATGTTGATCAAGAAACTTATATTAAATATCTAAAAGAGGCTTCTATTCTTTTTTTCGCCAGTTTTTTTGAAGGCTTTGGTTTGCCACTCCTTGAAGCGATGGCTTCTGGCGTGCCGGTGGTAGCCTCTAACAGAACTTCAATTCCCGAAATCACCAGTCCCGCCGCTGTTTTAGTTGATCCGAAAAAACCGTTTGAAATGGCAGTTGCCTTGAGTAAAGTAATTAATAATATTGGTTTGCAGAAAGCCTTGATTTCTAAAGGACTTGTTAGGGCGTCCTTGTATTCTTGGGAAAAAACCGCCCGCCAAACCTTGGATATTTTAGAAAGACTTTAAATTTACACATCCGACTTTTCACATCCGATGTGTAAATGCCGATGTGTCATTATTGTCATTGCGAGGCTTCAGCCGAAGCAATCTTTAAATTAAATTAGATTGCCACGTCGCTTTCGCTCCTCGCAATGACTATTTTGAATAATATTTTAATTATATCTTTATATAAGTTATCTATATTAGCATCAAAATCTTGTTTTGTCAAGGTAGAAGCGGTAAAATACAAGTAAATGGCGAAGATTTTAGGAGTTAAAATTGATGAATTAACTTTTGCAGAAGTGATGGCAAAAATCACTCTTTTTTTGGATGAAAAAAAGTTTCATCAAATCGTAACCGTCAATCCGGAATTTGTCCTGACGGTGCAAAAAGATTCGGAATTTAAAGAAGTCTTAAACCAAGCGGATTTAAATATACCTGATGGTGTTGGTCTGAAATTAGGCGCGTGGCTTTTAGGTCAAAAAATCGGCGAGCGCTTAACTGGTGTAGATTTAACTTGGGAACTAGCCAAACTCGCGAATCAAAAAGGCTACAGTATCTATTTTCTAGGCGCCACCACCGGCGTGGCTGAAAAAGCATCTAAAAAGATAAAATTGCTTTACCCAAATCTAAAAATCGCCGGCTGTTATGCCGGTACACCAGACGAACCGGGTTTAATTGAAAAAATTAATAATACTAATGCTGATATTTTGCTGGTTGCCTTTGGCGCTCCCAAGCAAGATAAATTCATCTTTAATAATAAAAGTAATATTAAGATTAAGGTTGCAATGGGAGTTGGTGGTACTTTTGACTACATTGCCGGCGTTGTGCCTCGCGCGCCTAAATTTTTAAGATCGCTTGGGCTTGAATGGCTTTATCGCTTAATCCGCCAGCCTAAAAGAATTGGTCGTATTTTTAACGCTGTTATTGTTTTTCCAATAAAAGTTTTTATTTCACAAGGACATTGACATTCTTTAAATATTTTGCTATATTACTAGTATCGTTTTTTACCTTGACATTTTAAGTTGGGAGGTGAGCAGTTGTGGTAGTTGCATTAGACAAAAAAAATAGAATTGATTCTGAAGAGGAAACTAAAGAACTTTTCAGAGTCTACACTGAAACTAGGGGTTGGAAAGAAAGAGATCGGCTTGTTAATATGCATCAGAATTTGGTTCGCTTCTTAACGGGAAAATTTGCTAACCGAGGTGAACCAATTGAAGATTTAGTTCAAGTCGGGATGATTGGTCTGATTAATGCTGTTGACCGATTTGATCCTTATAGAGGAATAAAATTTTCAACTTACGCCACACCAACAATTGTTGGGGAAATTCGCCGATATTTCCGTGACAAAACTTGGAGTTTTAAGGTGCCAAGACGGCTACAAGAATTTAATGTTACAGTTAGTAATACTATAGAAGCCATGAGACAAGAATTAAGTAGACCTCCCACAATTCAAGAAATCGCTTATAAAATAGGAGCTTCCGAAGAAGATATCCTTGAGGCGATTGAGTTGGGAAATGTCTATGAGATAATTTCACTTGATTTGGAAGTTGATGCAAACGACGGATACGACATTGTAACTTGGGGAGATTTTGTTGGATATATAGACAAGTCTTTGGTGCGTATTACAGATTTTGGCGATTTGGCTCAAGCAATCCAGCAACTTGACCCGCAAGAACAAATAGTAATTGAATATCGTTTTTTTCAAAATTTGAACCAAACTGCTATTTCAAGAAGATTAAATAAATCCCAGATGCAAATATCAAGGTTACAGAATAAAGCTTTAGAGCATCTTAAAGATCTTCTTAAAATGAGTTAAATGCCCGGAAGCAATTCCGGGCTTAAATTTTCTTGACATTGCTCTGAATTACTATATAATAGTAAATGGAGATGGTAAGTTATTAAACTTACCTTTTTTAATATCCATTTGACAAATAAAATTTTAACATTTACAATGTAAAGTGGATTTTACATTGAAAGGAGCTAATATGGCAATTTCACCATTTATGGCCGCAATTAATCAAATATGCGACGAAAAAAGTCTTTCTAAGGAAACCGTTTTGGAAACAATTGAAGCCGCTGTGGCGGCGGCATACCGTAAAGATTACGGCAAGCCTTCTCAAAATATTAAAGCTAAATTTGACCCCGAAACGGGTGGAATAAAAGTTTGGCAGGTTTTTGATGTGGTAGAAGAAGTTGAAGACGACCAAAATCAAAAAACTTTAACGGATGCTAAAAAAATCAAAAAAGGGGCTAAAATTGAGGACAAAGTTGAAATTGAGCTAACACCTCACAGTGAGTTTGGTCGTATTGCCGCCCAGACTGCCAAACAGGTTATTATTCAACGAATCAGAGAAGCGGAACGGGAAATGCTTTATAAAGAATTTAAGGAAAAAGAAAACCAAATAATAAATGGCACTGTTCAGCAAATTGAAGGTTCAACTGTGGTCATTGATTTAGGAAAATTAAATGGTCTAATGCTTTCTTC
The DNA here is from genome assembly GCA_964479405.1 of uncultured Candidatus Saccharibacteria bacterium. Taxonomy (GTDB): domain Bacteria; phylum Patescibacteriota; class UBA1384; order UBA12157; family JAENIV01; genus JAMCZU01. The sequence continues at coordinate 13,083 of CAYZMA010000020.1, forward strand.
GGAACAAATTCCTCAAGAAAAATATTATTCCGGTCAACGATTGAAATTTTATGTTTTAGGAGTTGAAGAAACCGGTCGCGGTCCGCAAGTTTTAGTTTCTCGCGCCCACCCTAATCTTATTCGTGGTCTTTTTGAGCTGGAAGTGCCGGAAATTTCTACCGGTACAGTGGTAATTAAAGATATTGCTCGCGAGGCTGGTTCTCGTTCAAAAGTAGCTGTTTATACCACCGAAGAAGGGATTGATCCAATTGGCTCTTGCGTTGGTCAACGAGGCACCCGTATTCAAGCTGTTTTGGCTGAAATTGGCGACGAGAAAATTGATATTATTCTCTACGACGAAAACGAAATTCAATATATTATCAATTCTCTTTCACCGGCAAAGGTAGAAAAAGTTACTCTAGATAAAAAAGAGAAAAAAGCCACCGTTAAAGTCGCTGAAGATCAACTTTCGTTAGCAATCGGTAAGGGCGGTCAAAATGTTCGACTTGCTTCCAAACTAAATTCCAGAAGTATTAATATTGAAAAAGTAGCGCTCAAAAAAGCAAAGAAACTTGAAGAAGAAGTTTCGGTTGAAGTTGATAATGAGGAAATATCAGTAAAAGAAAAACCAGAAAAAAAAGAGAAAAAACCAAAGAAGAAAGTTAAAAAGACTAAGACTAAAACTAAGGATAAGAAATAAATGATAAATCCTGAAGAAAATTTGCCCGATGGCAATCAAGTCTTCAAGAAATTCTCGGGAAATACGCGAAAAATTCTTATTTCTGCTTCCAAAATTGCTCAAAATACTCAAGCCAATATGGGTTCGGAGCATATTCTTTTGGCTTTAGCCATTACTCCTGGAACTCTGGCTCACTCTATTCTACAGGAGCATATGATTTCTTTAGATCAAATTCGTTTAGTTATTTCCTTAAATAATTCTCAAAAAAAATTAGTCAAACCTGTATTTTCAGATGAAGCAAAGGAAATCATAAAAAAATCAGCCATATTGGCAAAAGATTTTCAGCACCACCAAATTGATCCTGAACATCTTCTTTTGGCGATTGTCTCAATTGAAGACTCAAGGGCTTATCAAATAATACTCCGTATCGGCGAAGATCCGGAGGATATTAAAATTCAAATTAATAATTTATTTGAAGATATTAATGAACTTGAAAGAAAACCTTTTAGTCCTTCTCAATTTAATTTTGATGATTTTTCTCCCCAGAATATGCCACCAGAAATGGCGCAAGGAGAACTTCCGCCACCATCACAACCACCAAAGAATACTTTAGAATATTTTACGATTAATTTATCCCAGAAAGCCAAAGAAGGTAAAATTGACCCTTTAATTGGTCGTGAAAAAGAAATTCAAAGAGTGATTCAAATTCTTTCTCGTCGGACGAAAAATAATCCTGTTTTGGTGGGTGAACCGGGGGTGGGTAAAACCGTTATTGTAGAAGGGCTGGCTCAAAGAATTAATGATGGCATGGTTCCAACTGGACTTAAAGATAAGCAAATTATTATGCTTGACTTGGCTCTTTTAGTTGCCGGCACAATGTATCGTGGTCAATTTGAAGACAGAATTAAGAAAATTATGGAAGAGCTTGAAAAGCTTGGCAATGTAATTCTTTTTGTGGATGAACTTCATACTGTTGTTGGCGCCGGTTCGGCTGAAGGTTCACTTGACGCTGCCAACATCTTAAAACCGGCTCTTTCAAAGGGAAGAATCCATTTAGTTGGCGCTACCACCGATGATGAATATCGCAAAGTAATTGAAAAAGATTCTGCTTTAGAGCGACGTTTTCAAAAAGTGGTTGTTCCTGAAGCAACTCCTGCTGAAGCAGTAGAAATTTTAAAAGGTTTAAGACCTTATTACGAAGCATTTCATGGCGTAAAAATTTCCGATGAGGCGCTTGTTAGCGCTGTTAATTTGTCTAAAAGATATATCGCTGACCGATTTTTGCCCGATAAAGCGATTGATTTAATTGATGAAGCTTCGGCCGCCTGGAAATTACAATTGGGAGAAAAAAATAATCCTAAAATTTTAAATATTCAAAAACAGTTAGCGCTGGTAAAATCGCAAAAAGAAGTTGAAGTTGAAAAACAAAATTTTAGACAAGCGGCGGAGTTAAAAGAACTGGAATGTCGTCTTGAAGAAGAAATAACCAAGCTAAGACAAGCTGAAGAAAAAATTGAAGGTCCGGCTATTTCGCCGAACGATATTGCTCGCGTTGTTTCACTTTGGATTAATGTTCCTCTGGAAAACTTAACTAAAACCGAAAAAAGCAAATATCTCAATCTTTCAAAATTTCTTAAAAAACATATTATTGGTCAAGATGAAGCTATCGCGCAAATTTCTCAAGCGATTCGTCGGACAAAAACCGGGATTGCCGATCCGAATCGTCCGATTGGTTCGTTTGTTTTTCTAGGTCCAACGGGCGTTGGAAAAACAGAGCTAGCCAAAGTTCTGGCTTTAGAGCTTTTTGGCTCAAAAGAGTCAATTATTAAAATTGATATGTCTGAATTTATGGAGAGACACAATGTTTCCCGTTTGGTAGGCGCTCCCCCGGGCTATGTTGGTTATGAAGAAGCCGGGCGCTTGACTGAATCTGTCAGGAAAAACCCTTATTCAATTGTTTTGTTTGATGAAATTGAAAAGGCTCATCCGGAAGTTTTTAATCTCTTGCTCCAAATCTTAGAAGATGGTCAACTGACTGACGCTAAAGGCAAAGTGGTTAATTTTCGCAATACCATTATAATTTTAACTTCCAATATCGGGGTTAAAGAGCTAAATCAACAGGCTGTTATTGGTTTTGAAGCTTCTGGCGGCAATCAAAAAAAGAAAGCCAAAAGCGATTATGAAAAAATGAAAAATGATCTGACTTATCGCCTAAAACAAGAACTCCGACCGGAATTAATTAACCGTCTAGACAAAATTATTATTTTCCACGCTTTAAGTAAAAATGAAATTGGAAAAATTATTGATTTAAACCTTGAAGAATTGCGAAAAAGATTGGAAAGCCAAGGGTATAATCTTTCTTTTTTACAAAAAGTTAAAGAAACAATTGCTAAATTTGGTTATAACCCGGAATATGGGGCTCGACCAATTCGTCGGGCTATTTCTGATTTAATTGAAGATCCGCTCTCGGAAGCAATTCTAGCCGGAACTATTAAAAAAAACGAAGTTTTAAATATCACTTTTGATCAGAACAAGATTGTTTTTGAAAAAAATATAAAAAACAAGTAAAATAGAGTTAAATGAATGTCCGCCTACGCCCTGACGGGCTACAGCGAGACTTGCAGGAGGGAATATGCGTCATAAATGTTTAGCTAGTTTTATCGTTTTTATTTTGTATTTTTCAATCTCCGGCTTAATTATGTTTGCCGAAGTTAAAGATCTTGCCAAAGCCAAAACCTTAATTAAAGTTTTAGCTCAATCTGGTATTTACGAAAAATTGCCTCAGTACGCTGAAACACTGGTAAATAGCCAAAATGATCCTCAAACAAAAACCCTCACTCTTGGTATTGCTCAATCTATTGATCCTAAATTTATTCAAAGCGAAATAGAAAAAAATGCCGAACCGTTTTTAGCTTATCTTAATGGCAAACAAAATCTTCCAAATATTAGTTTTGACCTTCGCTCTTTTAAAGTAAAGCTTCAATCAAAACTTCCAAGAGACAGCTCCTCTCAAATTTTTATTACTCAAATCCCCGATACTTACGGACTAGCGCAAATTAAAAATCCTGATCAAATTTTTGGTCGGGCAAAATTGACTTTTAAAGTTATTAATTATGGTTATTTAGTTTCGCTAATAGTCTCTATTTTAATGATTATTTTTCTAGTTCTTTTAGGTCTTTCATGGTGGCCAGCCATTCTTCGCTGGGTTGGCTGGGGAATTTTCCTGCCAGCTTTTTCAATGCTGGTTTTTACTTTTATTTCTTTAGCCATTCCTAAAATTCTTTTAGGAAAATATGGGACTAATCTTGATCCGGAAATTATTAAAATGATTAATCCTGTCATTGAAGCTCTAAATAATGCTACTAAAACAATTTCTCTACTTTATTCGGGTATAATTAGTGGTTTAGGTTTTGTTTTACTCTTTCTTTCCTATATTTTACCTCATCCACCAGAACCTAAGCCAGTAGCTAACCCTCCATCACCTACGAGGTGATAGATTCTAGGTTAGAGAAAATTAATTATGAATTGCTTCAAATCTTGTTTTAATAGAATTATTTTTGTTATTTTTATAATTGCAATTTTATATTTAGTCTACAAAAACCCACCATGGCTCCAGCAAATAATTTCCAATATCAAGCACTATTTCTAACCATAATTAACCTACGAGGTTAATCAAAATGGTTTAAAGTCAGAATAATACCTGTAAAAAGTCTACTTTTACCGCTGGAGCGGGAATTGTTGAATATTTTTAAGATAAAAGAAAACCCGCGGAAATAAATACTTCCGCGGGTTCTGTGATCTTATAGTTATTTTAGTAAAACCAACACTTGCAAGCTATACTAACACTGATGTAGCCGGCTATGCCAAATATTGCTGGCTCGATGGTTTCTATAGTTGCCCGATCCTCAATTTCCTTATCCAAGCAATGAGCTAAATGCGGTAGCATCCACATTCTTGGAAAAGAAATTTTAATCAGTTCTATCAACTTCTCCACATTGACATCTGGCTTCTTCGCTTCCTCAATAATCAGTTCTGACTTGCGAGAGTAAAGAAGCGATATGGTTGCAAGAGCAAGTGAATCTGGATCGTATTGTGGATCATATTCATTGTCGTCTTCTCTCGCACCGATTGCCAGCTTGTTATCAAGTTGGTTAAGCTGAATCATACCCATTTGTTGGATCGATTCATAGATAGGATCAAATTTTTCTCGAGTAACATTCGCAACTGTCTCGCCTTTCACTTCTTTTACAATTTCATCTATCTGCATCTCAATAGCCTCCTTGATTATCATTCATTCTCTGTCCAACAAAACTATAAGGTATTGTATCACAATCCCACCCATTTGTCAACCACCTAAAGATATGGTATGCTTCAGATACAATGACTTTTGATGATCTTGCAAAAAAACTTGATTATCTTAGCGATCAGGATAAGAAACTTATCCGTCGGGCTTTTGAATTTTCCGAAGTTGCTCACAAAGGCCAGAAACGATTTACCGGCGAACCATTTGTTCAGCACGAACTGGAAACAGCTAGTTTTATTGCTGATCTTAAACTTGATGCCCCAGCTATTGCCACTGCTCTTTTACATGATGTCTGTGAAGATACCTCTTGCACTCAAGATCAAATTCGTAAAAATTTTGGTCGGAAAATTGCCGAGCTAGTTGATGGTATTACTAAACTGAGCAAAATCCGAATCAGACGTCGCTGGCTGGTGATTCGTGACGAAAAAGAACTCCAAGAATTTGATCGCCACGCCGAAACGCTCCGCAAAATGTTTATGGCAATGGCTAAAGATATTAGAATTGTTATTATCAAACTAGCCGATCGTTTGCACAATATGAAAACTCTCCAAGGCGTGCCAGAAGAAAAACGGCTTCGTATTGCTAAAGAAACTCTGGAAATTTATGCTCCTTTAGCCGACAGGTTAGGAATGGGCGAACTTAAAGGTCAGCTTGAAGACTTGGCTTTTGGTTACATTGAACCAGAAGAATCTAGAAAACTAAAAGCTCGTCTGGCTGATAAATTAGATCGGAAAGAAAAATATATTGAAAAAATTAGGAAA